>JBDQPD010000026.1:0-36722 GCA_040260805.1 Myxococcota bacterium | reverse complement strand
GAGTCTACCGTGTCCTCGGCAGCGGCGGCGACACTCGATTAGGTGGTGAGGACTTTGATGAGCGGATGGCGGCGATGGTCCTGCGGGAGATTCGCCGTGAGCATGAAGTCGATCTGGCATCGGACCCAACGGCCATGCAGCGACTCAAAGAAGCCGTGAAGCAAGCCCGCCATGAGCTCAGCGATGAGCGTCGTACGAAGCTGCGCTTACCGTTCTTGTCGGCGCTTGAAGATGGGACACCGATCCACGTCGACATGGAGATTACCCGGGGTCAGTTTGAGCATGAGGTCGAAGACCTTGTGGGTCGGTGCATGAAGATCACCGAAGACACGCTGCACTCAGTAGAACTTGAGTTTGGTGATCTCGACGAGGTGTTGCTCGTCGGGGGTGTGACGCGCACACCGATGGTGCGTAAGCGCCTCGAGGTCGTTTGCGGTACGGCGCCATCAACGGACATTGACCCGGACCGATCGGTAGCGATGGGTGCGGCGATTCAAGCGGCAGCGCTCAACGGTTTGACCGACCGTATTTTGCTGATGGACGTGACGCCTCATGATCTGGGGATCGAGCTCCCGCACGACCGCTTTGAGGTCATTGTCCCCCGCAATGCCAGAATTCCGACGGCTTCGACGCGCAAGCTAACAACCAGCCGTGACAATCAAACCGAGATCAGTTTGGTGGTTCGCCAGGGCCGCTCGGACAAGGCATCTCGCAATGAAATGTTGGGTAAGCTCGAGCTCGCTAAGCTGCGAAAAGCGCCACGCGGTTCGGTGCGAATCAATCTTGAATTCAGCCTCGATGCGAGCGGTGTGGTGCACTTAAATGCACGCAGCGGGGACGCTCGAGAGACTATCAAATGTGCGATGCACGCCCCCTCCGGCCTCGACCCTGAAGAGGTCGAACGGTTCTCTGCACAACATCGAAGCCAGCGTATGGTGCGGATGATCGATGGCGAACATGCCCACGCCAAGAACCATCTCAATCGCCTGCTCGGTTTGCTGGATCGTCAAATGAGTCGAACGCCCCAACAAGATCAAGACCGACTCAAGCGCTTGATCGAGCGAGGGAAGAAGCTGCTCGATGACGGAACCGAAGAGGAACAATTGCGCATGATCCGCTGGCTTACCCAGCGCGTGAACAGCGTGGATGAGACCTTGCCTCCCACGGATCTCGACAATTCCATGAGCGCTCCGGTGATCGTGACGCCCGAGGCCTGAAGGCTTGCAGGCACAGCCTGTCTTTGCACAGGGACCGAACCTCGGTAAACGCTCCGCCACGAGGAGCGCTTTATGAGTTCGGTGAACAAAGTTATTTTAGCCTACAGTGGGGGTTTAGATACCACTGTAATTCTCCATTGGCTTAAAGAAGAGTTCGACTGCGAAGTGGTCTGCTTTGCTGCCGACTTGGGGCAAGGTGAAGAGCTTGAGCCCTTGCAGGCTAAGGCGGACGCAGCCGGCAGCAGGATTTATATCGATGATCTGCGCTCAGAGTTCGTGAGCGACTTCGTCTGGCCTGCCATTCGAGCCAACGCCCTTTATGAAGGCGTCTATCTGCTCGGTACCTCCCTCGCTCGGCCTTTGATCTCGAAGCGGATGATTGAGATCGCCCGTTTAGAGGGCGCTGATTCGATCAGTCACGGCGCTACAGGTAAGGGCAACGATCAGGTCCGTTTTGAGCTGACCGCTTATGCCTTAAACCCGGACATCAAGGTCATCGCACCCTGGCGTGATTGGGAATACAAAGGTCGAGCCGACTTACTCGCCTACTGTGATGAGCGCGGGCTTGAGGTCGAAGCCAGCGCCGAGAAGCCGTACAGCATGGACCGAAACGTCATGCACATCAGCTTTGAGGGCGGTATCCTTGAGGACCCTTGGCGGGAACCGGACGAAGAGATGTTCAAGTTGACCGTGGATCCGACCAAAGCGCCTGACGAGCCTGAATACGTTGAGATTCGATTTGAGGAAGGCAACGCCGTCGCGGTGAACGGGCAAGAGCTCGAGCCCTTTGAGTTGCTGAGTCTACTCAATGATATCGGAGGACGTCATGGCGTTGGGCGCGTTGATATTGTTGAAAACCGTTTTGTCGGCATGAAAAGTCGAGGCGTTTACGAAACGCCGGGTGTCACTTTGTTGCTGCCGGCGCACCGCGCCTTGGAGTCCATCACGCTCGATCGCGAGGTCGCGCATTGGAAAGATGAGCTCGTCCCGCGTTACGCCAAACTCATCTACAACGGGTTCTGGTATGCTCCCGAGCGCGAGCTGCTGCAAAAGACGATCGATGCGAGCCAAGAGCACGTCAACGGGACGGTGCGACTCAAACTCTACAAAGGCGGCTTCCAAGTCGTCGGGCGAAAAGCGGACAAGAGTTTGTACGACGAAGAGGTCGCCAGCTTCGAAGCCGAAGACGTCTACGATCAAGCCAACGCAGACGGCTTCATCAAGCTCAACGCGCTGCGCCTACGCCGATGGGCGCAGGTTCATGGTTTCGACACCTAGAGCCTCAGCGAGCCCAGACCCAACCTGAGTAACCGAGCTGCTCACCCGGATTGGGTCGAGCAGCATCGAGCAAACGCAAGCGATGCGTTGACGCGTTCATTCGCCATAAGCTGGCATCGCGAGCGTTGCGTGCGTCCTCGGCCCCGGTGGTGATCTGAATCGACGACTCGATCAGATCACGACCGTCACCGAGTTCGGGCAGGATATTGATCGCTTGCTCACCCATGCGCCGCAACAACTCCGTGTAGTCTAAATCGACCCCGCAGATGTTGCCCACCGATCCCCCGCTCGCTGCAGCGACCGCACGCCAGCCCCAGCCGTAGCTCTCGGCTTCGAAGCATTGGTCGTTCGGGTGACTGGTGATCGCATAGACACGAGCTAGCTGATCCTGTCCTTCAGGCGCTTCAAGCTCACCGAGCTCGCCGCGTAACAACGTCAGCGTGGGCTCGATCGCTTGATTCACACATTCGGCATCGTCCGAGCGTCCATCGCGATTGGCGTCGGCTTCATTGCAGCCTTGCTGGCGAACCGATTGGTCCTCGGTATCGGTGAGCACGATAAAGGCTACCGGCACCCCAGGGCGCAGTCGGTAAGCACTGCCATCGCGTTCACCAGCGGTGGCGCGTTGAAGACTTCGGCGCAGCGCGCGCATGCCATACTCACGACCATCACCAGCGATCCCTACACTCGTGACCAGGTTTTGAAGCGTAGCGACGTCGGAGGTGAATCCGCCGCCGAGCAGCTGTCCGTCTCCGCCATCGGCTTCGGGGCTTGCGTCCATCGTGGTGACCGCCGCCCGCCAGTTCACGCCCGCTTGACCCATCGCGGTCTGGAGGTGGCTGACCGCTCGACCGAGCGCTGTTTGTTCTTCGGCCATCGAACCCGAGCCGTCGACCACGAAGATAAAGTCGACCGCCGAGCCTGCGGCTCCGTAGGTTCGGTCCAGGCAGACCGCCTCGAGGCTAGCCCCGGTCTGTGCCCAAATAGAACCTTGACCGAGGACTCGACTGTGCGCCGTCGCCAGCGCTAGCGCGCCCGCATCACCTTCAAGCTTGGATAGACCAATTTGAAGATCCAGCTTACCTGCGCAGCGAGCACGAGCGGTGATGGTCAATTCAAAGTTCGTGCCTTCGGCGCCCGCAGGGTCGCGCGCTAAAATGGTACGTTGAGGGCAGGTGACTTGGTCGTTTTCATCGGCTTGACAGTCGGCCAAGAGATGACCGGCTAATGTCTCGAGAACGGCTTCTAGAGCCATGTTTGCGATCGTCAGTTGAACCGACGCCGTCGCCGCAGGGTGGCCACCAATTTCAAGCCGCGTGGCGCCTGGACCCTGCATGGTTAGCCCGCCGCTTTGGGCTCTCCCTAGAGCCGAATCAAGGAACGCAACCGGGCGTTGCCAGGGGGCGAGCTCATCGAGCTCGGCTGGCAAGTGGCGAACCAGCGTTGCGCCAACGATGGTCGCTTCGGCGTTGCGGTAGCGAAGACCGGCCGGGCGACGGATGAGCTCAGCTTCAAGGTCAGGCCGATCGCAGCCTTCGCCTGTGGGCGGAAGGTCAGTCGTCAAAGGACCTGACTCGTTCGCGACGACCCAATCCGGCAGCGCCACGACGAGATCGCTCTGCGACACTGGACGTACGCTGTGCGCGAGCGGTGCGCGGGGGTAGCAGGGGTTTTGATAGTCCTGAGCTGCGCCGTCGACCGATGTCAAAGGACTGTTCGGGTCCTCGCCGATCTCGACGGAGTCGCTGACGCCGTCGTTGTCATCATCGGTATCAAGGACGTCAGCGACGCCATCACCGTCGAGATCCGTAGGGGTCTCCCCATCGCCGCGTTCAATAGCATCATTGATCCCATTACCGTCACTGTCCTCATCCAGATAGTCAGCGATTGAGTCACCGTCGGTATCTCGGGGTTGTCCCGGGTTGTCGCCGACTTCATAAGCATCCGCTAAGCCATCACCGTCGCTGTCAGAGTCACGGTAATCGGGTGTGCCGTCTTCATCGGTGTCGCGTGGCGCTGCGGGGTCATCGCCGGCTTCGCTTGCGTCGCTAATGCCGTCGTTATCGCTGTCGGTGTCAGCGAGGTCAGGTACGCCATCGTTGTCAGTATCTCGCAACGCATCGGAGAGCCGGTCACCGGTCAGGTCGACGGCTTCATTGATTGGATCTCCATCGGGCGCGTGCAGGCGGTAAGGGACCGAGCTGCCCGCCTCTGAGAAGCGAACAAACCAGGCGGTTTCGCCCACCTCAAGCGCCGCGGTGAGCTCCAGATCAACCTGTCCCTCAGGGACGTCTTCGCCGACGGTCGGGGTCGGTTGTGCTGCCGCAAGCTCTTGCAGTGATTCAGCCTCAAAGAGGACCAGACGATCGCTCGGGTTGAGCGCGGTTCCTTGATACGTCATCACCATATTGCCGCCCTCTCGGCGAGTGCTCCAACCCGACCTTGGGAGGACTTCAGCGGGGCTCGTCTGTGTGCTGAGCAAGTAGGGGAAGTGCGAAACAGAGCTCACTTCGTAGGCGTTCAGCCACTCACCCACCGCATCGAGTCGATGCTCGACCGCGCCGTTGGTCCCTCGTCGCGCTTCGGCTATAAATCGTTGCTGGGCGCCGAGCCCCTTCCAGAGCGAGAGCGTGTTGACCTGAGCCATCGCGCCCGGTGGCGCGTAGAGCATGTACTGTCCGTCAAAAGGTCCGATGACCTTGAGCGGCGTTTCGTTCGCCGGCGCCGAGTGGTTGGCGGCGAGCACGTCGCCTCGTGAATTGGTCAGCGCGACGCGCGCCTCTTGAGGGATTCGCCAAAACGCAACGTAGCCTGCGCGATTGGCGCCGATGATCTGCTGAAGCGTCGTTTGCGGTGCCACATCCAAACGAGTCCAGGTGATGGTTTCACCGGGGACTCCAGTTCCCGGCCTTCCTGAGAGCTGGAACCGTGAGCCGCAGCGGGTCATCGCCAGCCCGTTTTGGCTCGCAACTTGAGGAGCGCACACGCTCACCGAGTCGCTTCGAGCGCTGCCGCGCTGAGCACGCAGAGCGATCTCATCGCCGGGTTGACCGAGCAAGCGAAGCTCAAAGGCTCCCGTCGGATCGGCTAATGTTCGTGCGGCAGTCGTCCCGACCATCGCCAGAATCGTTGCGCCAGGCTCGGCGGCTCCTGCTCCGCCTGCGACGTGCACCGCATTGGGCAAACGCCAGGTTTGAAGCACTTGCTGATTCATCGCCGGAAGGGTTGCGCTGCGGTCTCCTTGACCCGGTATCTCGAGGACCAGCGGAGCGCTCTGACAACCACAACTCGGCAGATCGATGACCAAGGTGATCGATTGACCGGTCTGACCCGGCACGATCAATGAGAACGAGCCATCTTGAGCGGTCTCGCGACGGACGGATAATCCGCCATCGACTTCACCCTCAATAACGCTGCCACTCGGAGCCGCTCCGGTCGCTCCGACTAAGACCACATCGCCCGCCTCATTGGGTGCGAGCACAGCGATGGTCTCTGGGTCCAGACCACGAGGCGCAGTTTGCGTTGGGCCAGCATCTCCAACGGCGATCTGCAGCGTCATACCCGCCTTGATCTGAATCAAACGTTGCCCGCTGCCGCCATCGCTGCCCGAGTGGAGGCTCCAGCCCGAGGCCGTTGACCGCTCAGGTCCGGCGCTCCCGGCTGCTGGATCAAAGGCTCCTTCTGAGCCTGGTGCTCCCGCCTGGATGTGAACGGAGCCGTCAGCCGTCACCGAGCCGGGTTCAAGCTGGACAAGTTTCCAGTTGGGATCGCCGCATGGACACGCTGCAACAGCGAGTCGAAGATCGCCGGCGCTCAGCCAAGCATCGGCCGCTGGAACGGTTAACACCACCGGTTCGCTGTATTGGCTGCCAAAGGTTTGGCGCACCACCAAACGATCGCCCGCTTGGACGCCGGCTACCGAGGCCGAGAATCCGCCGGTTTCATCGAGCAGCGCGGTCGCTGATTCGACGTCGGGAAGGAGCGTTTCACCCAAAGCCATTAGACCGACCGAGACACCCGTGGCGTCTTCGGCGGTTCCCCCCAAACCGGTGACGGTTAGCGAGTCATCAGCCCACGATAGGCGCAAATGATCGGCGGGGTAAGCCATCCCAGACGATGGAGCGCGCTTGCGAACAGGCGCACTCCAAACGGTCCCTTGTTCATCGGTGAGACCTTGCCGTATCCGGAGCGCCTCTCCCGACTGGGCGATCACGTTGAGGCTAAATCCACCCAGCTCATCGGCTTGAGTTTGGTGATGCTTGCGTGAGCTCGGCATCATGATGTCGATCTGAGCGCCTGGATCGGCCGCACCAGGAGAGCCCGATACCGTGAGGTAGCCTTGAGCCGTCCACACCAATCGAATCCTCAAAGCGTTCGCCGGAGCGATTAAATCAAAGGCTTCTTCATCGGTCTCACCGACCACCTCGATACGCAGTCGGTCGCCATGTGAGCCCGGCATCTTGAGCGGTCCGAAGGATCCATCGGCGTGGGCTCGAGTGCGCCCTTGCGGTAAGCCATCGACCATCAGGTTGGTGACGAGAATAAAGGCGCCATCACGCCCTTGCGTCGGCGGTCCGCTGACCCACAGAACATTCGGGTCGGTGGGTGAAGGAGTGACCGCGATCGACCGATCCGAACCCGCATCCATCAGATGCACAGTGCCGCTTAGAGACGGCTTGCCTTGGACGGTTTGTTCGATGGTGATGGGGTCACCTGCTTGCAAGGAGTCGGCGGCGATTGAAACGACGAGTCGTCCATCTGAGTCAGGCGCTGGTAGGGTGGTCCAGCCCGTCGGTAGTTCAACTCGAGCGCTGGCTTCACCGAGTAATTGCGGTCTAATCACCAATTCGTCGCCGCCCATGCCGTCCGATTCAAGCCAGGCCATTCCCTTGGGCGCTCGCACAGGCACCGAGAGGGTCACGGCGCTCGAGGTTTGACCGTCGAACTGTTGCCGTGCGGTGAGCGCGTCGCCGTCGGACGCGACCAACGCGAGCACGAACGCGCCGGTCGAGTCGGCCTCGGTCGTGACCGGATCACCCAGGGCGGTGACGCTGACTTCAGCGCCCGGCTCTGCGGCGCCATGATCACCGACAATGCGCACCATCGAGCGGTCATCAGGGATGCTGAGCTCGATCAAGCCTGGCACCAAGGTGGAGATCGGGTCCGCAGGAGCGGGAGGGACGTCCATCATCGAGCAAGCTTGCAGGACGCTTAGGATCACGAGGCCTGCGACGAGTCGGCGTCTTCTCAAGCCCAACAAGCAGACCAGCAAGAGCAAGCCCGCAGCGCCCCCTGAGTTGTGGCAGCTGTCTGGTGTTAGACCATCAGTCGGCTCACCAATCTTGAGGGTCTTCGAGACTCTATGGGTCCCATCAGAGACCACCAGCACGACCTTGTTCGCATCGGCTCGCTCGCGCAGGACCGTGATAATTCCGGTTCCATCATCGGTGACGATCGCTAAGCCCTCTGCTGGGTTCCACTCGAAGGCGAGCTGGGCTTCTTCGGGATCGAACGAGGCTGATGCATCGATCGTTGCGGCGCCTGCGGCGTCGAAGCTAGGCTTGGTTTTGATTTTGATGACCGGCGGAAGATTAGCCTCGCCCGAAGCGATGACCGCGTCCGCTGAAACCGGAGGGTCAGCCCCGACGAGGCGAAGGCGCAGCGGCGTTTGTCCATGGAAATCGTGGGGAACAGCCCAGCGTAAGGTCTCGCCATCGCCGAGCAGGTCCATCCCCACAGGGCCCATCATGATCCTCAAGGAGAGATGCTCTCGACCGTGGGGCGCGCCATAGACGACGCGATGACGCCAGACGCTGCCCGGTGTCACCTCAATACGCTCAGGAAGTTCGATAAAGGGCGTATTGTCCGAAGCCACAAAGACCATTTTGATCTGAAGGCGAGCGACACCCGCAGGCTGATGGTCATCGCTGGCGATCAAGGTCATGACGGAGCGCGTATCCGCTAGCTCCGCAACCACTTGCCCGGTCAGGACGCCATCACGAGATAAGATCAAACCATCCGGTAAGCCTTGCGCCATAAAGTGAACACTATCACCATCGGGGTCGACCGCCTCGAAGCGATGCTCGAAGGGTGCAACCACGGGAACGATAAGACGTTCGACGGGTCTGAGGACCGGCGGGCTGTTGGGCGGTCCAACTGAGATGCTGAGCACCCCAGTCGTTTCGGCGCTCGGGTCGCCATCATCGGTCGCGGTGAAGCGCACATCAAAGCGAGCGAGAAGAGCAACTGGAGGCGTGTAACGAAGCGTGGCGCCATCAAAGCTGGCTCCTGGAGGGAGCCCTTCTGCGCGTAAGGTGACCGAGTCGCCATCTGGGTCAATAGCGCGCACATGGCGTTCAAAGATCTGCCCGGCGCGCAGCGAGGCCGCGTCCAGACCTTCGATGACCGGTGGTCGGTTGCTTTGCGCAATCGGCAAGGGGATGAGCAGCTCCGTCAGACCTTGTCCGTCGGTCGCTTCGAGCAACAAGGAGGTGGACCTTTGCGTCCCAAAAGGAACCGTCCAGACGAAGCGACCGATGCCGTTGCCTAAGTCTCGAAAGCGGCCGCCCATCGGGGGCGTTGCGCTCAGACTGATCGGATCGTTTTGCATGTCGTAGGCGCGGACATACAAGGTGATGGTTTGACCCTCCAAGAGCGGCTCGACCGGGTCCACCGGCGCGAAGAAGGGCGGCTGATTGCCCGTGAGCCAGAAGTCGAGACGTTCACGCTGACCGGCGCCGAGATCGACTGCGACCGGCTCGGGCTCTGGGTAGCCAGGGACCTCAGCCACCACCCGGTAGGCACCGGGGCGAATTAGGGGCAGCACGTAACTGCCGGTTAAGCCGACCTCACCGGCTTGCATCCGGCCGCCGCGAGGGGTCTGTAAGATAACTCTGGCGCCGGGGATTCCGCGATCGGTATCGCGATCTTTCACGACGCCGCGGATCTCTGCCGGCTCGTCCGACAAGACGCCCACCAGCACCGAGCCGGTCTGTTCGTTTTCGCCGCGGCGAGCTGTAAAGTGCAGCAGATACACTCCATCAGGGAGCCGGTTGCCCGCTTCATCGCGACCGTCAAAGCTTTGGACGTGCATACCGGGGTTGATGTCCCCGCTGACCAACACTCGGTGAACGCTGTCATCGCTGCAGCGCATCATATCCTGCTCGCCGGCGCTGGCTTCACACGTCGAGCCTTCCGAGACGCAGACTTGAGCCGCATTCTCTGGCGTACAGGGCAAGCCGGCTTGCCGGGGCACGCCTTGATCATCGTCTTTGGTCGCGTGAACGTTCATGGTGATCTGAGCGACGTCTTGGCCAAACACCTCGTATTCCACCAAGGCGTTGGTCGCGTCGGCGTTGAACGGGTTCGGAGTGACCGTGCCGAGCAAGCCGACAAAGTCGCCTACGAGCACCACCGACTCACGACTGTCTGCGAAGCCCTCAGCGTCCATACCCACGACTCGAATTCGGTGCTGGCCTGGAGCGACATTTCGAAGGTTCCAGCGGTACTCGATGCCCTCATTTCGCGCTCGAGCTACCGGGATGTTGTCGATGAATAAGGTCAATTCATAGTTGAGGCCTTCTTCTGAAATTCCATCGGTTGAGATGACCGTCTGCGGCTCGCCGTCGGCGAAGGTGACACCATTTTCAGGGGTTAGATGGCTGATGTAGAAGACGGGAATTCGGCTCAGGAAAATGACCGGGTTGGTGGAGACAGAGACGTCATTTGAGAACAGCTGCCGGGGCCACCAGCCGCTGTTGTTGTTGTTGTCGATCAGCCAGGTGACGGCGTTTTGGATTGAGGGATGACCAAAGGGCATTCCCGCATCCAGAAGCGCATTACCGACCAAGCCGGTGGTGAACCCGTCGCAGCTGTCGCCGACCGAGAAGCTCCAGCAAGTATCATTTTGCTGGCGCGCCAAAAGAGCGTCGCGCAGAGACGCCATTTTCGGATCTCGAGCCGAGCGCCCGGTCGCAGCAAGCCCGATCAGTTCATAGCACATCTCGAGGAGTCCACTGTCACCGTGCCAATTACCCGGAGCCGTCTCTGCGAGATACCGGCCTAGATCAGCCATTCCTGTTCGGTAGCGCATCTCGCCGGTTTGATTGAAAAGCCATTGGCTGATGCGCGCCGTCGACATGGTCGGCATCACACGAGACGGGATACTGATGATCCCATTGTCGTGATCGTTGGGCGGCAAACCGCCATCACCACGGCGTTGATTGAGGAGCCAGTTGCCTAGGTTGCGGATCGGGTCCGTGCGCACATCGAGGCTGGTTTCTCCTCCATAGTAGCTCAGCGCCCACGCTACCCAAGCGCTGGTTTCAATCTCATAACTCGAGCCCCCGTGGATCATGGAGCCTCGATTGGTTTGTTGGCTCCAGGCGTAACCGAGCACTCTGTTGGCTTGAGACCGATCCGGCTCAAAACCGCTGACCTCTGCTGCACCGACCGCCGCCATGACTTGTCCGGTGACATGGCATGAGATGCAGCCTTGTCCGTTCGCTGAACTCAAGGCCACATTGAGCGCTCGCTGCGTGACGACGCGGCGGGTCTCTCCTGGCGTTGCGTGGGCTGTAGAGAGGGTGGTTAGGGTGAGAATTAGACCTAAGGGATAGCGCATCAAACCTCCGACTGGCTGCGGTTCATAGCGGCCGTCAGCGCCCAGCCACAAGGTCTGGCTGCAATCTCTGGACTATTCTGAGTGGCTTTGGTCTTCGTGCGTTGTTAGAGGCGCTGCACGGCTTGGGGGAATCCTGATGAGTCAGCCAAAAAACCGCGTACGGTTTGTCACCGCAGCATCGTTGTTCGATGGGCACGACGCAGCCATTAATATCATGCGCCGCGTCCTCCAATCGCAAGGTGCGGAAGTCATCCACTTGGGTCACAACCGAAGCGTCGCCGAAGTCGTCGACGCCGCGATTATGGAAGACGCCCAGGGGATCGGTTTGTCCAGCTATCAAGGCGGGCACATCGAGTACTTTAAGTACATGGTGGATCTCCTTCGTGACCGCGGGCGCGGTGATATCAAAGTGTACGGCGGCGGTGGCGGGGTGATCGTACCCAGCGAAATTGCGGCCTTGCATGAGTACGGTATCGCTCGGATCTTCAGTCCGGATGATGGACGTGAGCTCGGCCTAGAAGGCATGATCGCAACGATGGTCGCTGCCTGCGATCTCAACCCCGCCGATGAGGTCGACGCAGCGCTTGCAGAATTCGACGCGGCGCGCGCCGAGAACCGAAGCATTGAAGATCGGCATCTGGCGCGTCTACTGTCCTTGCTTGAAGCGCCCGAGGGGCAAGAGCATCAAGCCGACTTTCGAGCCCGCTTAAGCGACGAGCTCGCCAAAGGTGGGGAGTCCAAAGTCGGACACGAAGACTTCGTCCCAACGATTGGATTCACCGGTACCGGTGGCTCCGGTAAGTCCTCGTTGGTCGATGAGGTGTGTCGTCGTTTACTTGAGCAGCTGCCGGGCCGCCGAGTCGCTGTGATTTCGGTGGATCCTTCGAGACGGCGAACCGGCGGAGCCTTGCTGGGTGATCGTATTCGAATGAACAGCTTAGGCTTATTCGCCGGCGAGACGAACCAACCCTTATTCATGCGGTCTCAGGCGACTCGCCAGGCGCACCAGGCGACCAGTCGAGCGCTCTCGGATTCGATCGCGCTTTGCCGCTTAGCTGGCTTTGATCTGATCATCGCTGAAACCGCAGGTATCGGCCAATCGGATTCAGCGATCACCGAGCTGGTCGACCACAGCATCTATGTGATGACGCCTGAGTACGGCGCCGCAAGCCAACTCGAAAAGATCGACATGCTCGATTTTGCTGATGCGGTGGTGCTGAACAAGTTTGAAAAGCAGGGCGCTGACGATGCGCTGCGTGAAGTTGCGAAGCAGGTGCAGCGCAACCGCGGTCGGTTCCATGACGACCCAGCGACGATGCCGGTCTACCCCTGCATCGCCAGCCAGTTTCACGACTTAGGCGTCAACACACTCTTCAATCATATGCTCGATGCGTTAGCCGAACGCTTTGACAAAACTTGGGCTGGTGAAGCTGAGCGGCCTGAGTCCGGCGCCCCTGAGCGCAATCAACTCATCCCGAGCAAAGCGGTGCGCTATTTGGCTGAGATTGCCGATAACTCCCGTCAATACCGAGCGTGGTCGGAAGACCAGGCTGAGCGAGCCGGCAGGGTGCAGCACCTGCGCGAAGCGGCTAAACTGATCGAAGAGACTTCGGTGCGCACGGCGCTCGAACATCAAGCCGATCAGGCGGCACAGAAGATGGACCAGGACGTTCGCCAGCAGCTTGAGCAGTGGCCTGCACAGCGCGAGCGCTACGGCCAAGATGAGCTGGTGTCGGTGGTTCGTGATCGCGAGTTACGAAACCCGCTCTTTACCGAGACCTTGTCCGGGACCAAAATCCCGCGCGTGGCGCTGCCTCGGTTTAGCTCGGATGCGGACACTGCGCGGTTTTTATTGAGCGAGGGGTTACCGGGTCACTTCCCATACACCGCCGGTGTCTTTGAGCTCAAACGTCAAGGTGAAGACCCGACTCGTATGTTCGCCGGTGAGGGGACGCCTGAGCGCACCAACAAACGCTTTCACTATCTCAGTTCAGACAGCGCAGCGAAGCGACTCTCGACGGCCTTTGATTCGGTAACGCTCTACGGAGAGGACCCGCACGAGCGACCGGATATTTATGGGAAGATCGGTAACTCGGGTGTTTCTGTCTGCACGGTTGACGATGCGCGCAAGCTCTACAGCGGCTTTGATCTGTGCTCGCCTTCGACTTCGGTTTCGATGACCATTAATGGTCCCGCCCCGATGGTTCTGGGCTTCTTTTTCAACGCGGCGGTAGATCAGCAGGTCGAGCGTCATCTGCGTGAAACGGGTGGCTTAGAAGCAGCCCAAGCTAAAATCGCCAGCCGGTGGCGAGCGAGCGGTCAAGAGCTGCCTGAATATGTCGGCGATGACTCACCATCGGGCGACCGCGCTTTTGGTCTCGCCCTGCTCGGAGGTCGCAGCTCCGATCTGATCGACGCCGAGATCTATCAGCGGATCCAGAGCGATACGTTAACGAAGGTTCGAGGCACCGTCCAAGCCGACATTCTCAAAGAGGACCAGGCGCAAAATACATGCATTTTCTCGACTGAATTCGCTATGCGGATGATGGGCGATATGCAGTCTTTCTTCGTCGATCACAGGGTGCGGAATTTCTACTCCGTCAGCATCTCAGGTTACCACATCGCTGAAGCGGGCGCGAACCCCATCACGCAGCTGGCGCTGACCTTGTCCAACGGTTTTACCTTCGTCGAATACTATCTGGCTCGCGGGATGAGCATCGACGAGTTTGCGCCGAACCTGAGCTTCTTTTTCAGCAACGGCATCGACGCCGAGTACTCGGTGATCGGGCGGGTGGCGCGTCGTATCTGGGCGGTGGCGATGAAGAATCGCTACCAAGCCAGTGAGCGCTCGCAAAAACTCAAATATCATATTCAGACTTCGGGCCGATCACTGCACGCACAAGAGATCGACTTTAATGATATCCGAACGACCCTGCAGGCGCTGTATGCGATCTATGACAACTGCAACAGCTTACACACCAACGCATACGATGAGGCGATCACCACGCCAACTGAGAGCTCGGTTCGACGCGCTTTGGCGATTCAGCTGATCATCAACCGCGAATTAGGTTTGGCGCGTAACGAAAACCCGACGCAAGGCGCATTCATCATCGATGAGCTCACCGATTTAGTCGAAGAGGCGGTCTTGTGTGAGTTCGAACGTCTCAATGATCGGGGTGGGGTGCTCGGCGCCATGGAGCGCATGTATCAGCGCGGTAAAATCCAAGAAGAGAGTCTGTTTTACGAAGCCCGTAAGATGAGCGGTGATCTCCCGATTATCGGTGTGAACACCTTCTTAGCACCTGATGGTGGCGACGCAGCGCCAGAGCACATCGAGTTGATTCGGTCGACCGAAGATGAAAAGCGGCGGCAAATCGCAAACCTTCGCGCCTGGCAACAATGCTATCGTGATGAAAGCGGCGCCTCGCTTGCGGCGCTGACTCAGGTTGCGAAAACTGGCGGTAATCTGTTCACCGCGCTGATGCAGACCACACAGGTCTCAAGCTTGGGTCAGATCTCGCAGTCTTTGTACCGAGTCGGTGGGCAATATCGACGCTCAATGTAGCCGTCAGTTCACGTCTTGAAAGTCCGATAGGGCAGCTTTAGCCCATTCGCCTGGCTCTTCATCGTCGATTTCGGTGGCGTACTCGCTCAGATCGTTTGGGGCGCTGAGCTCCTGTGCGGCTGCCTCCACTTTGGGCTCGGGCATCTCTTTGACTTGAGCGGCGCCATCCTCTGGCGGCGCCTCATCGAGTTCAGTCGGATGATCCAAACCTTGATCAGCCGTGGGATCGACCGCTGGGTCATGCGTATTTTCAGGCTCACGGGATTCCGAGTTTATCGTCGCCTCAGGTTCTACCTCTGGGGATTCAGGAGCCACAGGAGCACCAGACAGCGCAGTGTCCTCAGCGGTCGGAGCGGGGCTCGCCGGTGCCGGTCTTAGAGAACCTGATTCAGTCGAAAAAATGGGAGGGATTGAGTCCTCAAGAGCTGCCTCGACCACGTCTTCGGGGATGGCGACGAAGGTCTCCTCTTCTTCGATTTCAGCAGCGTCGACGGATTCGGCCTCTTGAATCTCGAGATCTGCGGCTGAACCGATCGCCTCATGATATTCGGCTAATGTGACCTGATCCAATCGAATCAGTCGGTCACCGATCAGATAGGCGCTTTTGTCCCTGATCTGAACAGCACCTTTAACCTGAACAAACGTGCCATTTCGAGAGCTCAGATCACGGATGTTCACGACGCCCTCAGGGTCGCGCAAGAGTTCGAAATGTTCTCCGCTCATGGTGCGTGCTTTGCCAATTCGCCAGTCGCCTGCGCGGCGCCCAACGCGAAAAACCGGGCTGTCTAAAAGGCGCGCCGCAGCAACTTGTCCATGACGGTTGTAGCGCAGCAGACGCCCCCAGACGCGGGTAGCGGGACCAAAGGAAGGGTGGGGAAGAGGAACCACCGGCTCTACCCCAAGACGTTCGATCAACTGAAACCGAAACAATTGTCCGCCGGCACGGATCAACGCATTGTGCGCGATGCCGCAGGTCGTTGTGATGGGTTCGAACAAGCCGTTGCGCGTCCCTTTGTCTTCCAGGCTCAGCTCACCGTCTCGCAACCGGACCAAGACATGCCTTGGACTGACCGCTCGATCGCCTTCGATTCGAATGTCCGCCTCGGGAGCCGAACCAATAACCTGGGTGCCGGGTATAAGCGCAGTGACGGAGTCGACGTCGCCTTCGACATCGAGTAAACTCAAGGTCCACTGTTTGCTGCCAGTAGTTGATCGAACCAGGCTGGCTCCGCAATGACCGCAGAAGCGGTGGGATGAGGGGACGAGCGACTCGCACTCATGGCAGGTCACCATGTCCTCAGGCACTGTGCTCGCGCTCGACCCCAAATCGGCGCGCTCCTCGCTGAGCGACTCGTCGTGTTGGTCACTCATTGAGTCGCTCCAACTGATAAATGGCGTCACCGATCCAAACTTGGGTCGATGCTGGAAGCATTTGACCAGGCTGAGCTTGAACCCAGATCTCATGATCAGGTTCGGGCATCAGGTGCAGCTCGTCCGATACATCAAAGGTGCCATGATGACCTTGGACCAAATCATCACGCATGTTCAAATCACAGCTTGAGTCACCTAAGGTTCGTGAGCCTGCTAGCGGCTGCATCTCGCCGACTGAGCCATTGGGTAGCAAGCGGTGAACATACCAAGGCGCACGCCTTAAAGCAGGCGCCGCAAGACGAGTGTCGAGGTCCTCGCGTGCCCCTGCTCCGGCTCGGGGGAAGGTTCCGAGCGGGGACCGTGCGACGACCAGCAACTGCTGACCAATCCGAAGGGTCTGTCCATCTTCAAGTCGTGTGGGGCTATCGATCCGCAGATGGACGCCAAAGCCCTCGGAATCTAGGAGCATTAGACCTCCACCAGGTTTCGTCTCCACCGCTGCCAGCGCGCGTTGGCCGCTGCGTGTGACGATGGCCAGACCTTGTTGATCGATCGTGATCCGACAGTTGCCGACGGGTATCGCCAGCGACTGACCGGGGAAGCCTCTTAGTGAACGAACCAGATTAAGGCGCAAGGATGACACGCCCAAACCGACTCGCAAGAGGAGGTGGCCGCAAGAGTTACAGACGTGGTCATTGATCCCAACGGGCGAGTTGCAGGCGCTACAAAATCGATCGCCCGACGGAGTTGAGCCTCCAAACATTGGAGTAAGATCAATCTCATCCGTGGCTTGTCGCTGAGGCGAGACCGCCTCATCTGCAGGGGCATTATCTAAGTTGTCGACCAGCTCGACCAACGCTGCGCGGAGCTTATCCTCTCTTTGACCGGCTTCTGTACATGCCGGCCTCGTGCAATAGCCAAGTGGCATCGGTGCACCGCATTGTTGGCAGCGTTGCATAGGTCTCCGAAAATTGCCGTGGCGGAATTGTCAGGCTATGGAGGCTCGTACAAGGAGCGGGCCTGGTTTGTCCACGCGCCCGTATAGGGGATTATCGATGATCCATGTCGAAGAGCGTGGAACGCTGGATGAGGGTACCGCTGATTCGTTGGTGCGCAGGCTACTGCGCGCTGGTGCCCACGGGCGTTTGAACGTGGATGCGGGCGGCCTGAGTTGTTCGATTGATTTTGAGCCTGGCCGCGTCGGTCGGATCAGCGCTGGAGCGCTGAGTGGCGCTGAGGCGCTGCTCCGTATAGCTGCTTTGGCGTCTGGCGAGTGGACGTTTGACGCTCGTGGCGACCAACAAGAAGCCGAGCTGGACGACGAAACCCTGCGCATGCTGGGTGATCTCGATCGACAGATGGCTCGCTGGATGCGCTACGTTCGAAGACTCGGCGGCTTGAAGCGTGTTTTGGCTGTCGATGAGAGCGCGCTCGGCGCGAGCGGTTTGCCGGGTGAGCTACGCCCCTTCGCGCTTGAGTTTGACGGCGAGCAAAGTATTTTAGGCAGAATTCTCGATTCGTCGATGAATGATCTGACCTCGCTTCGGCTCACGAGCAAACTCGTCGAGCAGTCTGTCTTGGTGGATGCCGCAGCGTTGGCTGCAGGCAAACCGGAAAATACAGAGGCTGCTGCCGCCAACTGGCTGGACGGAAACTCGGGTGTCTTTAAGTCTCCGTTCGTGGCGACGGAAGAGGCTGTTGAAGCGTCCCCTGAAGAGGTCGTTGAAGAGGCTGTTGAAGATCATTTTGGGCAAGCTACCGAGCTGCCGACCGCGCTCCCGGCAGAGGTTGATGAGGGCGAGAGCCCGTTCCAAACCGATGACACCGATCCTGCACCTCAAGCTGAAGCAACTCCCGAAGCTGAGCCTGAAGAGGAAGCGGAGACGGTAAAGACCGGGGCACCTCTGATCGCCGAAGACACTGTTGATGACTTCGACGCAATGGTCGCTGCGGGCTTAGATGATTCAGACGAGGACGAGCCCGCCGAGGTCTCTAAACCTTCAACGGAAGCTTCGCCAGATCCCTTTATACGATTTGATTCGCCTCGGGACCGGATTATGGCTGAGGTCGGTGAGCCGTCTGAGGAAGAGGCTGTTGAAGCCTCTGTATCGTCGGATGACGCGGCATCGGACTCGGGTACAAATGATCACTTAGATCATGACTGGTTTGATGCTGGCGGCGAAGATCCACACGACTTCGAGATCGATTACCACAAGAGCAGCAGCAGCAAGTATTACGTCATCGCAATCCTAGGCTTTCTGGGCTTGGGTGGTTACCTGATGATGAACAGCTCGGCCCCACAAGCTTCGTTCAATATCGATGAGCAGCTCGTGGAGCTCGACAAGCTGATCGATGATCGCAGCTGCAACAACGCCAAAGTCAAAATGGCGTTTATCAAAGGTAAAGCGGTCAAAACCGCCCATAAACTTGCGGTCCAACAGCGTGAGGTGCGTCTTAAAAAGTGTGAAAAAGAAGATGCGCGCATGCTGCAGGCGAAGGGCATCGAGCCCACCGTGTCGGTCACCGGTGGAGAGTTCTCGGTTGAGACCTCCAAAGACATGGCGGCGCGTGCGATCGCCAACGCTGAAGGCAACGCAGCGATCGCCTACGATCAGACCGTGCGCTTGACCACGAAGACGGAAAAGAACTTCGGACGATTTGTTGAGTTTGGTGAGCAAATCGCCATTAGACTTGACGATATTCGCCGCACCAACGTGGGCGAAGATGGTAAGTTCAGTGTGGGACTCAAGCTGACCATTAAAGCGCGCAAGAAAGAGATCCAGTACGAGATGATCTCGATGAAGCTGCGTGATAATTCTGAGGGTCAAGAGCAGCCGCGCTGGTGGATGAGCAGCGCAAGCGATGGGCTGGTTCCGGTCTTGGGTTCAGGCAAACTGGCCAAGGGGAGAACGGTCTCGGGCTGGGTCACCTTCCACGGTATTGATGACAAGGTTAAGTGGCCGAGCCTAGATTACCACCCGATGTGGGAGCCGAACGCCTTTGCAGCAGGTTTAGCCGACGATCTAACAGCGGATCTGAGCGCTCTTGAGGGTGGCAAGGTGGCGGAAGCTAAAGCGGATGATGAGGCAAAGAAGCCGGCACTCAAGGCTCCATCAGACAAGCCGATCAAGGCGAAAAAGAAGAAAACTAAATCATCGAAGCGTATCGTGACGAAGCGCAAGCGGGTGTCCGCTGAGCCGCGTATCGTCAGCAAAGACTCGCTAGCGAAAGCTCGGCATTACGTGAAGAAACGCGACAGTCGTCGTGTTTTGACCGAGGCTCGCAGGGTGCTTAAGAGCGCTCCAGGCAACGGCGAAGCCCATTATCTGATGGGTTGGGCTCAAGTCCAGATGGGGACCTTCCAGTCCGCTCGTCAGAGCCTGAGCAAAGCGACCAGTTTAGGTGCACCGCCCGACGCTTGGTACAATCTGGGCTTGGCGTACCAAATGCTCGGTGATGACGGCAAAGCGATCAAGGCGCTGCAGCGCTTCGTTGCGCTCGCCCCTGGGCACAAGAACGCAGCGATGGCACGCGAGACTCTTGAGGCGCTCCAGTAGCCTGAGCATAAAATTTGGCCGGGTCCGCCGTCTGACGTACACTGTTTTTGAAGCTGTTCTTGCTTTGGGCCTGATCGGCCCTTTATGGAGGGGTGCCAAAAATGGGGGTGTTCGTCGTGGCCGAAAAAGGCTGGTTCTGGCGTAAGCAAGGAAGCGTATTCGGTCCGGTGACCGAAGATGTTCTGCGCGCTCGGATCCTCGACGGAGACGTAACCCGTGGCATGCCGGTGCGATGCGATGATGGGGACTGGATCCCTGTTGAGCGCGTCGAAGACTGGGAGCTGCTGCTCGGCTCGGCAGAAAATCTTCGCGCTCGTGATCGTGAAGCGTCGCTGCGTCGAGGCTTTGGTATGGCGGGTTTGGTCGCAGCGCTGTGCGTGAGCGCATGGTCGGTAGCGAGTCAGGTGCATCCTCCACCTGGATCGGAGCTTATGCTCGGTGATTCAGCGGAGACCCCAGCAGATGTTCGAGTCGATTCATCGACTGAGGTCGCCGAAGCAAACGGTGGCATCGGACGTGGCCGCATCTCTGAGGGCTTTGAAGAGGTGCAACCTGCGCTGCAAGGATGCGCCGAACGGTTCCAGCTGCACGGCGGCGAAGTCCCCAAGAAGATGGTGCTGAGTTACATCATTCAGAACAGCGGCGCCGTGACCGACGTGCTGATCCACCCGCATGGGGTGGCCTCGTCGCCGATGGGTCGTTGTATGGTCGGCGTGATGAGGCGGCTTGACTATCCCACCTTCGTGGGCAAGGTGCGCCCCGTAAGCTTCCCGGTCGCCTTCGACTAAGGCACTTTCGTTACTCGCCGAATAGAGCTGGCGAGGACTTCAACCCACCGGAAGCTACGGGGGTTGTATGCTACGCAAAGCACTCGAAAAACGTTTGGCCGATCACTTCACAGCGGTTGATGCTGAGCGGTTGTCTGCTTTTGGCACGCACTACAAAGGTAAAGTCCGAGACATGTTCATCGGTGATGAGGAGATCATCATGGTGACGAGCGATCGTCTGAGCGCCTTTGACGTCGTGTTGACCTCGGTTCCTTGTAAGGGCGCGATCCTTAACAGCATCACCGAAGCTGCATTCAAAGCGACCGAGGATCTCTGCCCCAACCACATGATCGATCGACCGCATCCGAATGTTCTGAGGGTCAAAAAGGCTGCTCCGATTGCTGCAGAGATTATTGTTCGACGCTATATTACCGGCTCGTTGTGGCGCGCCTACCAGCGTGGCGAGTCGGGCGTTTATGAGGTCCCGCTGGCAACTGATCTGAAAGCCGATCAGCGCTTTGAGACCCCGATCATTACGCCCTCCACGAAAGCAGCTGTGGGTGAGCACGATGAGCCGATCAGTCGACGCGGCTTGGTCGAAGGCGGCTACGTGCCCCAAGAGCTGCTCGATGACGCCTGCGACAAAGCGATGAAGCTCTTTGTGCGCGGTGAAGAGTTAGCCGCTGCCCAAGGGCTGATTCTCGTCGATACCAAATATGAGTTTGGCATGATCGACGGCGAGCTCTGCGTCATTGACGAGATCCACACCGCCGACTCGAGTCGTTATTGGGTAGCGGATGAGTACGAAGCCCGCTTCGCTGCCGGTGAGCCACAGCGCATGCTCGACAAAGAGAACATTCGCCAGTGGCTGATTGGTCAGGGTTACCAAGGCGAGGGGACGCCGCCTCAGATTCCTGCTGAGCTGCGCGTTGATCTCGCGATGGTTTATGCCGACTTACACGAGCGGCTGCTCGGCCACGCCTTCGCCGCGGATGCAGTGGTGGAGCCCGAAGCTTTGTACGAGGCTCTGGGCGTCTAGCCAGCGACGCACAAGCCCCAGTTGCCTCCAACTTGCCCTTGGCTTAGCTGAGGGATCGAGTTGCACGTCGTGCCGTTCGGGCAGGAGACTCCTCCGCCGTTGGGACGACAGATCGCAAGGCAGGTTGAGCCTTGACCAGCTTGAAGCGCCAGGCAGACCGAACCATCTGAGCACTGAGCGGTGTCTTCGCAGTCGCCGCCGATCGCCACGGTGTTCATCTCTTGAACGATGCACAGACCGTCCTCGGATTCCCAGTTCCCCACCGCACACACGCCGGCTGGACCGCAGTTGTCACGGGTGCCCGGATTGCAGAGCTGTCCAGGTGATAGGCACCGACCCGCAATGCAGGTCGTGCTGCCACTACAGCGCACCGACCCACGCGTGCCTTCAGCGCTGCATGAGCTGACGCAGGCTCCACGCCGCCGGTCGTTGTCGAAGTGGCAGGTTGCGCCGCCGACGCATTGGTTGGCGTTGTCGTCGCGGCTGGTCTCAAACAAGCAGTTTTGACCAACCGCCTGACTGCCACCTTCGATGCACAAACCTACCCAGTCGTTCTCCCCCGCAGAGACCTCGACGCAGGTGCCGTCGTTGGTTCCATCGGCGTTGCACGCGCCACCCAAACGTCCATTGTTGACGCTGTCCCTGAACCCTGGCCCGACCTCGGTTGGGCTCCCGCACAGATTGTACCAGCACCGATTGATCTGGGTCTCACACTTGAGGCTCGAGTCACAGACTGAGTTGGATTGGCATTCTTTGAGGCACAAGCGGCTCTGGTTGGGGAGCGTGGTGCAGGTCATCTCGTTGGTGCAATCGGTCTCACCGGCGCAGGTGCCGAACTGGCTCACCTTGCAACGACCCGCTTCACAGGTGCCCGAG
The DNA here is from genome assembly GCA_040260805.1 of Myxococcota bacterium. GTDB lineage: Bacteria > Myxococcota > UBA4151 > UBA4151 > UBA4151 > CACGMS01. Next base: position 14,429 of record JBDQPD010000026.1, on the reverse strand, counting down.
GCGGTGTTGTTTTGGCTGTCGGTAAACTCACAGTCTGAATCACCGGCGCAACCTTGACCCACCATCGACTGGCAGCTGCCAGCCGCTTGACCTGCAGGGATCACGCACACTTGCGGCTCGGTGCATTGGACGTGCGTCCGGCAACCGCCACCGCCCACGGCGACGCATTGACCGTTTTGGCAGGCTTCACCCACGCCGCAATCCCGGTCGCCGGTGCAGCTTCCCTCGGCGACACAGTTTCCGTTGTCGCAAATCTGCCCGTTCGGGCAGTCGCGATTACGCAGGCATTCATCGCCACCGCTCGTGGTCAAACATTGCCCATCTCGGCAGCTTTGCCCCACCGGACAATCGTTGTCACTGCCGCAGCTTCCGTCGCCGCGTTGGCAGCGGCCGTTCTCGCAGTTTTCACCGCGTTCACAGTCTCGGTCTGCTGTGCAAGACGCGCCTTGAGGAACGCATCGGTTGTCCTGGCAGATTTCGCCCTCAAGGCAGTCCCGCATGTCCTCGCAGCTGCTCGAAGCGCTGGTGCATTGCCCATTGTCGCAGATTTGATCGTTGCCGCAGTCGGCATCGGCTCGGCAGCCCGCTGCCTCGACGCAGCTTCCATTTTGGCAAGCCTCGCCCGGATTGCACTCGGTATCCACGACGCATGAGGTGCCGCCTCGAGCGTTGCCGTTACCGCTTGAGCTGTTGGTTGCAGGAGGACCGCAGGCTACGATGAGCGCGGCGAAGGCGATGCTTTGAATCAGACGAGCCATAGGGTGGTCTCCACTAGGAGGGCTTACCGCAACGCTCCTTTGACCGCAACGGGTGCGCCGTCTAGACCATCTCCATGGTCGCATCAAAGCGCAGCCCTTCATGGCGCTCGTGAATGCTCCTGATCTGGAACTCGCCTCGAGCGAGAAAGACGAGGTGCTGGCGTGAATCGGTCGCCATGTTCCGAGGATACAGCTTGGCTAGGCTCTGAATACTCTGCTCGTCGCCGCTCAGCCAACGAGCGCAGGTAAATTCGACCGTCTCCCAGGCTGCGTCGACTCGGTATTCATCGCGCAGTCGGTGAGCGACCACCTCAAACTGCAAGGCACCCACCGCGCCGACGATCAGGTCGCCGCCGAGCTGCAGCCGAAAGACCTGCGCCGCGCCCTCTTCTCCGAGGTGTGTCAGCCCTTTGTGCAGCGCTTTGGTTGCGAGCGGGTTTTCTAGGCGAACTTTGCGAAAAAGCTCTGGAGCGAAGTGGGGGATGCCCGTGACTTTTAAGGCTTCGCCCTCTGAAAACGTGTCACCAACTTGGATCGAGCCCTTGTCATGAAGACCGACAATATCACCTGGGTAAGCGGTTTCGACGATGGAGCGATCTTTGGCCATGAAGGTGATCGGGTTGTGCATCCGAAGGTCCTTACCCGTGCGGACTTGGCGCAGCTTCATGCCGCGCTGGAATTCGCCCGAACAGACGCGCATGAAGGCGATCCGGTCCCGATGTGAGGCGTTCATATTCGCCTGAATTTTGAACACAAAACCCATGACCTTCTTCTCGTCGGGCTCAACGAGTCGCTCGCTGGTTTCGGTCACGCCGGGCGTTGGCGCCAATTCGACTAGGGTATCGAGGAATTCTCGCACCCCAAAGTTGTTGAGCGCTGAGCCAAAGAAGACGGGGGTTTGATGACCTTTGAGGTAGGCATCTAGATCAAATGCATCGCCAGCTTCGACCACCAGCTCGACCTCTTCTCGCAATTGCTCAGCGGCGTATTCACCGATTAACTCGTCGAGCTTGGCGTCCTCGAGGTCCACGCCGATCACCTCTTCGGGCAGCGCCCCGCCGCCACCCTCTGACGGTCGGTAGAGCTCGAGCTGTTTTCGGTGGAGATTGTAGACGCCTTGGAAGCTCTGTCCGCTGCCGATCGGCCACGTAAAGGGGATGCAGCGCAACCCCATAACATCTTCGATCTCCTCCATCAATTCGAGCGGATCGCGTCCTTCGCGGTCCATCTTGTTGATGAAGGTCATGATCGGGCTGCGTTGCATGCGGCAGACCTCGAGGAGCTTGACGGTCTGGCTCTGCACACCACGAGCAGCGTCGATCATCATCAGCGCCGAATCCACTGCCGTGAGGGTTCGGTAGGTGTCTTCAGAGAAGTCCTGGTGACCTGGGGTGTCGAGCAGGTTGATGACGTGCTCACCGAAAGGAAACTGCATCACCGAGGTGGTGACCGAGATCCCACGCTCTTGCTCCATCTTCATCCAGTCGGAGGTCGCGTGGCGGTCGGCTTTGCGAGAGCGAACGGTACCCGCCATTTGAATCGCGCCACCAAAGAGCAGCAGCTTCTCGGTCATGGTGGTCTTTCCCGCATCAGGGTGCGAGATGATGGCGAAGGTGCGTCGGCGCACCCGTTCGGCGTCAATTGAGCTCATGAAAGCTTCTCCGTGCCGTCGCCGATACCCAGCGAGCGCAGGATGAACTAGCTTAAACCGATCGGTTTAAAGCTCTCGGACCCAGATTTGCCACGACGCGTTGGTTCCACCCGTGCTTGAACCGCATTTCCTTGAGGTGTCGTCTTCACCCCAGTCGGTCCCGTCGTTCTGGTTGTTGTCCATGCCGCGGTCATCGAAGTCGACCGTAAAGTCGTTCGTATCGCCGCAAGAATCTTCACCCTCTAGGAACCCAGCCCCCCATTGATCCCCTGCTGGAAGGGTCTGGTTGTTCAAGTTGTTCTTTCGACGCGGTGTCGGCTGCGTATCCCCGGCGCCGTTCTGCTCTTCAAAACACACCTGAGCGTCGCTACGCGATGCTGTGATTTCACGATACCATCCAATGTTGTAGAAGCTCAAATCGACAGAGTAGCTGTTGGCGTTTCGGTCAAGCTTACACGTAAAGCGAATATCGGATGACCCGTCGACGCTGCCGCGCATGCCTTCCCAAATCCCATCGTGCGCCGATGACGGTACGAGATTGGCGAGATCACTGTAGTAGGCGGAGCCTTGATCGTTGAGCGTTGAGCCCTTGGTGTTCGCTACCAAACTCCAGCCACCACCATCGGTCGTCATGTCGCAATAGATCTGACGGGCGTCATCGGTTCCGCCACCGTTCGGGTCGATCCAATACGTGTCGCTTGGTGCGCCTGGGCGAGCGGCGAGCAGCACGTTACAGCTGCGCGCCGGCGCACCCTGAACCTCACCCAAGTACCAGGTGCAGTTGTTGCGGCAGGCGTCATCGTTGTTTGGGTTGCCATCATCACAGGCTTCGACCCCGTCTTGGACCTGCCCGTCACCGCATGAGGCGGCGGTGCAGTCGTTGAGACAGGCGTCGGTTTGGGTTGCGTTGCCGTCGTCGCAAGCTTCGACGCCCTCTTGGATCTGTCCGTCGCCGCACGAGGCGACGATGCAGCTGTTGAGGCAGCCATCGGTCTGGACTTCGTTGCCGTCATCACAGGCCTCGACATCTTGCTGCACGAAGTTGTCGCCGCAGGAGGCATTTTGGCAGGAGTTGAGGCAGGCATCGGTCTGCACCTCGTTGGCATCATCGCAGGCCTCGACGCCATCTTGGACTAAGCCATCGCCACAGCTCGCGGTGGAGCAGTTGTTGAGGCACGCGTCCGTTTGCAGCTGGTTGCCGTCATCACATTCTTCCATGCCAATTCGGACCATCCCATCGCCACAACGAGCTGCGGCGCAGGTGTTGAGGCAGGCATCGCCGTTGTCCTCGTTACCGTCGTCACAAGCCTCAAAGCCCTCTTGACCTTGCTCGATGTCCTCTCGAGCGATGTTGTCTCCGCAGCGCGCGACGGTGCAGGCGTTAGTGCACGCGTCGACGTTGATTCGGTTGCCGTCATCACAAGCCTCACCGGGCTGGCGCAGACCGTCGCCGCAGCGCGCCGCACGGCATCCGTTTGAGCAGGCGTCAAAATCGAGCTGATTGCCGTCGTCGCATTCTTCGCCTGGTCCGCGCACGCCATCACCGCAGCGAGCGACCGAGCAAGTGTTTCGGCAGGTGTCGTTGTCGACCTGGTTGCCGTCGTCACACTCTTCTTGCCCGATATGGACGACGCCATCACCGCAGCGTGCAACGAGGCATTGCGCGGTGCAGGCGTCGCGATCGATCAAGTTCCCATCATCGCAGGATTCGTAACCCAGATCACCCTCTGCTAAGTCCTCACGGGTGATCCCGTCGCCGCATCGAGCGCGCAGGCACTGCGCGGTGCACGCGTCGGTGTCGACCTGGTTGCCGTCGTCGCAGGACTCGACGCCGCGTTGGACGATGTTGTCGCCGCAGCGTGCGCCCTGACAGGCGTTGGTGCAGGCGTCATCGTTGAGCTGGTTACCGTCATCGCATTGCTCGTCGCCGCTGACGATTCCATCGCCGCAGCGTGCGCCGAGGCATCGGTTTGAGCAGGCGTCGGTGTCGATACGGTTGCCGTCATCGCAGTCTTCTCGCCCTTCCCAGATGTGCCCGTCGCCGCAGCGAGCGATCATGCAGCCCGCCGTGCATGCGTCGGTGTCGCTCTCGTTGCCGTCGTCGCACTGCTCCTCGCCGCGACGTAGAATCCCGTCACCGCAGCGGGCGACGACGCAGCCCGACGTGCAGGCGTCCGAGTCGACCTGGTTGCCGTCGTCACAGCCTTCGCCATCGTCGACGCGCCCGTTCCCGCAGCGCTCGAGGCCGCAGGCTGTTGAGCAGCCATCACCGTCGATCTCATTGCCATCATCACACTCTTCAAAGCCGACCTGACCCGGCTCGATGTCGCGACGCATGATGCCATCGCCGCAGCGCGCCACCACGCAACCCCGGGTGCAGGCGTCGCGGTCATCGGCGTTGCCGTCATCGCAGGCTTCGACATCGGTATAGATGACGCCATCGCCACAGCGAGCGGGAGCGCAGGTGCTCAAGCAGGCGTCATCGTCGTCGGTGTTGCCATCATCGCATTGCTCGTTCTCTTGCACGACGCCGTCGCCACAGGTCGCCGGCACGCAGTTCGCGCAGCCGTCGGTCGGGTCTTCGTTGCCATCATCGCAGCCTTCACCCACTGAGACGATGCCATCACCGCAGGTGGGTTCTTGGCAGTTCGACAGGCAGGTGTCGGTGTCGTCCTCGTTGCCATCATCGCAGGCTTCGTAGCCGCGTTGGTCGCTGTCCAGATCCGTGCGCAGTGCGCCGTCACCGCAGCGCGCCTCTTGGCAGTTGGTGCGGCAGGCGTCGTAATCGTCTGAGTTGCCATCGTCACAATATTCGTAGCCTTCATCACCCTCGCTCAGGTCGACACGCAAAACGCCGTCGCCGCAAGCCGCAGTCCGACACAAGCTGGTGCAGGCGTCATCATCGACCGCGTTGCTGTCGTCGCAGGTTTCGTACCCCGGGTCGCCTTCTTCAAGGTCGTTGCGCAGCACGCCATCACCGCAGACCGCCACCGAGCAAAAATTGGTGCAGGCGTCGTTGGTGTCCTCATTTTGGTCATCGCATTGCTCACCGGTTTGGACGACCCCGTCGCCGCAGTTGGCTTGGGTTTCGCGCACGACCACTTGTGAGCCCCCACAGGAGTTCAAGACCATGGCGAATAAGACGACAGTAAGAAGACGCATCAACTAGCTCCTAGGGGGTTAGTGTAGTGCGTGAAGAGTGGAATTGACTAGGGGGAGGCGCTGGTTAATCCTCGACAGGTCGGAAGGCGTCAAAACCGATGGTACTCGATCGTCCCAGTCAACAACCCTTTCCGATCACCAAGGGACGCTATGATGTGCGGCCGGGGATGCGGGAATTCGGCCGCGCAGCGTTTGGTATGCCAGCCGAGTATGGTCACTTTCGTTTGGACGAAACGACCCCGCGGTATCTGCGCGAGAAGCTTGAGGTGCGCAGGCGCCATCCGAGCTCGGCGTTGCAAACCGATGAACGTGCGGAGGTCGCAAGTCTCGCTGAGCTGATTTGGCGAACGTTCGAGGTCGCGGCTGAGGAAGAGCCGACCTGGGTTCGTTGGGCGCCAGAGCGGACGGAATTCTTGATGCTCGGCTTGTCCGTTGAGCGCCAGTCCGATCGATTTGAGCTGACCCTTTGGGAGTCAGAGTTGAGTGAACTTGGCGCTTTGATCCATGCTCAATGCGCTCTGCATGACGGCGCTGCTCGCTGGATGGAGCTACTCGGCTTGGTCTTTCCGTGCGACTTCGCAGTGATGGCGACCGCAGCACAAAATGGACTCCCGAATGATCGCTGCGAGGCCCTGCATATTTGCTTTCCGAGTTCGTGGTCGCCGCGTCTGAAAATTGGACGTGATTTCGCAGAAATTCACAGGCCGGTAGCGAACAATGAGGCGATCCTTAAAGGCCACGCGAACTTGGTCCATGCGATGTGTTTTATGGGCCCCTACGTTCGCTTCGCTTGGGGGTTACATCGCAACCCGGACCTCGACAGTCACCCGGAGCATGGTCATGGACGCCCAGACTTTTCTGGGATGTCTCCCGAGGCCGTTGCAGCCAAGACCTGGCTGCGCGTCGAGCGTCAAACGACCAAGCCCTTTGCGGATTTGGGGCGCGGTTTGTTTACGATTCGCACCTATATTGAGCCGCTTGTCGACGTCGCTAAAGACCCCGCCAAGGCTGAGCATTTAGCGCTCGCTATCCGGTCGATGAACGCCGCATCGCTCCGGTACAAGGGGATGCTGGATCGACGCGATGCCTTGCTCGCGTATTTGGAATCCTAGGTTGTCAGCGAGCAAGTGTGATCAGCCGTTGCGGCTTGCTTAGCTCCTGGCCTATTGAAGCGAGGCACAACAGCATTAGCGGACACCATGGCGGACTCGAAAAGCGACCCATCATCCTCAAAGTCTTCGCCGACGGCGGAGTCCTCGGAGCTGCGAACCAAGCCCTATACCAAGGCTGCGGGGGGACTCGGTGCGGTCACCAGCGTGCTCAAAGAGGCCGGTCGTCATACGGGCATGTTGCGGGGTATGCAGCTGCTCGCTCAGATTAATCAGCCTGACGGCTTTGACTGTCCGGGGTGCGCCTGGCCGGACCCGCCGGCGGGCGAGCGGAGCGCGTTTGAGTTTTGCGAAAACGGGGCTAAAGCGGCGATGGCCGAGGGCACCAAGCGCCGAGTAGGTCCTGACTTTTTTGCCGAGCACTCGATCCAGGATCTGCTGGCTCGCACGGACCATTGGCTCGAGGCGCAAGGGCGCTTGACCCATCCGATGATCAAAGCGTCCGGCGCGAGTCATTACGCTCCCATCTCATGGGATGACGCCTTTGAGCGAATCGGGACCAAGCTTGCGAGCCTTGAGGACCCGAATCAGGCTATTTTCTACACCTCCGGTCGCACCAGCAACGAAGCCGCTTTTTTGTATCAAGCGTTCGTTCGGCATTACGGCACCAACAACATGCCCGACTGCTCGAACATGTGTCACGAATCGAGCGGCGCAGGTCTGGGCTCGACCATCGGCATTGGTAAAGGGACCGTCACCCTTCAAGATTTCAATGACGCCGAGGCGATCTTTGTCATCGGGCAGAACCCGGGAACGAATCACCCGCGCATGCTCAGCGCGCTCGAGCTGGCTAAAAAAGGCGGCTGCACCATTGTCAGCATCAACCCGCTGCTTGAGCGTGGGTTAGAGCGCTTCGGTCACCCGCAGCACCCGACCGCCTTGCTCGGCGCCAGCACGTCGATCTCCGATCTGTATTTGCAGGTTCGAATCAACGGTGATGTGGCGCTGCTCAAAGGGATGATGAAGGTGATCTTTGAGCGCGAAGCAGCCGCTCCGGGCACCGTGCTTGATCATCAGTTTATCGACGAGCACACGGTCAACTTTTCAGCCTTTGAGGCGGCGCTTGAAGCGCAATCTTATGAGGCACTTGAAGAGCAGTCGGGGCTGAAGCGCTCCGATATGGAGGCGCTCGCTGAGGTGTACATCAACTCCAAGGCGACCATCGTGTGCTGGGCGATGGGGCTCACGCAGCACAAGAACGGGGTGGCGAATATCCAAGAGGTGGTGAACCTTTTGTTGCTGCGCGGCAACCTCGGAAAGCCGGGGGCTGGCGCCTGTCCCGTGCGCGGACACAGCAACGTTCAAGGCGATCGCACGATGGGCATTATCGAGCGACCTCAGGAGGCGTTCTTAGCGCGACTGGATGCGGCGATGGGTTTTGCTTCGCCGCGTGAGCACGGCTTTGATACGGTGGAAGCGATTCATGCGATGGCAGAGGATAAAGCGGAGGTTTTCTTTGCGATGGGGGGCAACTTCGTCGCCGCCACTCCGGACACCCGCTACACCGAATCGGCGCTCAAGCGCTGCGCCATGACCGTACAGGTCTCGACCAAGCTCAACCGCTCGCATCTGGTGTCAGGTGATGAAGCGATCATCTTACCTTGCTTGGGTCGAAGCGAGACTGATCAGCAAAAAGAGGGTCCGCAGTTCGTGACCTGCGAAAATTCGATGGGGATCGTCACGCGCTCGCAAGGGCGTCTGAAACCTGCCTCGCCCGAGCTGCTCAGTGAGCCTGCGATTGTGGCGCGTTTAGCGGCGGCGACCTTGAAGGCGAGATCGAGCGTGGATTGGCTCTATCTGGTGGAGGATTACGGTCGTATTCGTGAGCTCATCGAGGCGGTGATTCCAGGGTTTGAGCAGTTCAATACACGGGTCATGGACCGCAGCGGGTTTGTCTTGCCCAACGGCCCACGGGAGCGCGTCTGGAACACCGCATCCGAGCGCGCCGAGTTCACCGTGCACGGGCTGCCGGATATCCACCTCAAAGACGGACAGTATCTGATGGCGACCGTGCGCAGTCATGATCAGTACAACACCACCATCTACGGTCTCGATGATCGCTACCGCGGGATTTATGGCGAGCGGCGTGTGGTGATGATGTGTCCTGAAGACATCCAAGAGGCGGGCTTTAGCGAGGGGCAACGGGTCGATTTGACCAGCCACTTTGACGACGGCGAGCGCCACGCACCGAGCTTCTTAGTGGTGGCTCAGCCGGTCCCAAGACGCTGCATCTTTACCTATTTTCCCGAAGCCAACCCGCTGGTGCCGGCGCGCAGCGTGGCGATCAAAAGCAACACGCCGACCAGCAAATCGGTGATCGTTTCGATGCAGGCTGCTGACTAGGGATGATCCCGATCCCCAAAACTGCACCCAGCGATCAAGCGCACTCCGTCCCATGGCGGGCTTTAGGGTTATGCGCCGCGCTAGCTCTTGGGGTTCGAACAGCCCTTTATGGCGGCCTCGATGTCTACGCCGACGAAGCCTTGTACTGGTGGTGGTCAACCGAGCTCGCAGGAGGCTATTTCGACCACCCTCCGATGGTCGCCTGGCTCCATGCTTTGGGCTTTGGTCATGACGGCTTGCGCTGGCCGGCGCGGCTCATGGGGGCGGGCTCGGTGGTGGTCGCTGGGCTGCTCGCGTTACGCCTAGGAGCGACACGCTCAGGCGCCATCTCAGCGTCGCTGATCTGTGCCTTTGCGCCGATGCTCGCGTACACCGGCGGGCTCGCCTTGCCCGACGCGCCCGAGGAGCTTTTTGCGAGCTTAGCCTTGTTGTATCTGCTCACCGCTCAGGGGCGCACCTGGCTGCTCGCAGGGGTCTTTGTGGGTTTGGGTTTGCTCAGCAAATACACCTTGGGGCTCTGGGCTTTTGCCCTGATCGCTATGGTCCCGCTCGATGCCCGCCTGCGCGCCCAACTCAAAGGCGTCTGGCCGTGGCTGGGCTGGGCGGTCTCTTTGTTGGTGTTCGCGCCCTGTGTGGTGTGGAACGCGCAGCACGATTGGGTCTCGTTTGCGTTTCAGTTTGAGCATGGGGTGGGGCAGTCGTCGACCATGCGCTTTGCGCCCGAGTTTTGGGGCGCTCAAGTCATCGGCTTTGGACCCTTCGCCTGCATCTTAGCTTGGTTCGGTTGGCGGCGCCTTGAAGCGGGCTCGGTGCGGCAGCGTCTCCTGGCTTTAGTCGGCGTCACCTTGGTCTTGTTTCTGGTCCTGTCGCTGCGCGGAAAGCAAGAAGCCAACTGGGCGACGTTCTTGTTCCCTGCGCTCGCCGCCTTGGCTGGCTTAGGGGTGAGCAAAGCGCGGGGATGGATGGTCCACGCCTCGGTGGTGTGGGGCTTGCTTTTGATGGGTTTTTTCGGCTGGCAGCTGCGCTCGCCCAGCGTGCTGAGCCCGAACAACCCTCAGATCAAGAGGTTGCACGCAACCAGTGAGATTTCTCGTCGCGTTGAGCAGGTTTTAGGTGCTCCAGATGACCCCTTGATTTGGGTGTCCAACTATCAGCTAGCGGCGCAGCTTGCGTACACGAACGGCTGGCGTCGCTTTGGCTCATCCTGGGCGCGCCCCTCGCAGATCAGCCTCAAACCCGCGCCGGGGGTGCCGGATGCGTTGGTCAGTTACCAACCGGCGCCCCAAGCCTTACTCGATGAGCATGGGCTCGAGCGCGTCGGCGCAGCCGATCGCATTGAGCTTGCGCGCAATGGGGTCAAGACCCACACCGTCTGGGTTCAGCGCGTGGCGCGCAAGCAGCCTTAGAACATCCCGACGGCGCCGCCGTCTGCGCGTACATCCATCGACTCACTCGCTGGCCGCCGCGGCAGCCCCGGCATGGTCATCATTGCCCCCGTGACGGCGACAATAAATCCAGCGCCTGCGGCGATCCGCAATTCCGAGACGGTGACCTCAAAGCCGGTGGGTGCGCCGACCGCTTTGGGGTTGTCGCTGACGCTGTACTGCGTTTTTGCCATACAGACCGGGAGGTCGTTTAGCCCGAGCCGATCGATCACTTTAAGCTGATTGCGCGCCTTTTGCGCAAGGATCACCGAGTCACCGCCATAAATGGAGCGAACGATCTTTTCGATCTTAGCCTCGACGCTGTCGCTCGCGTCGTAAGTAAACTTAGCCTGAGGGGCTTTACCTTTAAGCGCTTCAAGCACGTGCTCAGCGACTGCGTCGCCGCCTTTGCCGCCCTCACTAAAGACCTTACTCACCGCGCAGGGGACCCCTTGCTCGGCGCAGTGGTCTTCGATCACCTTGAGCTCGGCTTTACGATCGCCGGTAAAGTGATTGATCGAGACCACCACCGGGATGCCAAAGGCTTTGGCTGAGGCGAGGTGGCGGTCTAAGTTGGCTAACCCCGCCTTGAGCGCCTTGCGGTTGGCGAGCGCCAGGTCGGCTTTGCCGACACCGCCGTGCATCTTCATGGCGCGCACGGTGGTCACGAGCACGAGCGCGCTCGGGTAGAGCCCTGCGCCGCGACACTTGATGTTGAGGAACTTCTCAGCGCCCAGATCAAAGCCGAAACCTGCCTCGGTCACCACGATATCCGCGTGTCCTAAGGCGGTCTTGGTGGCGATCACCGAGTTGCAGCCGTGGGCGATGTTGGCGAAGGGACCAGCGTGGACAAAGGCTGGGACGCCCTCAACGGTCTGCACGAGGTTCGGTTGCAGCGCCTGGCGAAGCAATAAGGTCATCGGCCCAGCCGCTTTGAGCTCTTGGGCGTACACCGGCTGGCGATCGACCGTATAGCCGATCAGGACCCGACCGAGCCGAGCCTTGAGATCATCCAAATCCTCGGCGAGCGCTAGGATCGCCATGACCTCGGAGGCTGCGGTGATGTCGAAGCGTTCTTCACGCGGCATACCTTGCAAAGGACCACCTAAGCCAAGCGCTACATGGCGTAGCGAGCGATCGTTCATGTCGAGGACCCGCGGCCAAACGATGCGCCGCGGGTCGAGCCGCAGCGCGTTGCCAAAATGCAGGTGGTTGTCGATCAGCGCTGAGAGCAGGTTGTGCGCTGAGGTGATGGCGTGGAGATCGCCGGTAAAGTGCAGGTTGATCTCGTCCATGGGCAGCACTTGGCTTTTGCCGCCGCCGCAGCCGCCGCCCTTGATCCCAAAGACCGGACCCAGACTCGGCTCGCGCAGCGCCACCGCGACGCGCGCTCCGCGCGCCGAAAGCGCCTGAGCAAGACCTACGCTGTTGGTGGTCTTGCCCTCACCTGCTGGCGTCGGGTTGACGGCGGACACCAAGACGAGCTGTCCATCGGTGCGCCCTGAGGCGTGCTGTTCGACCAAGCTCGAAGGACGAACCTTCGCCATGTAGTCACCCACTCGGTACAGGTGCTCTTCGCCGATCCCGAGCTTCGCCGCGACGGCGGTGATCTCGGTCAAACTGACCGCCTGGCTGGTGCGTAAGTTTTCGGCCCGTGCGTCACTCATGAGCAAGTCCTCCGGGCGCCCTCATGCGCTGTCTTTGAAGTGCAAGCAACTACGGCGTGCGTTCCCACCCAAGGCTCATACCGATGAGCGCCAGCGGTTGGAGGTTGTCGTTGGAGAAGGTCGCCCGCAGGCGCAATGCCGTGCCTGGCTGGTTTTGAGGAAAGTTCACCGTCTCGCCCGGAGCGATCGGGTGCCAGATCAGGTTCTGCTCGCCGTCGGTGGCGCCGTTGCTGACTTGGTAGCTGATGGTGCCACCGCGACGGTCCTCTAGGGCTTGGCGTAAGGTCACCGAAGCCAAGGGGTTGCCGACGCCGCTCAGGTCGTTGGTTTGCACGACCGTGTCGCCGGCGAAGCCAGGCTCGAAGTCGGGCGTTGTCGTTCCGGACAAACCAAAGAAGTCGAGCCGGATGCGGCCGTCGCCGCCCTGCGAACTCCTCGCTGCATTGACCCTGTTGTTACCGACGTTCATTGAACGAGCTCTCAGGAAGATCGATCCTCCCGAGCCCCGTACAGAGCCGTTTTCGCCACGAGCGACGATAGAACCCCGCACTGACAAGCCGTTACTCCAAACGACGACGATGCCTCCACCAGCACCGCCGCTGTAGTTACTTCGACAGCACGAATAGTTATTGTACCGGCACCGTTGGTAGGTGGCATGACCGCCGCCAGACCCCATCATCCAGCGCGCTAGGTTGGCGTCGCCATACGTCGCGCCACCTTCGCCATTGTAGGCAACCGAACCGCCCGGGCTGTAGACCTCTCCAGCCGTTCCATAGCCACCGCCGCCGCCTTGTGCCGAGTAGTAGACATATGAGCTGCCCGAGTTCTGACATACATACTGTCCCGTCCCACTGCCACCGCCTCCACGCGCAGAATTTGAGGCTCCGCTGGTCGAGCCATTGTAGCTCTCTCCCGGGCTACCATTGACCGGACGGTATCCTTTGTTCGTCATATTGATGGAGCCGATGACCTCGGTGCTCTGGAGCACTTTGACAAACATCACACCACCTTTAGAACCATCCCAAACATCCGCTGTGAGCGTACCGTTCACTCGCAACGAGCGGTAGCGCGGCACGCGCTGCAGCATGATCTTCTGTCCGGTAATATCGGCGTTGGAGTCGGTCGCCCCATAGACGCCATCGAGGTTGGTCGTGAAGAAGACGGTATTTTGCCCGTAGTTGATGCGCGCCACCTCTTTGATCTCGTAGTTGCCCACGTTGCCGTGATTGGTGGCGTCACCTTGCAGGTTGATCAGCAATACTTCATCGCCAATCTCCAGACCGCCGACGCCGCCGCGCACGACGACCTGCGCCGAACCGACCTCGGTGACGATAAAGTTGACGGCGTCCGGAAAGAGCCGTCCAGGCTGCGAATTGGTGTTAATGTTGTAGGTTCCATCGACGGTTAAATCACCGTCTTCGCCGGCGCCAAAGTCGCTGGGGAAGGGGTCGACGCGGCCGAGCGCCGTGTCCCAAAGCGCGTTCGTGGTCTCCGTGTCGTTCGCCGTCGCAGAGGTGAAGTCGAGCCCCGTAAAGTGGGTGGTGCTCGGCGCCACAAAGGTGATCTGTGCAGTGCCCGCACAGCGGTCGGCCAGTGGGTGGGCAGCGCGCGCAGTGATCGGCTGCGGTACCTGGTTGTTCTCCTCGAGCGCAGGCGCTTGAACAGCAAAGTCAATGCGCCCGTTCAGGCTGCGTACCTGCACGCCTGGGGTGTTGGGGTCACCGTCTTGAGCCAGCAAGGTCCCGCCCGTCGTCGAGACGGTAAACAAGCTGCCGTCGGGTACGGGGGTTCCATCGCTTGAGAGGATCAGCGCGCTCGAGATCAGCGTCGAGCTGCTCTCATCGGCGGGCAGCTGTGCTGGCGACGCCGTCAATTCCAGCGGAAGACAGCTCGGGCCGATGCAGCGCCCTGTCTCGCATTGGTTCATGCAGCTCTCACGCACCAGCCAGCTCTCGCCACCAGGCGCGCAGGCTTCTCGGTTTTGACCGTTACAGCGGATCTCGCCCGGCACGCAGACGACCTCACCTTGGCACGCGCCGTCACGGCAGGCGCCGTTGCATTGCTGGTTATCGGCCCAGGCGCTTCCGTCCTGCGCACAGGTCTGCACGGTGCGCCCAAAGCAGCGCACGGCGCCGGGGGTGCAGACCGTGCAGGCGCCGTTGTCGCAGTGGGTCAGACAGGCGCTGAGCTGTCGCCAGGCTTGTCCGTCGTCGCCGCAGAGCTCGACGTTGGCGCCCGAGCAGCGCCGCTCGCCT
>JBDQPD010000156.1:0-6185 GCA_040260805.1 Myxococcota bacterium | reverse complement strand
GAGCGATGGCGACCGATTGAGCGATCCGCTCGCCGTCGACATCAAGCACCGGGAGTTGACCGTAGGGGAGCGCTCCCGACGACTTCATCTCGATAAACTCTGCGCGATTCGGTCGTACATCCTCAAAGGCAACACCGCCCATGGTCAAGGCGATGCGGCTCGCCTCGGCGCGCCAGAACGGGAAGTCGAAATAGATCAGCCTAATCTGCATTAAAAAAATCCTCATGCCGTCGCTTTGCTAGGCTTTGGCATAGGTGTCTATGATCCGGCTCACAAGCTCAGCGAACGTCTTTTGCGCGGGGGTCCCGAGGCGCTCGGATTTGAACGATCGGCAAATCAAACGGTAGCTTAGAGACTATTGCTTATGTATCTTGACCACGGATTGGGCGAGCCATCGGGCTGGGGAGAGACGTTGAGAGCTATTACTTGGTGTTTGTTGTGGTCAGCCTTTGGTTGCGGTGGCGCGGAGCTCGAGTCCAGCGGTTTGCGGATCGCTTTTGAGGACGAGAAATTGACCATCCATGGAGCCGGTGACCGACTCCTGATAGACCTGCCAGTGCTCCAGCTTGCGTCGCGGTCCGGCTCAGCGAGTCACCAGATGAAGTTTGGATCCTTCCTGGTCGACGACCTGCCGCAGCAAGACTGGCAAACGAGTGACTCGCTAACGGTTGATCACGATGATGAATCGATCACCGTGACCCTTGAGGGCTTGGGCGCGCTGCGCGCCACGATCGAGGGTGATGGACACGCGCTCATCGAATGGAAAGCCAGCGCAGGAAACCGAGCTCGGATGGTCTTTGATTGCGCAGCAGATGAGCACTTTATGGGCTTTGGCGCCCAGACTCACGACGTCGATCACCGCGGGCAGCGGATCCCGCTTTGGGTGTCGGAGCAGGGTATTGGAAAGAACGATACCGATGAGGTCCCGCCCGTGTGGTTCTTGGTTGGACGACGTCATTCGACCCATATCCCTGTCGCCTCGACGGTCACCTCAAGAGGTATCTCATGGGCTGTGGAGACGGACGCCTATACCGAAGTGGATCTGTGCTTAGAGCAAGCCGACGCAACCGCCGTTGAGGTCCATGAATCAACGCTTCGACTGCATGTTTTTGACGGCCCCACACCGATGGAAGCGCTCAGGCGTTTTACCGGCTGGATCGGGCGCCCCAAAATGCCACCAGCGTGGGTGTTTGCGCCTTGGAATGATGCCGTGTTTGGCGAAGAGAACGTCCAGCGCTTCGCGCAGTTCTTACGCGACGGCGACATCCCGAGTTCAGCGATTTGGAGCGAAGACTGGAAAGGCGGAAACTGGCACGGTGACGCCTACCGGCTCGAGGAGGACTGGCGCTTGGATCGAGAGGTCTATCCCGAGTTCGAGAGCATGACCCAGAGACTACGCAACCAGGGCATCCAGTTGATGGTCTATTTCAACACTTTTGTCTTTGAGGCTGCCGAGGTCTTTGAAGAAGCGCTGGCTCAAGGCTTTATGGTCAAGGACTCGAGCGGCGAGTTTGTCCGCTTTCAGGGACCCAACGCGAACTTTACCCACGCAGGCTTAATCGATCTCACCAACACCGAGGCGCGAGCCTGGGTCGCTGGTGAGCTGCGGCAAGCCCTTGATTACGGTGCCCGTGGGTGGATGGCAGATTATGCTGAGTGGATGCCGGTCGATGACGTGGTCTTGGCGAGCGGCGAGGATCCAGCCTTGGTGCACAATCGCTACCCGATCATGTGGCAAAAGCTTAACGAGGAGGTCATCGCAGAAGCCGGCTTAGCCGACGAAGCCATCGCTTTTTATCGCTCGGGTTGGATGGGGTCGCAGCCCTATGCTCGGGTCATCTGGGCTGGCGACCAAAACACCAACTTTGATCCCAATGACGGAATGCCCACGATTCTTCCACTCGGTATTGGGCTAAGCGCAACAGGCTTCCCATTTTACGGGCATGATATCGCCGGATACCAAAGCAATACGACCTCACCTTCGACCAAGGAGTTGTTCCTGCGCTGGACGAGCCTGGGAGCCTTCTCGCCGGTCATGCGGACCCATCATGGCACCCACGCAGCGGATAACTGGAATCTAGAGCGCGACGAGGAAACGACCGCCCATTGGAAGCGTTACGCCAAATTGCACATGCAGCTCTTTCCCTATCTGTGGGCGCTCGGGAAAAAGGCGAGCGAAGAGGGCGACCCGATCTGGCGCGGCTTGGGTTTAGAGCATCCGACTGAGCTGCCGCTCTGGTCGATCATGGATCAAGTGTACCTCGGGCCAGCGCTGATGGTCGCGCCGGTTCAAACCGAGGGCGCAATCAGCCGCTCGGTGGTGATTCCTGTCGGGCGCTTTAGTCCCTTCTTCGGCGGCGACGCGGTCGAGGGACCTGCCACCGTGACGGCTCAAGCACCCGCTACCGAGATACCCGTATATATTCGCCAAGGCGGTATCGTGCCGATGCTCTTTGAGCCCGTGGACACCTTGCTTTCGAACGTCGATGGGCTTCGAGACCTAGAAGATACGCAGGGGGACCGCATCGTACACATTGGCTTAGGCGCTGCGGGACGATTCTGCGAAGCGGACGGGGCTTGCTATGAGCTGTCCGGGTCAGGAACGACCCGAGTCGCAGAGCCGCCGAGCCTGCAAGGGAACTCCGTTTACGAGGGCTCTGGTTGGACGCTGACCACCACAGGGCATCCGGCAAGTCGCTCGATCCAGATCGTCGCGCACTGATCGGCGGCCGCCGTCAACTGACCGATCGAGTAGGGGTTGCGCCACCGGCATGCCCAGTCTACGGTTTGTCTATGATCACGACGTTCACCAGCCCAAACACCTCCAGCAGCTGCGCCTGTTGTTGTTGTCGTTTGACCTCAAGGTGATCTGATCTAACGCTCTCAAGTCTTTTGTATCAGTCACCTCGGAGGTCCTCTTCGGGTGTAGACTCTTTCGTTCTAAGCATCCGATTTCTCCTTCACTTCATCGGATATCCTTATGACCACTCAGCTTCCTACCGTTCACATTCTTTATGAAAACGCCGCATGGCTGCCTCCCTTGACCGATGCGCTCAAGGAGGTGGGCTTTCCGATCCGGTTGTGGCCGATCAACAGCGGCATCATCGACCCCTCTGAGGAGCCCCCAGAAGGCCTGTGGATTAATCGAATCAGCCCCTCGTCGCATACTCGAGGACACGACCACAGCGTCGGACTGACGCGCGAGATCCTAGCCTGGCTGCGTGCCCACAGACGCCGTGTGATCAACGGGCTCGACGCGTTTGAGCTCGAGATGAGCAAGCTCAGGCAAGACATCGCGCTAAGGCGTCATGGTATCTTGACCCCGAAAACGGTGCTGGCCGTGGGCAGAGATCAGATCCTCGATGCGGCGGAGCGCTTCGAGGGAGCCTTCATCACCAAGCACAACCAGGGCGGCAAAGGGCTGGGTATTCGCAAGTTTGACTCCAGGCGAAGCCTACAAGCTCACCTTGACTCGCCAGACTTTGATGAAGGGCCTGATGGAAAGATTATCCTGCAAGAGTACATCGAGGCGGCTGAGCCTGTGATCACCAGGGTCGAGATCGTTGGCGGCAAGGTGATCTTTGCGATGAACAGCTCGACCGAAGAGGGGTTCGAGCTGTGCCCGAGCGATGCGTGCCAGCTTGGCGATGCGCCGCAAGTTTGCCCCGGCGAGGCAGCCAGCGACAAGTTCAAGCCGGTCACGCTTGGCAGCGATGACCCCTTGCTTCGAAACTATCTACGCTTTTGCGCACTCGAAGGCGTCGAGATCGCTGGCATCGAATTCATCACTGACCGCAACGGCGAGCGCTACACCTACGATGTCAACGGCACCACCAACTACAGCAGCGGCGTTGAGCGCGCAGTAGGGGTCGAGGGCATGAAGGTGTTCGCAGAGTACCTTCGGGATATGGCAGGATGCGCTAGCATCGAGCGCGCGGCCTAGCCTCAGCCGACGTTGTACGAGCTGTGGTGCAGCGTGATCAGCACGCGACCATCACGCTTGTGGTAACTAAAGGTGTAATCCGCTTTGACCACCGAGCCGTCAGGCGCCTTAAAGAAGTAATGCCCCATGTCTTGGCAGCCTTCGCCGGCGGTCTCGAATACCGGGCCACGCGTGCTCTCAAAGCGAACCTCGACGAAGCCGTTGTGCAAGAAGCCTTTGTCCCCCGGATAACGAGCGTCACCACCGACGAAGTACGAGCGAGCGCCCGCCTCATCGGTGCGGATCGAAGCCGCCATCGTGGGCTTAAATAAAAGCACAGAGTGATCATAAAGTGCGGCGAGCGTGTCGACGTCACGCGCCACCACCGCGGCACCCCATTGCGCCTGCGCGGCGAGCACTTCATCACGAGTTAATGCCTCAAACATGATCGATTCCTTTTACTCAGGGCAGGTTTGGTTGGCGATCCAGTCGCCGATGATCTGGGCGTAGCGATCGTAGCCTTCTTTGACCGCTATGCCGTTGCTGACGCCATGTTTCGCTTCGGTGGTTCGCCAAAAGCATTTCGGTTCGTTCATGGCTTCAAACAACCGATCACTGTGTTCCACTCGAATGAAGTCATCGCCTTCGCTGTGCATCACCAGCGTAGGAAGCGTGACGTCTGGAATTTTCTCGAGGTTGTCATAGCTACCGCTGAGGATGAACGAAGCAGGGATCGACGTCGCGCTCGAATCCTCGAGAAACAATGAAGCGCTCGGATAGGGCGACTCTAGAATAAGCGCCGTAGCGCCTGAGTGCTGCTTGGCGAGGTGGACGCTCGGCAAAGCGCCTAGGCTCATCCCAAAGAAGACGACGTCACTGGCTTGAAGGTTCCGGCTCGCAAGCTCGCTGAGCAGCAGCGCATAAGCTGCGTCGGCGTTTGCAAAGAAGGCGGTCTCAGAAGGGGCAGATTCGGAAGAGGACTGACCATAACCAGGATATTCAAAGGCGAACAGATTGGCGCCGCTGCCGTAGATCGCTTCCATCGAGTGCAGATAGTGTTCGATGCTCGCATAGTTTCCATGGGCAAAGATGATGGTCACGTGCCCAAGCGCCGAGTCTTCAGCCGCCTTCACGAAATAGGCATCGTTCTCGACACCGTCGCTTTGAAACGTGAGTTTGGTGACTCGGTCCACCGGCATACCGCGCTCGGCGAAGGGATAATCCTCTGCGCACTTGGTGCAGATTTTATCCATGACCTCTTCAATGTCCTCGCAGGTGTCCACGCCGACCACCGAGCAATGGCGGGGGTTGTGTTTAAACACGTCAAGGTCTGCGATACAGCCTATGTTGAGTAAGCTAGCGATCAGTACATAGCGCATTATTTGTCTCCAAAGCGGCGTGAGAACCCAAGGCCGATGGCTTGGGCTCCGAGGTCGCCGATACCCTGCCACTGAAGAACCGCTTTGCTGTTGTCTGCGTTGGCTCCAAACCAGCGAAACTCGGCAAAGAACTCCCACTCCTTAAATCGGTACTTCGCACCCAAAGCGGGGGTAAGCACGAGACCGGGCAATGCAAGGTCTAGGTGTTCCATGAGATGAACATAGTAGGTCGCTGCGCCGTGGTCCCAAGCGCCGGTCAGCAGCAGCTCATTATTCGCCCAAAAACCTCGTGAATCAGTGGGCTTTCGTCCGTCGAGGTGGTTCGAGAACAGATACAAGCGATTGGTCACGATCAAGCGTGGGCGATAGGCGTCTTGGTCGAGCAGGCGATAGCTCGCGCCACCATGAACTCCAAGCGCTCCGAATGCGGTGGGCAGGAGGTGTGTGCCCACGCTCCAATCCCAGGACTCGCCGCCGCCTTTTCTATACTCTACGGTGATGCTCGGCAGCGGAATCGTCGGCCCCCCTCCTGGGACCGCGATCAGCGGTCCGCCAAGAGTCATTCCCACCTCACTCTGGCCAGGCTGCAGTGTCTCGGTCACCGGCACGGTGATGCAGGCGGCTCCAAAGACTACGCTGCAAAGGGCTAAAACTAGGCGCATCGTTGCCTCCTTGCCTGCCCTTATCGAGCGTCCGGCTTGAGGTCGAGCACCAAGGCAAATAATTCAACTCATCGATTTGTGCTGCGTGCGGGCTTTCCGGGACTGGTCAACAAGCGCCGCTACGACGTAGACTCAACGCACACTTGAGGCGTTATTTAGGGGTTTATTGATGCCGTCGATTCACCTTGGAGCCTTTGAGCTTCGTCGCCGCATCGGGACCGG
>JBDQPD010000108.1:0-11958 GCA_040260805.1 Myxococcota bacterium | reverse complement strand
GAGCTGCGCAATCGGATCCGGCGCGCCTGCCTGATGGCGGACCGCAGCGACAAGACCTTGGACGTATCCGATCTGGGCTTAGCCGATTTGGAGGGGAATCATTCCTCGCTCGCTGAGGCGGTTGAGGAATACAAAACGCGCTTGATTCGAGAGACCGTTGCGCGCAACGGCGGCAACCGCAGCGAGGCAGCCAAAGCGCTCGATATTGACCCGCGCACCATCTATCGCCACCTAAACCGCCTAAATAATGGGCAGCAGTCATGATTTTGCTGTCCACCAACAGGTTCTCTACCTTAGCCTTTTCAAGGGCCTTAGCTCCAAAATCCATCTTGGCGTGGAGCCTGCTGTTTATGACGACAAGCTGTCTTGCTCGCGTGGACGGACCCATCGTCGCCGATGATCCTCCGGTGGTTAATCGCCCACCCGCAATTGTGCCCGGACAGGTCAGCCCACCTGAAGGAATCGTCACCTTGAACGCCAACTGCGCCCAACATCAGTTCCAACTCGGAGTGATTGAAGAGCAGGATCTACAGGATCGGATCTTCGTTCGTTGGTTTATTGATTACGACGCCGAGACGCGTCCCTTTGTGGTTCAAGACAACCTCTTGGGCAGCGAGCAGACAGACACCGCTCGCGAGGCTCCAAGCTTCGTCCTTGAGCCACAAAGCCCCCGACAGTTTCCCAACTCTATTCTGATTGCGCCTGATGGGTACCATCGGCTTGAGGCTTGGGTCTCTGATCGCAACTTTGAACCGGGTGACCCCCCGAATCGGCGCGTCCCGGATGAGGCGCGGGTTGACCACGCATGGTGGCTGATTCGTTTTACGCAAGACACGCCCTGCCCTGATGGGTCGGGAACGCCATGAGTAGACTTGTTCTAAGCGCTTGTGTCCTGCTGACAGCGAGCTGCTCCGAGTTTGGTAGCTTTGCCGGCTTGCCGTGGATGGATGAAAGCGCTGAGGCGCCTTTGGTGTGCAACAGCGCATCGCCATGCCCAGCGAATTATCGGTGCTCATTTGGGACCTGTACTGATGTCATGCAGGAGTTCCGTGAGGTCGCTATCGCGGTGCGACTTGGTGATCAGGTGCAACATCTGCGCAACGTGGACCTCAGCAACAGCACGCAGTTCGATACGGCGCTGAACCACGAGCGGATTGTGATTGGGAGCTTTGC
Organism: Myxococcota bacterium; assembly: GCA_040260805.1. Lineage (GTDB taxonomy): Bacteria > Myxococcota > UBA4151 > UBA4151 > UBA4151 > CACGMS01. The sequence continues at coordinate 10,785 of JBDQPD010000108.1, read as the reverse complement.
GACCTCTGAGAACAAAGGGATCCAAGCGGCGATCGTGGCTCGGCTTGAAGAAGCTGTCGAAGGCCATCCGGTGCTCAGGCAAACGACGACCGATGAAGAGGGCAACTTCCGTTTGAGTTTAACACAAGGAGCGGTCTGGAGCATTGATATTATGCCGAGTGGAGACGAGATCCCCGCTCCTCCGCGCCAGAACTTACGACAGATCACCGGTGACCTCGTTGAGTCGACGCAGCTGGAGATCCGAGTCCCTCCCGCTCCGGATTATCCGGTCTACACCGGGCGACTGACCGACGGTGACGACCAAGCGGTGCAGAGCTTTGGTACGGTGCCCAGCCCCAGCGGAAATGAGCCGAGCAGGCTCGAGTTCAAAGTCATCGATGCGCGAGGGCGCCACATCGGCAACCACCTGGTGATCGATGGCGACGGTAACTTTAGCTTCCGAGCCCATCCTGACATCACGGAAGCGATGCTTCTGGTCAGAGGAACTCAAACCCGTCATCCCGCGGCTCTATCGGAGATGCTGGAGCTATCGCCTGAGCAAACTGAACTTGGCGATGTGAGCATCCCGCTTGAATCGGGCAGCAGCCTACTGAGCATCACCACCGCCAACCCCATGGAGCTGAACTCCATGCCGGTGGTGGGCGAAATCCGTATCCGCCCGCTGGCTGCTCAAGGACGAGTCGTTCATCGCATCGCGCTCAGTGGTGCAACCTCGACTCAGTTGGACCTGCCCTTGGGGCATTATTCGATCGATGTCCTGCCCGAGCCCAGCACGGGCTTTGCGCCGATTATGGACCTCGAAACTGAAGTGAGACAAGGATCAACCAACGCCTTAGTCGTGCCCCTAGCGCAATTGATTGACCTGACCGGACGAGTGGTGACCCCAGACGGTTCGCCCGCGATTAACGTCCGCATTGTCTGCAATCAGTCGGAGATGGTCAGTGAAACGCTCACCGACGAGACCGGCGCCTTCTCACTTAAAGTCCAAAAAGGTGCGACCTTCATCAGCGCGATCCCTGCGCCCCCATCACCGCGAGTGCTCGTGGATATGAACTTGATCGGGACTCAAAGCCTTAACCTCGTGATCGACGATGGCATCATGCTCACCGGGAGCCTGATGCGTCCGGAAGCTCGAGAGACCCAGGGCAACGCGGTGATCAGCGTTCTGGCGCCATGGAAGACGTTTGATGGAGCAGCGGTGGTCCTTGGGGAAACCGTCGTGAACAGTGACGGTATGTTCACCGTCTCACTGCCGCCGTTCTAAAAATACAGTTTAGGTGAGTCCGCTTTGTGACTGCTGAAGCAAGTCACTGTCGATGCAGGCATCCGCATGGGTTGCGTGATGACCGGTCCTCAACGACAGCCCATCGAGCTCATCATCGATCAACTCAGCCATCCGCCCGACGTACTGGGCGATCTGCTCTTCATCGGTCTCGGGCAGTAAGATGGCAAAGCTCGACTCCCCGGTCCGCGCCAAAACATCACTGGTCCGAAGTTTCTCGCTGATGGTCTGTGCGATTCGACGCAGCCTAAGATCCGAATAGATACGCCCTGCTTGGTCTGCATAGCTATCCCAACCGCGCAGATCGATCATCACCAACCCCAGCCAGCGACGGTAGCGACGGGCACGGGCTGCCTCCTCGCTCAAAGCCTCCAAGAACGCTGGCTCGGTCATCGCGCCGGTTAGCCCATCGGTATGAGCGATCGCCACCAAGCACTCTCGATACTTCTTCTCAAGGTCCTCACCCGCTAAGAAACGCATCACCGTACGACCGAGCCGAAGCTCATCGCCATCGCTCAAGCTGGCATCGCTGACGGACTCGTCATTGACGCAGGTTCCGTTGGTGCTGCCCATATCTTGGACCATGTAACGGCCCGCACTAAACCGGATCACGGCATGCCGGCGCGACGTGCTGTCTTGCTCAAGCAGAATATCGCAACCGCGGCTCCGACCAATCACCATCTCCGGCCGGTCGAGGACGTAACGACGGCCCAGCTCGGCGCCATAGGTTACCACCAAGCAGGCATCAGCCTGCTCGAGCAAGCCACGGCTCACTCCTGATATGACTGTGATAACTGTGCTTTCAGTAGGGTCGACCATAGTACTGTGCCGGCTACCACGAGTTGCCACGTTCGACAAAAGGAATCCTTGAGCCTTTCTTCCACCAAAAAACGAAATCGGGACGCCGAAGCGTCCCGATCCCATTGCCGTTAGCTCGCTTAGAACTAGGGCGCTTCGTCTTCGGCGCAAGCACCTTCGACGCAGCTCGAACCTTCACCGCAGGCATTGTCTGCGTCGCATTCAATCAAGGCGCAACCGGCACCCCCACCGATGCAATCGATCGACGAGAACGCAGAGGTCACGCTGTTGAAGCCGTCCATGTTCAAGCCGTTGAAGGTCATCAGACCATTCAGCGTCTTGCCATCGGTCAGGTCAAAGGCTTGAACCGTTGCGCTCTGAGCACGATCTTCCATGCCGGCTGGAGCCGCAGGCACGGTGAACGTAGCACCTGGAGCATGATAGAAGGTCCACTTGCCGCCAGCGCCTTCGAGACCGAAGCGGTAGAAGTCCGCATCGGCGTCGGGCGTTGCCGCCGAGAACGTCCGTGTCAGGCTGTTCCAAGCTGCCCCTGAGGGGAGCGCTAGGAACGAGCTACGAGTCGCCTCTTGAGCGCAGCTGGCAGGGTTGGCGCACTGCGAGAAGTTGTCCTTCTGCACCACGATCCCCGACAGCGCCGTGTCCGAACCTTCACCGCCGAGCAAGCCGTCGATGTCGAGCGACAAGAACAAGCCGAGAACGCCCTGTCCGTCTAAGCCACTGTGCGAGCGAGCATACCCGACCGTCAGCGCACCATCAGGAGCGCCGTCCATGCCGTTGAGCTGGCCATCGCCAGCCACGTCGTCGCTGGTGTCCGGATCGTCAACTGCCACACCCAAACCGAGCGGCACCATGCCTTGACCAGGCATGTCTACGCCGATCAGACCCAGAACTGCGCTCAAGTAGCCGTCGCCCTTTGCAGGAAGCGTCGGCATGGCGAAGGAGGTCTTGAGATCCATTCCCGAGCTGAAACTCAGCGAATGCGTATCAAAATGCCCACCAAACGCCTCAACGCAGTCGACCTCTGCCCCATTGGGCAGCGTCCCTGCTGAGCAGGTCACGGAGTTGACCTTGATGCCCACCTTGGCGGCGTGGCTCATCTGCGAGAAGAGCGGCATGATGGCGCCGAGCAACTGCCCCAGCGGCAAACCAGCCGAGGAATCCTCAAGCAGCGGTGCGATCGTCGGGAGCAATTCGGTGATGGCACCCAAGCGGAACGAACCGCCAAGGCCCCAGACCGTACGAGTGCCCGAGTGGGTCAGCGCTTGGAACTGCTCTTTGAACGCCGAAGGACCGAACTGCATGGTGATACCCTGAGGGAGCGGAACGCCCTCTTCTGGGATCGGCAGACCGGGGATATCGACCTGCGTTTGCACCATATCGCCGATCAACATCATGAAATCGATGTCGGCGAGGCTACCCGCAAGCGAAGCACCTGCGATGCCGAGCTTGAGCTGGCGATCAGGCAGCGTGCTGAAGTCAAAGGAGCCCTCGACGCCAGCTTTCTTACCCTTCTCAGTCGTGAACAGGTAAATCGCTAAGTCGTTGCTCTCTGGAGCGACCACGGTGACATAGTCAGCGGCGTGGTCATCGGTATCAAAGAAGACGCTTACGGACTCGACGGCACCGTCGACATCGCCAAAGAGCGCCTGACCGCTCGGGAGCGTCTCCGAGACCGTCTCACCGCCACCAGCCATCAACACCACTTTGGCGCCGGCGAGCGGTTGGGCTGTACGCTGGTCCATGACCAACACGCGCATGCTGGTCTCAGCGACTTCAGCGAAGTTCGCGCCCTCATGGGCGCAGGTGACCGAACCTGGCTGACCGCTCGCATCGCGAACCGTTGCCGTCACCGTCCACGAGCCGTCGACGCTACCACCGGTGACCGCACCGGTTGCTTCGTCAACCGCAGCGGCGGTGTTGCCCGACGTCACCGCCCAGCTGTAGCTCATCTGGCTCACGACCGCGCCACCGCTCGAGTAGGCTGCGCCTTCGAGGGTCACGATCTCGCCTTGACGGCTCACCGTCGGTCCGATGATCTCACATCGAGCGACGTTCCCTGGATCGGGTGCCTCGATGCAGCTGCCACCAACGCAAGCCTGACCGGCACCGCACTGAGCATTGTCTGTACACACAGGCGCCGAACAACTGTTCGTTCCCGGGTTGCAGACCAAACCGTCAGCGCAATCCTCGTCGACTTCGCAGTCAGCAGGGAGGCAGAAATGGCGCTGGCAGACATAACCTGCTGCGCATTGGGTATCGCATTCGCAGCGACAGTCTTCACCGCCGGTTTTACCGTCGACGCGACTGGCGCAAGTCGCCTCAGGCTGCTCGCCCTCAACCGCAGGACAGATATCGACGCCAGTGCCTGGCACTGGCTCATCTTCGCCACAACCGGTGATTGCCATGCAGGCACACAATACCCACAACCAAGTCTTTACTGCTTTCATCGGAAACTCTCTCCAACCTTCTGATGACGGGTTCTATAACGCTTAGTTTCACAGCGGCGCCTACGAGGATTGTCGTAGACGGGCTCTAGTTCCACCATAACGGCGGGGGTTTAGCCATACCCTAACACGGTGTCAAACGCCTTCGAGCGCTTGTACCCCGAGTTCTTAGGCCTTAGACTCGATTTCGGGAGGCGAAGAAGCTTTGGGACAACGCAAAGGCTACCGCGCAGGTGCGCAACCCCTAGGTAAGGCAGCGCGCGCTCTGCTCAAAGGTTTGGGCATGGAAGAGTATGAGGATCAGGCACGCGGACGACGAATATTTGATGAACTCTACTCCGGGCGTTTTGCCGGACAGGTCCATTTCCTCGGCTTGCGGGCTGGGGTCGTTTACCTCCGCGTCCGTGACGGCAGCTGGGTTCGTCGAGTGAAGGCTTTTGAAACACAAATGCTTGAGGACCTGCGCACTCTAGGTGACCTGAGCAAACCCGCTCGGCGTTTGTCGATCAAGGTCGGCGAGCCTAAAGAAACGAGCTCATGATCAGCGCCGCTGCGGTCACGTTGTTCTTGCATGTGCTCCCACCCTTTCGTCCCTTGACTCGACGCGTCGAGCGCGCACAGGCGATCTCGATCATCGAGTTGACGAGCATCAATAAGTCCTCAGTGACTTTTCGAACGATCGCCGGGCTGAGCGGGCCAATATTGACCCAAGCAAAACTCCTCCCCGGCCACAGGCCCTCTTCCAAAGCGCGCTATGGTTTAGCGACTTTTCGTCAACGCCGAGGCGAGTGGGTGCTTCAGGAGCAGACTCGAGAATGGATTGAGCTCGAAGCCAGCGACTGGACCATGCACCCGCCTTTGGTCTGGAAGGCGTGGATCAACAGGCTCAAAGCCAAGCCGCAAAAAACGCTCTTGAGGAGCTTAGATCGCCCCCCCTTTGATCGCTACGCGGCGCGGGACCTTAACGCGCTGATGCTCGATCCCAAGCAGAGCAAACTGCGCAGCAAGGTCGCTTTTCGCTTATCCAAGAAGCGTCTCGGCAGAAAAATCGCCGAATCGCTCAAGCACAACTTACGCCAGGTCACTCCCGCCACAGAACGTAGTCAGATCAAACGCTGCTTACTTGGCGATGCGTCATGCCTCGGTCGTTGATCGGTTGACCCGCGCCGTTTCGCATTCCAATGAGGGCGCCGAATATGACCTTGGAGGCGTCAGCCATGCGCAAACTTATCCTGATCACCCCCCTTTTGATCGCCGGTTGCCCGGCGGACGACGGTGGCGGAAATACCAGCACGGATGCGGGCGCAAATGCGCCAGTCATCGCCGAGTGTCTGAAGCGTGACCACACCACCACGGTCTCAGTGGCTGGCGAATCCATCGACTTGGTCTGGCCTGTCGACGATCTCGGGCCGGTGGTTCCGGGGCAGGGCGATACGACAGAGCTACCCGATCTGGGCTGTCTAAACGACGAAGAGTCGATCACATCCGAACCCTTGGATGCTTGGGCTTGCGTTGACATCTTCGGTCCAGGTGAAACGGTCGTGGGGCTCGAAGTTGCCGTGTGGGCAGACGACGGCAGCGACCGCTCAGGCACCGAACCGACGAGTGAAGGCGTTGTCGCCGGTTGCGACACTATCGAAGCCGATGATGAAGTGATGACCGCTAAGGTTCGCGCCCTTTGCGATGAGCTATGCGAGAATCGAGGGATGGTTCACCTCCCCCAATCGCCCGGCGGAGTCCCAATCGTCGCTCGCGTTCGCGTGGGTGACGTCAACGGCGATGGTAACCGTGACCTGAATGACCGGCTGCGCATGCGCTTCGTCGACACCTGGGTTTATGGGGTCACCCTCAAGCGCGTCGAAGTTCGCGGCGAGTGCGCTGAAGATTGCGGCGAAGGCACCTGCCATCGTGGCGTCTGCGTTCCAGCGACCACCTCGATGCTCACGGCGGTTGCGATCACCGAGAACTCCTACACGACGATCCCGATCGTCTCTGGCGTGGGTCGCATCGATGGTGACGCCGATCTCCTCGATGGCGAAGGGAATGGTGCCGTCGCTGGCGGCATCTCAGACTGCAATGATACGGCGATCTCAGGTGCCGCAATCGCCTCGAGTGGTGCCAATATTCGGACTCGTACGGGTTACTTTCAGGGAGAATATCCGAGCCCGCGCAAGCGCGCTACCGAAGGTGATGCTACCTACGTCCTGCTCAATCACCCGCCGGGAGAAGCGCTCGTGGCTGCTTTCGTTCACAACGAGATCTGTGATGAGGCGCATCAGGAAGACTGCCAGTGCGGGGGCGTCGAAGAAGCTGAGCTTGTGACCGAACGCTCTGGTGAGCGCTCGACGCTTAAACTGATCGGCGGACGGCGCGTGCGGGTCTATGCGGACTCGGTGACCATTCTGTCGATGCGTTACGGGTTGATGCCCTGATGCTACGCTGTGCTGCATTGCTTGTTCTTGCGGGCGCTTGCACCAAGCCGGTGCCGCTGGCTCAAGACGCCGGCCCGAGCCCTTTGGGCGTCGTGGCGCCGGACTTCTCGTGCCCGGGACCAAACTGTGAAGAAGGCGGAACACCAGGCACTCTGCGGATCGGCGCAGCCAAACGCTCGCTCGTTCCGACCGAGTATGAGCTGGTCAACACCGCCTATCTCGATGCGCGCAACCCAGCAGTTTGTGACTCAGGAGCACCCCTACTTGGCAGCGGTCACCAGCACCAACTGGTCCTCAGCGTCGAGCAGCAAGAGACGCTCCGTAACGAAGGCACCCTAACGGTCCAAACTCAGGCGACAATTGGTCACCAGCATGAGCTGACGCTGACCTGGAACGATGGCGCGGTCAGCGTGGCGCTGGCGCAAGCCGCAGAGCACGAGCACACGCTCGAGGTCCCAGCACCCGATGCGGCTGACGTATGGACCGGGATCACGCGACAGCCTCGGTGTGGAGAGATGCGGGAGCGCTTCAACGACTTCCCGGGAACCGACTGCGGCTTAGATGGTCTTTGTGAAGGCGACAGCGGATGGCGCCAAGCCGATTCTGGCGAGAACGATGGTCAGCCCGACTGGTTCTTTGATTGCGGGGTCGACCGACTCTGCCCGGGCAACGTCCCCGAGCAAGGCGAGTTGGCGACGAATGGACTCGACGATGACTTTGACGGCGTCATCGATGATGGCGCTTATCCAGGCCCCGACGAAGGTGAAGGCAACGGCCAATACGATGGTCTGTGGCAGGCTGGCTTTGGCTCAAACATTCCCAGTCTTGGGGTTCATGATCCGATCTGGGCACGCTGCATGGCGGCTGAGCGAGGCGACACCTCGGTGGTCGTGTGCTCGCTCGATCTGGTCGGCTTCTTTTGGGATGATGTCGAGCGTGTTCGAGCGATCGTACGAGCGCAAATGGGCGCCAACGCTCCGGATCATATTTTGATCTCGGCGACGCACGTGCATGAGGCGCCAGACTCGATGGGCCAATGGGGTCCGATTACCAACGTCAATGACGTCCTGCCCCGCGTCAGCGGAGTGAACCCCAAACACATCGCGTTGATCCGAACTCAAACCGCGGAAGCGATACGAGAGGCGATGTCCAGTCTGGCGCCCGCAAAGCTCAAAATGGTCACGGTCCGAACGGGCACTGAAGAGCTCATACGCGACAGCCGCGACCCTCAGGTCATCGACGACACCGCGACCCTGCTTCAGGCGATCAATTCAAACAACGAACAGACGATCGCCACCATCTTTAATTGGGGTAATCACCCCGAAGTTTTAGCTGACGTCAACAACCTGATCTCGTCAGACTTTGCCCATGACCTTAGACTGGGCTTGGAGAACGGACTCGACGGGAGCAACGGTCGACCGACCCTCGCGGGCCTTGGCGGGGTTGCGATTTATCTGCAGGGCACCGTCGGCGGGCTGATGACGCCGCTGCGCCTCGATATCACTGATTTCGAAGGACAAGTCACCAAGCGACGCTCGTTCGAATCGGCGAAAATCATGGGGCATAAACTGGCGAAAATCGGGCTAGAAGCCTTGGCTAGCGATGCCGCAGAGGTCGTTGAATCAGGCACTTTGACCGTACGCAGTAAGCAAATGGATGTGCCGATCTACAACACGCAGTTCCACGTGGCGCTGCTCTTTGGTTTGTTCGACCGATTAGTTCATCGCTACGATCCAGACGCCTTGATCACAGCCGGTGATGATCAGACGCCTATGAATTTACCGCATGCGCGAACCGAGGTGAATCGTATCACGATCGGACCGCTTGCGATGATCTCAGTGCCTGGCGAGATCTTCCCCGAGGTCGCCGTTGTGGATGCGCTCAAAGCACCCTACCCCTACACGCCTGAGGGCACGCCGATCGTCTCGGAGGACAACCCCAACCCGCCGAACATTGCAGCGGGCCCAGCCGGACCGTACCTCAGAGAGCTGACCTACGGAGCCAGGCATACGATGATCGTAGGCTTAGGTAATGATGAGCTGGGGTATTTGGTACCGAGCTATGACTTCAAAGTGGATGAAGGGGTGCCCTACTTTGAGGAGCCACCGGGCGACCACTATGAAGAGACCAACTCGACGGGGCCAGCGATCATGGAAATGGTCCTTGATGCGCTGCGCGGGATGGAGCGCTGGCTACCTTGAGTGACGAAGGACGTTGACAAGCTGATCGCACGACCGTAGGTGCCCGCTCACCTTCGGTGTGTTGGCGCGTAGCTCAGTGGTAGAGCACTACGTTGACATCGTAGGGGTCGGCGGTTCGAAACCGCCCGCGCCAACCAAGAGAGCCGCCCAACTGGGCGGCTTTTTGTTTCTTGAGACCGACGTGTCACCTAGACAGTCGAGACGCTGTGAACCAGCGTACCGTATGACGACTCCAAATCCCACTCGCCGCAAGCTCGCAATCGCCTCTTGGTCCGCCCCCAAAGAGGGCGTTATCTATGGTCAAATGGGCATCGATATGACGGCTGCCCTTGCGCACATCGAGACCCTGCGTGCCGAGAGCGGTCTCAAAATATCGATCACCCATTTGGTGGGCAAAGCGGTCGCCTTAGGCTTGAGCGAAGCGCCCGGACTGAATGGAAGAATACATTTGGGTAAATTCATCGCTCACGACCAAGTCGCGTTTGCCTACCTGGTCGCGCTCGAAGAAGGCGGCGACTTGGCGAAGGTCAAGGTCGAGCATGCCGATCAAAAATCGGTAACCGAAATCGCCCAACAGCTAGCCGATGAGGCCGCCAAGCTGCGCGCAGGCAAAGATGAGGCCTTCAACAAATCCAAACCGCTGCTCAAGCTCTTGCCCTCTTGGGTTATCCGCCCCTTGGTGCAGGTCACCGGCTGGCTGGCTGGATCACTCGGGGCTCGGATCAAAGCCCTAGGTGTTGAGCCCTTCCCCTTTGGCGCCTGCTGCATCACCTCGGTCGGCATGTTTGGGATTGAGGTCGGCTACGCGCCTCACACCCCATGGGCGCGCACGCCGATGCTGGTGAGTATCTGCCAAATTCGTGATCAAGTGGTCGCTGTGGAGGGTGAGGCTGTGGTTCGTCCCATGCTCACGCTGACCGCGACGATCGATCATCGCTTCGTCGACGGCTTCGCAGCGGGGCGCTTTGCTCAAACTATTCGCCGAGTCCTAGAAGACCCGAGCCTGCTGGATCAACCCCGAGCTAGCCGACCTGCCGCCGGCTGACGTTGTCACCATCGCTGAGATGAGCAGCTGACGCCAGGGGACCGGCGAGCACGCTGCGCATCACCATCGAGTCGATGTTACCCCCTGTAACCAAGGCGACCTTCGAGCGCCCTGAGACCTGCTTGAGCGCAGCCACAGCCACCGCTCCAGCGCCTTCGACGATCAGACCTTGCTCGACCGCTAGGGACGCCATGGTCGAGCGTACTTCCTGCTCCGAGACCTCGACGATGGTCTCGAGCTCTTGGCGGCAAATCTGTTGGGTCCTGCGGCCGACCCGTCGAACCCGAAGGCCGTCGGCGATCGAGCTTCCGGGTCGTGCGAGCATCGGTCGAGCCCTTAGAGCTCGGTGCATCGCATCCAAACCCTGAACCTGTGCGCCGACGAGCCGAACACCCTGAGCTCGCAATGCTAAGCCCATACCCGATGCGAGCCCCCCGCCGCCAATGGGTACGACCACGACATCGGGTATGGGCTTAGCATTGCGAGCTCAGGGTGTTCGGCTCGTCGGCGCACAGGTTCAGGGTTTGGATGCGATGCACCGAGCTCTAAGGGCTCGACCGAT
>JBDQPD010000044.1:0-25781 GCA_040260805.1 Myxococcota bacterium | reverse complement strand
GATTTGTACCACGGTCCCTAGATCGACGCCTTGGACGCCCATGCGGATCACGACCTGAAAGCCCGCAAGTTGACCGTTGGTGTCTTCGTTGATGCCAAAGAGCTGGCCCGTGCCCGGGTTGAAGATGTCAATCGTCGGTGCGGTCGCATCGACCTCGACGTTGTTCGTAGCGCTCGACCCTGTGTTGCCGACCGTGTCGACAGCCGTTGCGCTCAGTCGGCGCTGACCATCGGCGAGCGATACGCCAACAAAAGTGACGCCCTGCGCCGCCGCCGTGGAGCTTACGACTTGATCATCCACGAGCAGCGAGATCTGGCTGCCGTCTGCGGCTCCTGTCGACGAGACCTCGACATCATACTGCAAACCCGGGAGGAACTGATTTGAGTCATCCTCAGTACCGAGCTGTGCATTGTTGACCGGATCGGTCACCGTCACGGTCGGACCAACTCGGTCCACTAAAATCGCCGCGTTTGCGCTGCCTGTATTACCCGCCACATCTGAGCTAGCCACCACGAGGGTGACTGAGCTGTTCGGGTCGTTGACCTCATCGGCGAGAGCCACGTTCGAGAAGGTAAAGCTGCAGTCATCACCTGAGGTGAAGCTTGAACGAGCAACATTCGCCACGTCCACGCCGCCGCCGGTCACACTGAGCGACGCTGCGGGGTTAACACCAGCCACTGTGCACGCTCCATTCGCAGCCGCTGAAACCACGATATTGCGTCGATAGCGATTACCCTGCGTCGAGTCCGGAGCGTCCGCCGCGGTAAAGACATTCTCACCGCCCACCTGAGGAAGCCCGGTAAAGGTCAAGACAGGCGCTGTCTGGTCAATCGTAACCGTCGCCAAAGCCGAGTTGACAGGGTCACGACCGTCAAAGGGACAGGTAGCGATCAGAGCCCATCCGCCCTCTGCGCCCAAAGCGAGCGTACCGAAGTCAATCGCTCCGTCACCGCCAGCGTTGGCGCTGGCGGTCACGTCAGCTTGACCCTCGAGGCGAGCGACGACCGAACACGCTGCGCCATCGGCTGCGTTGCTCGAGGCGGTAACAGCCACCTGGTTCGAGTTGGTTTGAGACCCATCAGCAGGGGACAAAATCCTCACGAATGGTTGCCCCGTCGTCACCGTCACGACCGCGTTGACGGTGGTCGTGTTTCCCGCTCGGTCGGTGACCGTAGCGGAAATACCATTGTCACCCTCAAGCAGGGTAAACCCTAAGTTGTTGTTGCTAAAGTTAGCGACCGTCGCGCCGTTCGAGTCAACCGTCGCTCCATTGATCAAGCCACCGTTGAGGCGAAGGGTCACCGCTTGACCTACAGGCTCATTCACCACCACCACGCGGAACCCATATTGGAAGCCGTTACCGACGTCAGCGCCCCAGTCCAGTGCGAGGTTCTGCGTGGCGTTGAGCGCGCCGTCCGCGACGATATCGCGCACGCTACCCTCTGCGCTGCCATCAAGCCCAAACAAGGTCACACCCGGCGAGGTCCCATCGACCGTGACGCTGATCGACGCTTGCGGCGCAGGGTTCCCCGCTTGATCCGAAACATCTGCAGTCAGAGTGTAGTCACCGTCTCGATCAGCCCAGATGACGTTCTCAACCAAAGCGCGACCGTTGGCATCAACTGTGGGGGCTGGATCCAGCGCAGGACCACCGTTGACGCTGATCGACACCGCTTGACCTTCTTCAGCGTCGCTGATGACCAGCTCAATGCTGGAGTTACCCGCAGAGATCACTGCACCGTTGGAAGGGTTCGCAAAGGTAATCGTCGGCGCCGTACCGTCGACGTTGAGGTTGAGCGGTGCCGAAGGCTGAGCGCTGTTGCCCGACCCACCACGCGTCACCGCGCCAGCACGGATGCCCCACTGCCCATCGGGCAAGGTCAGGCGCACGCCGCCCACACCTACGTCGCCGTCTTGCGCCGCTGGGACCGCCAAAGCGCTCGCAACCCAAGGACCGGTCGCATTACCCTGATCATCAAGGGTCTGCAGCTCGCAAAAGACGCGGGGATCCAAACCAGAGATCGTCGAAAAGTTTGCGATCGAGACGTAACAGTCGAGCTGGAAACCCTCGGTGTCGGGGTCTGCATCTGCGTTCGCAAGGACAGCGCCCGACTGAGCGGGTTGGACCAACGTCACTACCGGAACGGTGATGTCGACTTCTACTTGTCGAACCACAGAGGTTTGGTTGCCGGCTGCATCCGTGGCGTACACGGTCAGCGTTTGAGCTCCCGCAGGCAGTCGAACATCCAGCGTCGCGACGCCCAGTTCGCTCGGTGCCGCCGAGACCGCTCCGGCTTCGTCGTCGCCGACTCGTGCAAACACCAAGTCCACATCAGCGTAGTTGGTCGCACGAACCTGCAGGCGATAGGTCAGGTCGTCCAAAGGGTTCGCATCTTGGTCGTCAGCCGCTGTCAAAACCGTGGTGCCATCTGCGGCGATACCGACCACTTCAAGCCCAGGAGCCAGCGTGTCAACCAAGTGGACCTGACGCAGCGAGGAGCCCTGGTTACGGGACGCCGACTGGTCGGACACGACCGCGGTGAAGTTCTGCAAGTCATTGTTGTTGGCGCTTTGAGGCAAGACGATCCGAAGCGTCGCGCTGCCATCGTCGCCGATCGTTCCCGTCACCGGGTCAGCGCCGACAGGAATGGTCACGGTCGAGCCCGAACCACAACGTGTCGAAGCCACCACGACGTCAACATCAGCGACGTCCGGAGTGCTTGGGTCGGCATCATTGGCTGCGAGGATCGGGGTCCCATTGGCTGGCGAGGTCACCGAGACATCGCAGCGGCCGGTGTCAACATTCAGGTCCAGTGATGCGGTACCTGCTTGATCTTGGCTGATCAAAACGTAGGTCGTCAAACGAGCGCTACCTTCGGGAAGGCTGACGTTGTTGAAGACGACTGAGCCGCCCGAAAGCGTGCCCGACAAAGCCGCAGCAGCGCCTTGGACATTCAAGCCAACCGTCAAACCATCGACCACACCTTCGCCGGCGCAGTTCACGCCAATGTGCGTCTGGAAGCCGGCGTTGATCACGTCGAGATCATCACTCAGCGTAGCGCCCGACGAAAGCGCAGGGCCGTTCGGTGCCTGCGCAAACCGACAAGAAGGACCACCCGGTGCGACCACCGAGAAGTTCGCTGTCGTGGTTACCGAGGCGCCAAAGCTATGGCTCAAAACAGCCTCGAGTTCGTTCGCCCCGCTGACCAGCGTAAAGGCGTCAAATACAGCGACCTTGGTCGTCCCATTGCCCTGCAAGGGCACCTCGACAGCCTCCGAATCGACGTCGCTCTTGTTGATCAAGGTGACTTTTCCGTCAGCATCGGCAGCGTTCAAACCCACCGCTCGGAGCTTGATGGTCACTTGGACATTGCTGGTGTTCGGGTCGGTATCATCGCTGAGCTGGATGCGTGCACCGGGATTGGGCGCCACAAAGGCTAAACCGACAATATTGGATGGCGTCTCTTCGCAGGCGCAACCGCCAAAACTAAGAGTGCCGAGTAATACAGCGCCAGCAAAAGCGCGAATGGGAGCAAGCCGAAGCATGCGTTTCTCCTTCAATCCGCCCATGTGATGAGCCCACGGCTGTGCAGGTCTTCTGCAAACACCATTAGGTCACCCAGAGCAGTTTCTTCCGTCACATCAAACTCTTCAGTGATCGCCGCTGCTACTGTTTTCAGAGTAGCCTGACCATCAAAACGTTCAAACGCGTAACTTCCCACCAGGCTGAGCGTACGAACTTTCGCATCGTCGCTCGTCACCACCAAAACCTCACCATCGTAGACCCTCCAGGCGACCCCTTCCGGGATCGCAGGGATGCGCTCAATGAGTTGGTGTGCCGGCATGAGATTCTTTCCTTGCTACGCAAGGCCGTACGTTGCCGCAGCCGAAGGGCCGTGTCAAAGACCCGATTGAGCCTCAAGAGCGCTTCGAATCGAGGCTTCCACATCGCTCATGTTGGGCGTGCCCGACCAAAGGTTCAACAGCCGGCCATCCCCCCCGATCAAAGCCATGGTCGGGTAGACCGTGATACCGACCGCGTCGGACCACGCACCCCGGTCGATGAGCACAGGCAAATCAGGCGCTCTTTGGGCTTTGTATTTTCTGACTTTATTAACCAGTTCGGGCGGTGGATTCCCGCGCCCTTCGACGTTGACCAAGAGCACCTCAAATGCGGGGCTAGGAATCGTGTTTTTCAGCGCATTTAGCTTGGGCAAAAGGCGTTTACAGGCACCGCACCAAGTCGTCCAAAACTCAACCAAGGTGATGCGGCCACGCAGGCCTTCAGGTTGCCAGTCTAAAGCGCCGATTTGCGGCGTGGCAATCAACCGACCTGCCAGCGTGTCACCAGCGACCGCAGGGCGCCAACTTGAATAGGCTCTAGAGGCGGCCGGGACCGAGACACAAACAGCCACAATCAAACTCAAACGAAAGACCCTGTGCAGTCGCTGCGGCGACTCTTCGCTGCGGCGTGCGTAAAGCCAACCTAAAACCCCGCAGACAATGACGAACACCAAAGCCCAAGGCCAATGGTTGGGATGCCAGCGGGACAGCTCGGTCACCCCCCGATAGGCAGGCAGATAATCAAAGAGCCAGCGCGCCGGCGCTAGCGCCTCGCTTGTCGGCGGTAAATTCGCCAACACAAAACCCACCCTCAACCAAACTAGACCCAGAGCGTAACCAAGCCAAAGCGGAGCCCCTGCAGCCATTGCGCGATCTAATCGGGTGCCCTCTGGAGCCGATTTCAAAGTGGTCAAGGCGAGCGCAAAAAATCCGAGGACAGTGAGCGCGACCAGGTCGGTGATCACCGGATAAGCGAGGCGAGTTGTGATGCCTTGCAGCGGCGAAAACACGTCGCGACGAAACAAGGCTGAAAGATAACCGATCGATGCAGCTTGAATGACCGCATTGAGCACAATTAAATCGACGAGCCCTAACGGTAGCGGGGCGGCGCCTTTTGGCTTATCCAAGGTGCCGAAAATGGACTTAAACATGAGTACCCCAAACCCCTTCGAGCCCAGCGATGCGACCGTGGTCCAGAAATATGGCGGCTCGTCTCTCGCTGATCCGGCGGCGCTGCAACGCGTCGCTGATGCCATCGTAGCGCGTGTTCATGAAGGCAACAAACTCGTTGTCGTCGTCTCGGCGATGGGCGGCTCAACCGACGCGTTAATCAGCCTGGCTGGTCAAATCTCGGAACAACCTAAGCGGCGCGAGCTTGATATGCTCTTGTCAACAGGCGAGCGTGTGACGATGGCGCTCCTGAGTATGGCGATTGCGGATCGCGGCGTGGAAGCGATCAGCTTTACCGGGTCGCAGTGCGGAATCATTACCAACGACGTCCACACCGACGCTCGCATCATCGATGTCCGGCCCGTACGAGTCGCCGATGAACTCCAGCGCGGCAAAGTGGTCATCGTCGCGGGTTTCCAAGGCATGAGTTACACTCGGGAGATCACGACCCTAGGACGCGGCGGCTCGGACACCACAGCGCTCGCGCTCGCCGCGGCGCTCGATGCTGACCACTGCGAAATTTACTCGGACGTCGAAGGTGTGTTTAGCGCCGACCCGCGCCTCATCAGCGAGGCGCAACTGCTCGATCGAATCAGTTTTGGCAGCCTCGAAACTTTAGCGCGTAACGGCGCCAAGGTGCTGCACGCCGATGCGGTCGCTTGGGCGAGACGAGCAGGCATCGCGTTCCGCGCTCGAAAGACCGGAAGTGATGACCAAGGGACGCTGGTTGGAGCTGCCGGACTCGGTGGAGTCGCAGCGGTCACGAGCAGCTCCAAGAGGCGACTCATCGCGCCAGGAGAGCCCTTGGATGCGTGGCGCGGGTGCATCGTTCATGCGGGCAGTGACGGCGTCTTGATCAGTACAGAAAATCTCCATGGTGAGCCCGCTGGAGCCCCCTGTCAAACGGTCAGCGCAGTGGGTGAAGACCTGCTCAACGAGCCATCAGTCCTGAGTGTGTTTCTTGAGCAAGTTGCCGGCTGCCAATCCTGGTGGGCGACCCCAAACGGGCTTCATGCTCGCATCGATAACGAACGCGACGTCAGAGCGCTGACGAGGTCTCTTCACGACCGCTTGATCGGCTAAACCAAGCCCAGCCGGCGATCGGCCAACACAGCCAGAACACCCAATCGCCAAAGGCTCCGCGCAAGGACCAAATCGGCCCCGGAATCTTCTCGATGCGCAAAACTCCTGCTCGGTAGGGCTTTATGGCTGCGATGATTTGACCATGCGGCGACAAGGCGTAACTCAGCCCATCTTGACCAGCCCGAAGCAGACTCCTACCGGTCTCAATGGCGCGTAATCGACTCTCGCGCTCAAAGGCGCGACGCGGCGCGCTGCGGCCAACGCCCGCGTCATTCGTGAGCACCAAAAGCCATCTGGCTTTGGGGTCACTGTAGCGAGGGTAGACTGATTCAATACAGATCTGCACGCGTCCGCCTTGCGGCAGTTCTACTAACTGATCGGCCATCGCCTCAAAATCACGCTCGACCACCGGAACGACCGTTTGCTTGGTTTGAAAAACGGGCTCAGAGACGCCGGCTAACCAGACCATTGCCGAATTGCGTAGGGCGCCATCAAAGTGGTGATTAACCCCGGCGACGAGGTTCAGTCCTCGCTCGTGCATCGCCCGAAACGCAGCGGTCATGGAGCCGCTACCCCAGCGATCCCGCACCGCCGTTTCGGGTAAAATAACCAATCGACCGAGCGGCTCATTCGCTGCCACATCTAGATAACGAGAGCGAATCAGAGCGTCCGCCTTGGGATCGACGGAGGCCTGACGGTAGACCCAGTTCGGCAGCCCCCCTTGAACGATGCTTGCGCGCAGCTCGATCGCCGGCCCTTGGCGGGGGCGCAACGCCTCATGCAATCCGCTGACGATGATGAGAACACTTAAGTATATCGCTACTGCGCGACGCGATTCAGGGTGACTCAAAGCGTACGCTGTTAGACCGCACAGGGCGGTCAAAAGCGCACCGCCACCAAACGCTGCCGGCCAAGCCAGCCATGGAACAGCGGCTAAATCATGACCGCATGACAAGGGCAATGTGAGGACCGATGTAGCGCGTAGACCCTGACCTAGAACGAGCACCGAAACAGGCAAAACAGGACCACGCTGCTTCGCAATCGCCCACGCCAAACACCCTCGAGCCAAGCCCGCCTGAATTCCCAAAGTTGCCGGAATTAAGAGGGTATAGCCCGACGCACCCCACATCGTCGCAGCCACCTCAACAAAGCCGCAGATAAAGCCATGAGCGAAGGGGTTATCCACCCGCCTCGACAGCGCCATAATGGGTGCTAATGCGACCAAACCAAGCGGCCCGCCAAGGTCGTGGCTCAAGGCGAGCGGCAAGGCGCAAAGGGCAGCGAACAGGTAGGTCATTTGAGGGGACCCCACCACGCGGCTCCATAAAGCTCGTCAAACCGACTGCGCGGCCAAACTCCAGCCCCTTGGCCTTGCACGACCACCTCGAGACGGTCGCTGCGTTCGCCCCATAAGATAACCCAGCGACCCTCGTGATGAATCAGAGACGGAGCGTCCGGTCGATCGCCGGCGCCTCGCTTCGCACCATCCTGATCCATTGATTTGAGCCACTCAGCCGGATCGCTTGTGGTCGGCCAATCGGTCGCTGCTTTGCAATGAACCGGGCATAAGAAGACAGCGCCCGTCGTCTGCATCATCTCAGGGCGCTGCAATAAGCCCTGAGTCCAAGTCGGCGCCACAAGCGAACTCGAGGCGGGAAAAAGAGTCTTGGCCTCGGCATTGCGCAAAAGAAAGATTGCCCCGCATACCAAGCAAAGAGTCATGATCCCTATATCGAGTGCGCGTTTCACCGGTTGACATCCTGCCCAAAGACGGGTTGCTGCGCATCGACTAATCCAAGGAGATTCAAGGTGTTTGCACCCTTCATCGCCGCACCCGCCAAAGCCTCAATGGATTGGGGCGCCATGATCGCACACAGCGGTACGGTGGGCATCTTGGTTATGCTCAGTTTGGTCGCTATGTCGATCGCTTGCTGGGGTATCATCGCACTCAAATACAACCATCTCCGGATAGCAGAGCGCCAGACCCGAACGTTTTTGGACTGCTTTTGGAACGCAAGCGACCTCGAGGTGGTCTATCAGCAGAGCCAATCTCTGGATCGCTCCCCGGTCGCCCAACTCTTCATTGCGGGTTATCGTGAATTAGGACGCGCCGGCGGCGAAGCAAATGGTAGTTTTGCGGTCGAGCTCGGTAGCTTTGAAAACATCGAGCGAGCGCTTCAAAGAGCAGCCCTAGCGGAGCGAACCGAGCTCGAGCGACTCACCAGCTTTCTGGCCACGACGGCCTCGGCCGCACCCTTTATTGGTCTTTTTGGAACGGTCATCGGAATTATTCGCGCCTTCCAAGATATTGGCATGCAAGGGTCGGCGAATCTCGCGACGGTCGCGCCCGGAATCAGCGAGGCACTCGTCGTTACCGCGGCAGGGCTCGGCGCCGCAATCCCGGCCGTAATCGCTTATAATTACTTCTTAAGTCGGATCAGAGTGCTGCGCGCTGAGATGGAAAGCTTCGCTCGTGACTTTCTCAATATCGTCAAAAGACATTTCTTCAGTTAGATGACTAATTGTTCATTAACGAAAGGACAGGAGAAAGCGATGAACAAAACCGCTCTAATTCGCTTTGTTACGAATGAACTCGAAGGGAAAGTTAGCCAGCGCTTAGCTGGCGACGTGGTCGACGCGGTGTTTAAGGGCTTAGCCGATGGAATGATCCAAGGCGGCGACGGAAGCACTGTGCGAATCAATGGCTTTGGTACGTTTCAGGTACGCACTCAAAAACCCCGCATAAGCTACGGCTTTAATCTCACCAAAGGCGGCGGTAAACCAGTGCATATCGAGGCGCGCAAGACGGTCCACTTTAAGGCAAGTGACCTCCTTCGCTCTGAGCTACGCAACCAATAGCACCGTTTGAGCTAAACTGGATCTAAGAACCCTGACGAAGCTGTGCGTGATCAGCGCGCAGCAACTGAATATCTTCGACCAAATTCGACACTAGACGAGACGGAATCCTGCCGTCGGTCTCTACGCGCAGCTGCGCCTTGGCGTACAAGTGCTCGCGCCGAACAATCAGCAATCGCAGCTGAGCCAGAGCGGTGTCTCTACCCGCCATGGGGCGTCGGTCTCCTTGTTCGAGCACCCGCGCCCACAAGGTCTCGGCTTCGGCGCTTAGATAAATATTCAGGGCACAGCGCAGCAGCAAATCAAAGCTCTGTAAGTTCTCAACGACGCCACCGCCAGTCGCCACCACCAAGGGCTTATCTTGGGCTAAAATATCGCCCAAACAGCGCAGCTCGATCTGGCGGTAATAACTCTCACCGTACAGGGAGATGAGCTCTGCGAGCGGTAAACCAGCCTGGGCAGCGACCAGATCATCAAGCTCGACAAAGGGCATCGCTAGGCGCTCTGCGAGCTCTCGGCCCAGAGTGCTTTTACCGGCACCTCGAATCCCGAGTAAGGTGATCACACGTCGCTGGCGCTGCTCGAACCGAAGCTCTAACTCACGTGCGAGGTCGCTGAGCTCATCAAACGAGCGACGCTCCAGCAAGCGCTCGATCCGCTGACGAGGTCCCGCGGCGCGAACTTTAGGTAAAAGCTGGACTAAGGTCAGACCAAAAGCCTCTGCGAGTTGATCGAGGGCTTTAAGGCTTGGGTTCGCCCGACCAGCTTCAACCTCGGTGATGTAACGAGAGGACAACGAAGCGCTAGCCGCTAGCGCAAGAACCGACCAGCCCCGCTCTTGACGCAAACGACGAACGCGCAAACCAAGCGTGTCGATATCCATTCGGCTATGCACTATAATGCCCACTATGCAGATTTTGAATGCGCCGCATAATGCTTGATGGTTGGTTCGGTGTCGAGCATCATCATGATCCTCAAAGGAGTGAACCCGGTATGTCGGTTACTTTTCAGCGCCACCCGAGCACCTACAACCATTGGACGCTAGACGTCGACGGCGCGATCGCTACGGTCACCATGGGGGTCAACCCAGAGCGGCCGCTCAATGAGGGCTACGAACTCAAACTCAACTCGTATGACCTCGGGGTCGACATCGAGCTCGCCGACCTTTTGATGCGCCTGCGCTTTGAGCATCCCGGAGTGAAGGCGGTGGTGCTTCGAGCAGATGACGAAAAGGTGTGGTGCGCTGGCGCCAACATCTTGATGCTGCGCTCGTCGGCTCACCACTTCAAAGTCAACTTCTGTAAGTTCACCAACGAGACCCGCTTCGCCATCGAGGACGCTCAGAAGCACTCTGGACAGCACTGGATCGCTGCGGTCCGAGGTGTTTGCGCGGGAGGCGGCTATGAGCTGGCAGCGTGCGCAAACGAGATCCTCCTCGCAGACGATGGCCGATCCGCAGTGAGCCTGCCTGAGGTTCCTCTCCTGGGCGTGCTCCCAGGGACTGGCGGGCTGACGCGCGTGGTGGACAAGCGCAAGGTCAGGCGCGACCACGCTGATGTGTTCTCAACGCTGGCTGATGGTGTCCGAGGTAAACGAGCACAGTCTTGGCGTCTTGTTGATGAGGCGGTCCCGCTCTCACAGTTCGAGAGCAGGATCCAAGAGCAAGCACAAGCCGCAGCCGGGTCAGCGACCGGCTCGGAGCAAGGAATCTCGCTCACGGAGCTCAGCTTTGAATCAACCGATACAGGCTACCACTTTGAGTACGTCGACCTCGAGTTCGAAGCCGACCAACGCCTGGCGACTCTAACCATGCGTGCCCCCAAAGAATCTGCCGAGCAGATCAGCGCTCTGACCGCCTCGGACATCCTCGCTCAAGGCGACCGGTTCTGGGCGCTCAAGGCTTATCGAGAACTTAACGAGGCGCTGCTTTTCTTGCGCTTCAATCACATCGAAGTGGGCACCGTAATGCTCAAAACCTCGGGGGATATGGACTCCTCTTTGGCGATGGACGCCAAGTTATCCGAGCTCAAAGGTACGGACTGGCTCGTCAAAGAGATCGTGTTGTACATGGGTTTTGTGTTGCGTCGCCTGGACCTAACGGCGCGCTCATTTTATGCGCTGATGGAAGAGGGCAGCTGCTTCGCTGGGAGCCTTCTCGAGCTCGGACTTGCAGCGGATCGAAGCTACCTATTAGAAGACGAAGAAGGCCAAAACGGCGTCGCGATCGGGGCGCTTTCAAGCGGCAGCCTCTTGATGTCGAATGGGCTGACTCGGATCGGCTCGCGCTTCTTGCACGACCCGGAGGCAGGTGAAGCGATCGCTGCTGGCCTGGGTCGGTATTACGGGACCGAAGCGGAGGACGCCGGCCTGGTGACCTTCGCGCTTGATGACATCGACTACCCCGATGAGGTACGTCCTGCGATTGAAGAGCGAGCGAGTTTATCTCCAGACGCTCTGACCGGCATGGAAGCGAACCTACGCTTTGCAGGCGCTGAGACGGTGGAGACCAAAGTCTTTGGTCGCTTATCAGCTTGGCAAAACTGGATCTTTCAACGCCCCAATGCGGTCGGAGAAACGGGAGCTCTTCAGAGCTTCGGCGAACCGACTACCCCCCAATTTGACTGGAGAAGAACCTGATGGTCGCCACCTCTGTTGATTACCAAGCACGTATTCCCAACAACGTTGGTCTCTCCTCAGACCGCCGCTTGCAGCGCGCTCTTGAGCGCTGGCTGCCCAATTACATCGACTGGTGGCGGACCATGGGGCCCGAGGGGTTCCAAGAAGACAGCATCTACCTGCGCACGGCGGTGAGCGTTGAGAAGTCCGGCTGGGCCCACTTTGACTATGTCAAAATGCCTGACTACCGCTGGGGCATTTTCTTGAATCCCACCGAAGAAGACCGCAAAATCGGCTTTGGCGATCACTACGGCAAGAACGCTTGGGATCAAGTTCCGGGTGAATACCGCAACGCCCTGAGGCGGATCGTGGTGACGCAAGCGGACACAGAGCCTGCCTCCGTCGAGCAGCAGCGCTTACTGGGTAAGACCGCTCCTTCGCTCTACGACTTACGCAACCTGTTTCAGATCAACGTTGAGGAAGGCCGGCATCTCTGGGCAATGGTCTACCTGCTGCATTCTTATTTCGGTCGTGATGGTCGCGAAGAAGCCGAAGAGCTGCTGGAGCGTCGCTCGGGGAATCCAGACAAACCGCGCATCCTCAACGTGTTCAACGAGCCGATCGATGACTGGTTGAGCTTCTTTTGCTTCGCGATGTTCACTGATCGAGATGGAAAGTATCAGCTCGGTGCGCTTGCCGAGAGCGCTTTTACTCCGCTAGCAGCGACCACTCGCTTTATGCTGACCGAAGAGGCGCATCATCTGTTTGTAGGGCAAACCGGCGTTGAGCGCGTGATCCAGCGCAGCTGCGAGTTGATGAAGGGTGACATCGATTACGACGTCACCAACGATGGCGCCATCCCTCTTGGAATCATCCAACGCTACATCAACCGCTGGTACAGCTTGAGCCTTGACCTGTTCGGGTCTGAGGTCTCGAGCAACGGCGCGACCTTTTTCGCCAACAGCTTGAAGGGGCGGTTCCAAGAGCAGCGTCGCTGGGATGACCACGTCGGGCTTGAGGGCTCAAAGATGATGAACGTGGTTCGAGATGGCGCAGTCGCCACCGAAGAGGTGCCCTTGCGCAATGCGATGAACGAGGTCCTGCGCGACGAGTACATCGCAGACTGTGAGACCGCTTTGAGGTCATGGAATCGCACCTGCAAGAAAGCCGGCTTGGCTTTTGAGTTCACGCTCCCTGACCGCAAGTTTCATCGACACCAGGGCGAGTATGCAGGTCACTTCTTCAACCCCGCTGGTGAGTTGATTGACGAAGCGACCTTTGCAGCGAGTCAAAGTGAATGGCTAGGCTCAGACGAAGACCGCAGCTACGTGAAAAGCGTCATGGTCCAAGTCACGGAGCCGGGTCAGTTTGCCAACTGGATCGCACCGCCTCGGCGGGGCATCAACGGCAACCCAATCGAGTACAAATACGTTCAGTTTGATGGGCATACGAGAGACTAGAAGGCAGCAGGGTGATGAACTTAGGGCATCGGCTGAGCGCAGCGAAAGCCGATGCTCGAGCTCGCTCTGCGTCCGTTAGCTCGAATATAGGCTGGCCCGAAGTCACCTCGCAATGTGCTCGCCATTCCCTCTTCGAAAGGAATGAACGGATCATTGAGTGGTAGCCCCTCAGCGACCTGACTTTCGTAGACTTGATATCGATAGCCATCGAGTGTCCACTCGCGCACATTGCCGATCAGATCGCACACCCCTTGAGCGTTGTTTCCATCGCTCGCTGAGCAAGGTGGTTTCCATTCACCGCCCCGGGCGCACAGATCAGGGTCACGATCGCTGTTGACCAGCTGGCGCACAGCATAACCACAGCTAGGTGTCGGCGACGCCCCCCACGGATAGGGATGGGCGTCAGGCCCGCGCGCAGCAAACTCCCACTGGGCTTCAGTGGGTAAGGTTTTGTCAAGCCAGCCGCAGTACGCGAGCGCGTCGTCTCTGGTCACGTGGGTGATTGGCTTGAGCTCGTCACCTTGAAATCGCTGCCCCTCTTCAAGCGCTTCAATCCAACCCTCTGGGCGGCTGTGATCCGGATGAAACTCGAGGAACTGTCGATACCGACCCACGGTGACCTCTTTGCGATCGAGCATAAAGCCCGTGATGCAAGTCTGATGGGCGGGACCGTAATCTGCAGAGCCATCTAGCCCGCGTGCGAAGCATCCTTGCGGAATCTCGACCGGCAAAAGATCCTCAAGGCAATCGGCGCTGCAATCATCGAGGTCTAGGGTGTTGCCATCATCGCAGCGTTCGGCCGGATACACGACCACCCCATCACCGCATTGTGACGTCACCTGCTGACAGTCGGCAGAACAATAGTCCCCATCATCCGTGTTGCCGTCATCACAGGCTTCATAACCCTCGTCGCCGGGGTTCAAGCCTTCGCGCAAGAACCCATCACCGCAGCGGTTTAAGACACAGCCCTCGACGCATTCGTCCGCGTTGCTCGCCTCACCGTCGTCGCAGAACTCATAGGCGACGTGAGCGCAGCGCCCCAAAACGCAGCGCTCGTTATCGGGACAATCATCGCCGCCCGGGCGGCACACGGTCTCGCTACCGATTTCGACGTCAGCTCGGAGCACACCGTCACCGCAACGAGCGCTCAGGCAATCAGAGCTGCAGCCGTCGGTCGGCTCCGCGTTGCCGTCATCGCAAGCCTCGTAAAGCGGATCCAAGCATCGTCCGTCGCGACAGACCTCTTGCCCCTCACAGTCAACCGTCTCAGCGCAGAGCGCTTGGCTGCCGGGCTGACGATCTAAGCGTAAGATCGAGTCGCCACAGCGATGCGATCCACACGCGGTCGTGCAGCCGTCTTCTTGATTATCATTCTGGTCATCACAGCTTTCGTAGCCGTCTTCACCCGGCTGCAAATCCATGCGCGTAATCCCATCGCCGCAAGCGGCCTTCTCACAGGTCGAACGACAAGCGTCAGCGTCGTTGGTGTTGGCGTCGTCGCATTCCTCTTGGGAATCTTTAACGCCGTCGCCGCAGCGATCATAAGAGCAACGCAAACTGCAGTCGCTGTCCAAGGTCGGCTCGCACGCTTCATAATCTGCGGCGCCAGGGTCTAAATCGATGCGCAAAACATCGTCACCACAACGCGCTAAACGGCACAGATTGGTGCACGCATCAGCCGGGTCAGGGTTGCCGTCGTCGCATTCTTCGCCCTCATCAACGACGCCGTCGAGATTGCAGCTCGGCATGGCAGGAATGGGCGTGCACTGGAGCCAGACCAGCACAATGGGAAGATACCTAAGCCACCTCATAAATCGCCCCAAGGAAACTGAAGCGTAAACCATGATAAAGCCGAGGCGCCAACCCCTACGAGCGCATAACCGCTGCCTTCTAACCACTGCCCCCGGTTCGCTTGATCTCGTCCACTTTGCATCTGCGTCAGCGCACCATCGACGCTTCTTTTGCGGTTCGCCAACTCGTAGGTGGCCACCGCTGATTCAGTCATCGCGGCACCCGAATACCGAGCAGCGACGCCCAGCCCGAGCGCTGAGAGCCCACCAAAGAAGAGATAACGCCCGACCGGAACACGGTCGTAAAATCGGGCGTTGACCAAGCTCAAAGGAACCAAACGCCGAAAGGTCACGCTTGCGTCCTGCCCGTTACGCACTTCGACTTCGAGCACACGGGCGGCGAAGCCTTCTCGCTCAGCCCGCATCTCATACAACCCTTGAGGGAGATCATCGATCAACGCTGGGGTCACCCCCATCGGCACACCGCCGACAACAATCGTTGCCCCGGGGACCGCCGTAGACACCTTGAGCTGACCTCGCCGAGTCAGCGCCGCGCCCCGAACTCGTTCAAGCTCATCCATCGCAATCACCACTCGTCGGCCGTAGGGATTAAATCCCTTCTTTCGGATCTCTAGCGAATAGATCCCGACCGCGAGATCCTTACGGAGCAAAGGGGTTTCACCAATCGGCCGACCATCGAGAAAGACCGTGGAACCCACAGGCTCTGAATTGACCTCCAAGCCGCCGACCATCGCTGAATAGGTCGGGTTGACTCGAGCGACGCCTTTATTGGCGACGGTGATGGTGGTTTTATAAGGCTCGTACGACTGGCTATCCGGCTCGATCACCACCTGGTGATCTCCCGGCTCAATCGCCACTTCGGCGGGCACACGAGCGACGGCTTTTCCATCGATCATCAAGCGGCCTGGCTGCCCTCCATCAGTGACCACAAGACGCGCAGAGACCGCCTCGAGTTGGCACTTGATGGTGACCTTTCGCCCACGTCGAACCGAGACAAACTGACGCACCGTGCGGTGAAACGGTGCTTGGCAGGTGATCTTCGCTTTGCCCGGTGGAATCTTGAGGACGGATTGACCGCTCTTAACCCGGACCTTACGACCTTTGGCTGAGGCCGTTAATCCCTCAGTCGTTCCGACGATTAAAACCTCACCAAAACGCTTACGAACCGGCAATTTAAAGCTCGCTGTCCGGTGTTCTACCAGCTTAAATTTCACCGGCTTTGACTGCCAGGTCTCATCCAAAATTTGGACGGTGTGTTTCCCGCTTGGAACCTCATCAATCAGTAAGGGAGTACGCCCCACAGGGTCGCCATCAAGCAGTACGCCGGCTCCTTTAACCGAGCTGGTCACCGAGACCTTACCGTAGCGAGGCAACATTTCTGCTTCGAGCTTGATCGAGCCTCCCGGAACACAGGTGATCTGACGCCAGAGACGATAGTAGAGCGGGTGGCGAATCACGACCTTGTGAGGCCCGGCAGGGCAGCGATTGTAGGTCAGCGGATTCTCGCCAATCCAGCGCCCGTCAAGGTAGACATCAGCGCCTGACTTAACCTTCATCTTGACCGTAACGCTGGCAAAACGGGGACCCTTTTGGACCGCTTCTGCAGTGACCTTCTTCGTCTCTTCAGATCGCTTCGGCGTGAGCTCAACAAAAGCAGCTTGGCCCGGTGCCAGGTCCACCGATGCCTTTGCCGGTTGATGCCCGGGTAAGGACACCTCAACGTTAAAGCGCTTGCCGCCGTTACGCTCAAGGCGAAACAGATCCAACTCGATCACTTCACCTGCGGCTTCATTGTTCACCTTTATCGACGCGCCGGTCGGCGCCATAATGGTGATCGATGCGTTAAACGGAGGCGGGGTGCCGTTGACCATGGGCGCCGGCGGAAGCGCATAAATTGCCAGACGCGACTCGCGACGCAAACGCCGAAGCAACACCTCCCCCACGGCGCCGATCACAGGATCAGCGCGCACCACAAAGTCGACCGCTCGATAGCTCTTTTGCTGGTCCACACGGTGACCGGTGATCATCACGCGCAAGCCCTTATTCGGCGCCGCCACCACGCGTGTACGCAAAAATTGACCGACAGCGGTTTGATTCAGCGCTCGATACAAGCAGGCATCGTCACTGCAGTCTTTAGCTTCCATGAAGAGTTGTTCATCATCGAGCTCAAGATCACCCATGGTGCGAACACGAAAAGAGCCCTCTTGTTTGAGCGCGTTTTTGATCACGAGTTGTACTTCGACGCGTAGGTCCTCAGGCAGCTTGAGGTCCTCGGCATAGTCAGGCTTCAAAAACAGCAAGCGCGGGGCGAAGCGGCGAAAGATTTCTTGTGCGCTAAGCGCTTCCTTCTCAGCGTCTTCCGGCTCGTCGACGGCCGCCTCAACAGCGGCGCTGGACTTATCAGAAGTCGCGGGGAGCTGAGCCAGGGCGGACGCCCCAAGCAAACACAGAACCGAAGCCAAAATAGGCTCAGCGCGCAAAGATCACCACTTCGCTTTCAGGTGCTTCATCAGGAAGATGAAATCTAAAGCTACTCAACCAATGACCGCTCGCGTGGCGAGCGGTACGGTTTGAGAACCCAAAGCTGCCCTCGTAAGGCTGGACCGCACCCGCGAGCACACGGCCTTCGCTAAACGCCTCATCACCTGGAGCCTTAACCGCAAAGCGGAGCGTATGATCGCTCGCATCTTGCCAGTAGAGCGTCAGCGTTCCATCCGGCGCTAGGTCTAACGCGGTGTCGGCTAGAACATGGACCTCTGAACGATTCTCAAGCTGACGCGCTCCATTGTCGACCACCTGCTGCGCAGCGATCGTCCCATCGGGCAGGGCGCGCACGTAGATGACCTCTTCGTCTCGAACAAAAGCGAGGTGGCGGTCTGCGCCTTGCGCCTGGAGCGCAACAAACTGCCCGCCGGTCGTTTGAACATCGATCACACGGCCGTTTGGTTCTAAAAGAACGGGCCGATTGTTGCGGGTATCGTACCAGACACCAAAGACCCGTCCTTGGTCGTCAGTCACCATCGAATTAAAGGCGTTGATCACCGCTTCTCCACCACGTGGCGCCGCAGGCACCTCAGTCACGCACTGCCCAGCAAAGCAAGCAGACCCTTCGCCGCAACCCGGATTGCAGTCATCGGTCTCGACCACGCATTGAGCGGTCTCACCAACGCACACCTGATCCTCGGGACAGCCGCCCTCACAAGGCCAGACGGAGAGCGGGGTGATCAGACGCGTATCGAGCATCAAGCTTCCGTCCATGAACCCGAAATCCTCAGGTCCGTTGGGAAGATCATTACTGCCCGTATAACGGCGCCATTCAGCCGAATCGATACCCTGGTTATCAAAGCGATGCACAGCGGTCAGAATGCTGGGGATGCCGTTGCGATCCAGAGTGATCGCGTTGTGATAGCCTAGGTCGCCGCGACCATCGAGTTCGAAGATCAAATACTTGTTGGGTCGGGCGTCTTCAGCGCAGCTACCTTGGAGGCAAGCAAACCCAGGAGCGCAGCCCTGAGCGCAGTCTTGCGTCGGCTCGACACAGCGACCAATATCGGTGCAAATTTGACCCATATCGCAACCCGCTCCGCAGAGCGAGCGAGCATAGACTAAGCTGCGGTCATCAACATTTTGATAGACGATATGAACCGTCCCGCTCGAAGCCACCGTAATCGAGGGGAAACGCCCCGTGTCGGCGCCAGGAGCAGAGATACCAAAGCGAGGGCCTGATGGGCCTCCGGTTACCGTCTCTTCATCAGCAAGCGGCAAACCGTCGACCCACTGCCATGACATCCCGTCCTCGCTGCCCCTACCAACCCAGAGGTCGCCGTAGGTGCTGTTGTACGCTGCCACAATCGCCTGATCACCAGAGGCTGCGACGTCCGACTGAATTCCCGTGACACCTTGAGCAATGAACGGCTTTTCGATGCAGTTGCACTCATCACCATCGCGCGCACAGCGCGACAGCGACCAGACCCCTTCGCCTGCGACCTCGGTATCAAATCCCAAGCCACATTCCTGATCACCGCAAGGGCCCGGGTCATCGATGCACTGACCGAACTGCTCGTTGCCGTCTTCACCACAACATACGGTCCCTTGGGCGCACGTTCCGCCGCAAGGGTTTCTGCACCGACACCCACGAGCGACACAAGCCGCGCTGAGTCCATCGGGAATTTCAATAAAGGCATCACGGCACTGCTCGTCCGTGTCGCAGGCAAAAGCCACGCATTGGCGCCAACCCGTCTCTGCTTCTACCTGACAGGTTTCAATAGCTGAGCTGTCTTCGGCGCATTGATTGGTGCAGTCTGCGTCGGTGTCGCACTGGGGTGGCAGGCACAACCCCGAACGAGAACAGCGTGAGCCATCCGGGCAGTCGCTGTGCTCAGCGCAGCGCTTACAGTTCTCTTCGATCACGCCTTTGATGCAGGTTGGCTGACCTTCTCGGCACAGCCCCTCATCGCAAAACTGTCCCGCTGGACAATCTGCTTGAGCCACGCATTGTCGCGAGATGGTGGTTTCGTCGCAGTCGCAGCTGGACAAGACCAGCGCCAAACCGATGCAAAGCAATCTTAGGGTGCGCATCACGGCTCCCCCTTCGGGGGGGGTTTACCCTGCCTGACGCAGGCCGCCAAGCCGGCGACGACCCACCAAGACAGCAATTACCAACCACATGACGGAGTCAAAGCCCCCAGTATGCGTGCAGGTACAGCCGCTAACGGGGGTTGAAGGCTGTGTGGTCACGGGCGGCGGAGGCGCCGGCGGGGCCGGTTCTTCGGGGTCATCTAAGCGGCATTCGCCGTCATCATCGCACCAATGATCGCGGGTCGGACAGTCGGCTGCTACTCGGCAGCGGCCCTCGGGAGACCGGCAGGTGTAATCGGCTGGGCATACACGGTCCGAGGTCTCTTCAGGGTCGTTTAAACAGAACCGACGCTCGCGACCATTCGCGGAAATCGAGCGACACACAGAGTCCCCAGGACAACGGCGATCGACAGGACACGCCACCAAACACACGTTGCGGCCATCGACCGGCGTGCACCAGTTGCCCGAGCCGCAATCGCTGTGGCGCTCACACGGGGCACACGCAGCGCAATAAAATGGGTCCTCTCGACACTCGTAATCCACACACGCGTCACCTAAGGGGCAGTCTGAGTCTGCTTCACAGGGCTCTTCCTCGACCACGTTAGGGAAACATACTGGGTTGTAATTCCCTCGGCCGGTGACCTCTTCACAGGTGGTCTCGCGGCAGCCCCCACGACCCTGGCGAGTACAGCGACACTCAGGCGTGCCGCAGTGGAAACCTTCTGGGCAGTACCCTTCGGAACCCTCAGCCTCGCCAGGATAACAAGGGCACGAGCAAAAGGCGCGCTCTCGAGCATCAAGGACGCGCACATCACCCGTGCAGCGCTCATCGCCCCAGCTGCTGCCACACCCTGGAAACCCAGGAACGCAAAGCTTTCCTTGATCGCCGACAGGAGCGCACATCCAGCCCCCCGGACAATCACTATTCTCGGCGCAGGTTGCAGAGCACAGATTCCTAAAGCTCTGCCGCTGAGACACCACCCGAACGCACTGGTCGCAGGCGTCGGTGCAGTTGGCTCCGATCCGCGTCGCCTCTGCCTCTGGCCACTCGCAAGCCTGCACGCCTTGGTCGTCAGCAACACAGACGGACTGACCAGGGCAGTCTCGGTCGGTACCGCAAGCGGTAGCGCACTGGTCATGACGACAGGCTGTGCAGCCCTCACCGCAGGCACCGAGTAGGTTGAATGTCCGCGCCATCGAGACCGCGTTGGCTGCGTCGACACGGCCATAACCAAAGCCCACCGAATGACCGCGCTCATCGTACTCAAAGATGGACTCAAGGTCGGCGCCTAAACGACGCTGCCAATCGACCTGATCAGCTCGAATCTTCTCGGTCGAAGCCTGCAGCACCAACCGCACTTGGCGAGCGGTTAACTCAGGGTTGGCGGCGACGATCAGCGCAGCAACGCCTGAAGCGACGGGGCAAGCGCCCGAGGTGCCGCCCATCTGATTGTGATAATCGCCTTCGTTGTACCCCTCGCCGCCTGTCAAATCGGTCGTCTGCAAGCCAGGCTCACCATCGTAACACCCTTTGGTGGGCGCAGCGACATCAACGGTCGAGCCGTAGTTGCTGTAGCAGGCAAAGTCATCGCGCCGAGTCGACCCCGACACGGTCACCGTCTCGACGTGCGCTGAATACGGGTTGCTCTCCGTGTTGAGCAGATAATCGTTTCCGGCGGCATAAAGCAGCAACATCCCTTTACCGCCACGACCATTGGTCATCGCCTCTTCGACCGCCTGCTCTTCGGCGATCGCCATCGGGAAATACCGCTCAATGCTCGGACCCCAAGAGTTGTTCACCACCGCCGTATTTTGCGCCACCAACCACAACAGACCGTCAGCGTGACTCACGCGTCGCTGAGCGACGCCCACCATGCGAATGGTGACCAAGCGGCACTCAGGACAGACCCCTAAGCTGCCCACGTCGTTGCCACGCGCCGCGACAATACCGCTCACCCCCGTGCCGTGACTCTCCCGGTAAGGGCGCTCCGCAGGGCAGCTGTCAGCCCGCCCGCGCCCATCGGGCCGCTCAATGCACTCAGGGCTGGCGTCGTAGTCGCCATCGACCAAGTCATAACCCGCAAAAACGTCGAGATCTGGGTGGTCATTTTGAGTCCCCGAGTCGATCACTCCGACCGTGACGCCCTCACCGCGCACCACATCCCAAGCCGCCGGCGCATTGATCGAGCCGACCATCGCCCCGCGTTGTTGGTGCCAAGCGTCATCAAAATTTGGGTCTTGTGGATCCCACGCTGCTTTGGGGTGGAAAATCCAATCCGGCTCAGCCCACTCAAAGGCACCGCTCTCATTGAGTTCGGCGGCGAGCGCCACCGCATCGAGCACTTTACCTCGTCGCACACTCACGACCTGCTTGAGGTGAGGGTAGCGCTGAACCACAGTCAGACCAAAGCGGTCCATCAGCTTGGCTTCATCGCTCGGATGCCGGAGCCGGACAGCGACCCGCTCATCGACGTGCGTGCGACCATCTGGCTGCCTCGTCCAAACCGGGAAATAAGAAGTGATCAAGCCTTTGGACTGCAGGCGCTCCACCAGCGCCAGCAACGAGCTCATGGTGCTCGCCTCACCGAGGTCAAACTCGATCAGGCGCTGTCGGTTGGGCCAGTGCGCCGTCAAGCCGATACCCGAGCCCAGCTCGGCGAGGGTCTTTTCGACCGCATCAAGGCGGTATGAAGCGCTCGGGCGGACCAGGACAAAACGAGCCGAGGAGCGTATCTGTACGTCCCGAGTCAGGCGCTGATAGCTTGTGTGCTCAAAACGGGCAGGCACTGGCAGCGCCGCCATTTGAACACTCATGAGTAAACTCAGCATCATCGCTCGGTCCCCTTAGCCTTCATGCGACCAACATGTGCCACAGGGTAAGCCAACTGTCGAAGTCCCGCCCCTATTTTGCCGACGTTAGCTCCGTCACAACCGATTCAGCGGGCGCCTCAAATCGAAAGGTCTTTGAGGGAAGCTTTGCGTTGTAGCGCGCTTTACGAAAGGCGAAGCGATTTTCATTGCCGCGATGATCGACGACGACGGAGTGCGTCACCCTGTAGGTTGTAAGATCAATAGCGAGACGGACAAACCGATAATAACCCACAGGTTTTTTTGGCGTCAACTTGAGCAGGGCGCGCTTTGTATCGCTCTTGAGTAAGCGGACATTATAGGTGCTTCTCAGGCTGCCGTCGCCCCACAAAAATCGAAGCGCCGCTTTGAGGTCATCGCCATCGTATTGACGACGAACAAAGACCTGGCCGTCATCGAGTTGATGGATCCAAAGATCGGTCCCATCCAGGACGAAGCGCCTCGGAGAGGGTGTTTGATAACGCCATTCCATCAGACCCGGGCGAGCGAAGCGAACGGTGCCAGTGCTTCGCTGGGTGCGCCGAAAGGCTTTGTTACGGAAGCTTTGGTCAAAGACAGCGTCAAGAGTTTTGGTCTTGTTGTAACGCTGCTCAACGGCGTCCAAAATACGGTCGAGACTAACCGCTGGAGCAGCCGTTGTTGGCGCCGGAGCCGATGCAGAGAACAAGGGCAAGATAAGACTGAGCAAATTATTAAACATAACGGCTGCTCCTTCCCTTAGCGACCACAAACAGTCGCCTCGTAAGCTGTAAACGCTTTGAGCGGTCTGGCTATTCAGCGACCCCCGCGCAAGACATGGAGCCGCGCGTTCGTTTCGTCGGTTTCAGTCGGCGATTTGGGTGCTGTGTTCAAAATCTCGTTAAGCTCATCACGGGCGGTCTGCCAGCTTCGCTCATCGAAGCTTGAGCTGCTCTGGAAATGCTTTCGTAGGCGCTCTTCGAATCCTTGCAAACCCAGACGACGTTGTTGAATTTTCTGCGCGTAAGCGAGCTCATCAACTGTCCGCATACGGCGCTCGACCTGACGGAGCATGGCGCCAAATTGCTGTAGGGGAGCGAGAAAACGAGTCGCATCGCGCCGGCTAACCTGTGCCTCGCGATCCAAATCATCTCGCAGGTGAACCCATCGTTTCTGGATGCGATCAAGTACTTGCTCGAGCTCAGCGATTCGTTCTTGCTCGCGTGGTGATGGCTTGTCTTGAGCGCTCGCCACCGCGATCAATAATTGATCCCGCTCTTGCTTTGAGGCGCGACGCTCGACCGCAAAACGCAAGCGCTCTGCTTCAAGCTGCTCCTCCAAGTATGAGGCCTCATCGACTCGGTCATCGCTCGGTTTGGAGCGGCGATAACGACCGATCCAAAAGGCAGCCGGAAGCAACAAAAGCCACCAGGGTGACGGATGCGGTGATGGCTCAGGCAGCGTCGCTGTCGGATTCAGCGGTGACTCCACGACTCGAACAGGCGGCAGGGCAGCTGCGCGCATTGGGCGCTCACGCCAGACCCACAAAACAGCTTGAGTCCCAACGACCTCTAACGCGAGCACCTCGTGTTGATCGCTCGAGTACACCCATCGCTTACGCCCCTGAACAATTCGCTTGGGAGCTTGTGCCGCTCTAGCCGGCATCCCCGTGCCAAACAGGCACCCCTGGGCAAGACGCCCAAGACAGGCTCTATGGTCCAAAAGCTCAAGGACCTGCTGTCCCTCGCCGCTCCACCAAAGGTCACTCAAAGGACGACTCTGAGCGTGTTCGTCCACCGCAGCAACCGCAAGGCGGTCAGCCGCTAAAGCGGCTCGATCAACCCAACCGTCGGCGCCAGCAAGCGCACCCAACAAGAACACGACCATCAACTGTTCACCTCGTCCACGCGGCGAATCAATCGCGCCCCCAATAAAACATGAACCGAGCGGCAGACCTCAATCGGTTGCGCGGACAAACGAGCGAGCAGCTGTCCGAGATTACCCCCATCACGTAGTAAACCGAGCGCCTCGCGCTCAAGCACTGATAAACGGCTGAGATCGAACCCGTTGATCACCAAAAGATTCGGCTCAAGCTCCTCTTCAGGTCGGGGCAGCAAAGTCTGAAGACGGTTCCATTCATCTTCATGACGAAACCCTTCCATCAAGAGCTGCTCTACGGTGAGCGCAAGCCCCGTCTCCCGAGTCAGATCGTCTTGCTCAGGTTCCACCAAAACGACAGCCTGCCCATCACGCCAGCGAAGTAGTTCATAAAACAAGCTCGTCGTTTGCAAACGAATCGCCGCCAGAAGTTGCTCTGGGCTGATCATATCGGCGCTGACGAGCGCTTTGCCGAGCGGCATACCTTGAGCAGCACCAGACTCGATGAAGGCCTCGAGTTGGTGCCGGTCAATCGCTTGGACAGAGACCAAAAATCGACCGAGGCGAAATCCTGCGCCGACACCCTGCGCCGTCACAAAGTCAACGCGACCATGGCGCATCGTGACATTGATTCGACGCTCGCCCGACCGAATGCGGATCTGAGCTTCCCAATGCTGAGCTCGAAGATACTGAAGCAGCTCAGGCAAAGGAAAAGCCGTGAGATGGCACCAGATGACGGGTTTGCCGCCACCTTGCAGCCAGCCCGGATCAAAGGTCCAATCCTTTGCCAGCGCTGGGGTACTAGGCGCCTCGGAAACGACCTCATCACCTGGAGCGAGTAAGGTCTCGACCGCAGCGATCAACCGATCAGGTGTGAAGGGCTTAGCAAGATGGGGGAAACTAGCCCCAGTGCGCTCCTCACCGCGATCCATCAGCATCAACACGGGGCAGTTACCACCACGCCCAAGCGCAGAGCGTAACTCTTGCGCCTGATCATTCCACGACGACGCCGCGATGATCAGCACATCGATTTGACCGCTCGTACTTTGTCGAGCGCTGGCCAGATCGCCAGCAGCGGCCACGCGAAAGCCCTTTTGGCCAAGAACGAGTTGAACCACCCTTTGAACAGTGGGACTTGGATCAATCACTAGCAGCATGCCCGCCATAAGACTCCCCGTCGGTTTCCTGACGCTTTGAATGTCCATTGCAAATTATGCGCGCATCGCGTCCTGTAGT
Source organism: Myxococcota bacterium (assembly GCA_040260805.1). Classification (GTDB taxonomy): domain Bacteria; phylum Myxococcota; class UBA4151; order UBA4151; family UBA4151; genus CACGMS01. The sequence goes on along the minus strand of JBDQPD010000044.1, from coordinate 424 downwards.
GGTTGTAACGGTTTGGGCCAAGGGGAAATCGATGGCATCGGTTTTGGGAATCGACCTAGGGACTTCGAATTCCGTGGTGGCCGTCTGCGAGGACGGAAAGGTCACGGTAATTGCCGACGCTGACGGTCACCGTATTCATCCTTCAGCGGTCGCTTTTATGCCCGATGGCTCGGTGCTTGTCGGTGCTCGCGCCCGAGCCGGTATGATCCAAAGGCCGAACGAAACCGTGATCTCAGCCAAGCGCTTGATCGGTCGACGCGGTGAGAGCGACGAGGTCACCAAAACGCGCTCTCGGATGGGCTACGATATCGTCGACCAGGACCAAGCGGTCGCAGTGCGAGTGCGCGGACAGCTGCACAGCCTCGAGACCATCTCCGCATTAATTCTGCGTCACCTCCGCGATCAAGCCGAGCAGTTCTTGGGG
>JBDQPD010000120.1:0-9484 GCA_040260805.1 Myxococcota bacterium | reverse complement strand
AGCCATTCGACCGCTTCATCGCTTTGAACCGGTGCGTTGTTGCCAGGATCGTTCGGACGAACCCAGCCGCGATGGGCGCCACAGATCTCTAGAATCTGGTCCCCATAGCGCTGAGCCGTCGCCGTCTCGCGCGCTTGCGCCTCCACCACGTGGTTTCGGTCTTGCAAAACCCCGTCGCGCAGTTGGAGCCACGCGCTGCGAGCAGCGATCAAGTTGTTGCTCGCCGTCTCAACGGACTGAGTTGCGATCCCCGAGCGGGCGTCGAGGAAATAGTTCGAGATGACCGAAAACCGCCCGATATCACCCCCTTGGTCGACACGGAAGTACAAGGGGAGATCGTCATCCTCGATACCTAACGGGTTCCCCTGCCCACCCATGTTGACCATCGCACGCATGACTCGAGCGCGAAGCACCTTGAGTTGCGTCAGACCCTGTAGATAACGTGGGCCCCACGCCGCTTCGCCGACCTGTGAGCGCTCATAGACGCCACGGGCAGCCGCCTCGATCAGCAGACTTTGGCGGACCCCCTGCGCCATCAAGGCTCGATGCGCCGGCAGATTCCGGCCGGTCGACCAGACCTCTTCGGACTCAGCCTCGAGGATCTCCATGTAGCTGTTCATGGCTTCGATCATGAACACCGACAAACCCACACCTTGTTCGTGGTAGGCTCGTTGTTCAGGCGACCAGTTCGGATACATGATCCGGCGATAATCCGCGCTGCGTAGCTGCTCAGGAGCGATGCCCATCAAACCGGTCACGATCCGCGGCCGAAGAAAGACATCCCACGCGCCAGCAAGCACCTGGCGCAAGCGCCCGAGCGAGGGCACAGCGGTCGGCGAGATGGTGTCCTCTCCTTGCCGCAGCACCTTAGCCAGTCGATGCGCTTGCAAGCCCTCAAGCGCCAGGAACTGATGCAGCTGCAACCACTGACTCATGAGCCGAAGGTACAACCCATTGGCGCGACTTTGATCGCCGAGGTCTTCGCTCTGCCGAGTCGCAGGATCGATCGCAGCGAACATCGCCGGCGCAGACGCCCAGCGCAGGCTCGACCAAAACCGAGCCAGATCGATGCACCCTTCGGTTTGAAAGACACGCCGAAGGTCGGCGCCTTCCCAGATCGGGCCGCGCCCCTCAAGGCTCGGCACGTCGCGCGCCAAATCTCGGAAGCAGGCCTCGAGCATGGCGCCAGCATTGAGCGCTTCTTGCTCGGCTTCGCTGGCGTCGGCGTTGGTAAACAGACCGATCGCGGTTGGGATCTGGTCCTGGAGATCATTGCCCGGACGTGAGCAGGTCAGATCACCAGAGATGGGCAGGACCCGACGGTGAAGGCCGCTCGACTCGGTCGTAAACTCATCGCCCGTCGGCGGCTCAAAGCAGAAATAGCGTTCGGCGCAGATGCTGGCTCGAGCGAGCTCCATATCCCGAGCTCGGAATTCATTCTGAGTTAACGGCGACGGTCCATCACCTCCCAAATCCAGACCATAGCAGATGTGACCGCAAGCTTGAGCGCCTGCGCCGCTGCACGGACCGACTCGATGACTCTCACAGGATTCGCTCATCGCAGCGATGACCGCGTCCGAACAGATCGGATTGTTAGGTCCCCAACCCCCTTGGTAGTCGCGCCCTCGACAGGCGTAGCTGGTCTCAATCTGTGCGGTCTCGCAGCGCAACAAGCTCCGGCTGCTCTCAGGTAGAGACGCCCATTCGCTCACGCGGTTATCGACGACCGGGTTCGCATCATCGACGCGGAAGATGTCTTGGACGACTTGATCCCAGGGGCTGCGAGCCTCGTCGCTCCAAATTCGCGCCCGCAGGTCGTTAAACTGTGAGGTGCTGTTCGAGGCGTGATCATCGAAGCGACGCACCTGAGCGTCTTGCGGCAAGGCGCCACGACGGCACAGGCGCAGATCGGCCTGGAGGATAGGAATCGCTTGGTCCCAGATCTCGACGGAGAGCCCGTTTGTGCGACCGCAGCAAGGGTGCTGGTCCCCTGCGCCGCAGAAGAACTGAGCGTTGGCGCAGGCTAGGTTTTCGCTCTCGGGCAACCACCCGGCGATGTCCATATTAAACCGCCCACCGATCCAACCCGCACGCGACACGCTGAGATCTTCATCCGAGCGCAGCGCCATATGGATCTCAACGTCACCAAGCGCCTCAGCCTGTTCGCCCACATAATGACTCCACGAGAAGGTGTAGCTGTTCTCGCTCAAGCGTCCCCACAGAGCGCCAGAGGGTGACAAGATCTTAAGATCATCGATCAGTTTGATCTTTACCGAGCCACCATCCTCGATGACCTCAGCTTTGACGGGTACCTCCATCACGCTTCGACCGCCGGCTTCGAACAGATGCACCGAGCCCTCGTAACTACCGCTGACCGGAGCCGCCTCGGGTAATACAGGCCTTTGCTCCGTGAGCCTGATGGTAATCACCTCAGCCTGTCGGGCGGTGAACACACCCAGAGTCCACTGGTTTGCGCTCCCATCGGGATCGCCAGCGCGCAGGTACACGGTGTGCGAGGAACCCACGGCCAAATCGCTCAGCATACAGTCCGCACCGAAGCCCGCCTCGTCGCTGTTGACACAATTAACCTGCGTAGCCTCATCAACCGCTTCGGGCTCCTGGCCTTCACCCGACTGCCAGGCGGCACCGTCGCCGATGCGAACTGCCGCGAGGGGGGCATCTTCAACGCTAAAGGTCAGCGCTAACAGCTGACTGCGATCCACCAGATCAAAGACTCGCCGCTGAAGTCGCAAACGCCCAGCCGGGGCCGGGTCGGGTGGCGCAATGTCTTCCTCGATTCCAGGGCTGGGCTGCTCTGGCGTCACCTCAACGCAGCGGCCAAAGAGTGAACAACGCTCCCCATCTGAGCAGTCCTCAACGCCTTCCAAGCATTCGTAGATGCAGCGACCCAGAGCGCAATGGGCGCCGCAAGGACATTGTTCATCAACTTGGCAACGGTGGACGCCGTTGAGTCGATCGGGGTCTGGCGAGCAGACCGACGCAGCCGCATCCGTTGCGCCAGCGCCCGCATCGGACACCGGGCCAGCGTCAACAACAGGCGGCGGAGCCCCCGCATCTCCTGGCTCATCTGGAATAGACAGCGCAGAACAACCCTGAACACTTAGCAAGCACACGACTCCGACAACCCAGCAACTCTTCATGAAACGCCTCTTAGAAGGGAGCCGCCAGTGTAACGCGACGCTAAGAGCTTTGGCAACCAACAAGGACTTTGGGTTCGTAATCGACTGAGCGGTCTTGGTCGATCCAGCGCCTGCGCGGACAATGGAGCAAAAACAGGCCGTTTTCAGGGCAGAAAACGGTGAGAAAAGGGCTTGAAGTTTGGGGCCCACTAGTCTCCATTAGGAGCCCTAAGATCCTATCGGAGTGGACAGTGAACGAAAGCAAGGAACGGCGTACCGTACGATTCGGCGCCTTCATGCGTGAAATCGGCATGCGCCAGCGCTCCTTACCCTTTGCGAAGGTCACCGAACACGGGCGGCAACACGTAGGTAAAAAGGTTGGTGTTTCGTCACTCGATATCTACCGCATTGTAGGGCCCTACTTCTCGGTTCGGACCATCGAGCAGATCAAAGCGGTGGTCCCGCTTGCGGTCTACCTCGGCCTGTTTCAGGTTTTTGTGCTGCATCAAGAATTTGCAGACGCAGGGATTGTTGCAGCCGGTCTTACCGCTGTGATCATCGGCTTGATGCTCTTTATGGAGGGTCTGAAGGTCGGCTTGATGCCGTTTGGCGAAACCATCGGCTCCGAGCTCCCTAAGAAGTCTAAGCTTCCTGTTGTGCTGATCGTGGTCTTTATGCTGGGCATCGGGGTGACCTTTGCGGAGCCGGCAATCGGCGCGCTTCAGGCAGCGGGTGCCTTGGTCAATGTCGAAAAGGCGCCGTATCTCAAAGCGCTGCTGACCGAATGGGCTTTACCTCTGGTGTTAATCGTCGGCGTCGGCGTCGGCATCGCAGCGGTCCTCGGGACTATGCGCTTCGTCAAAGGGTGGAGCCTCAAGCCGATGATTTACATGACGCTTATCCCGACCATTGGGTTGAGCATCTACATCAGCTTTCAGCCGAACTTAAAGTCGATTCTGGGCCTCGCTTGGGATTGTGGTGCGGTCACGACCGGACCGGTTACAGTGCCGTTGGTGCTGGCGCTGGGCATCGGTATCGCCAACGCCGTCGGCAAAGGTAGAAGCTCGCTGTCGGGCTTTGGGATCGTCACCCTCGCCTCACTGTTTCCTATCCTAGGGGTACAGCTGCTCGGGCTGTACGTGGCGGCTACCGTTCCCGTTGAGAGCATCCTGGCGTCAGCTCAGGCAGCGGCAGCGGCTGGCGCCGTCGCCTGGCATGAACAGACGCCTTGGGTTGAGATCATTGGTGGCGCTCGTGCGATCATCCCGTTGGTCTTGTTCTTGCTCGCCGTTCTTATGGTCCTGCTTCGCTCGAAGGTGAAAGACCCGATGAGCATCGGCTATGGGATCAGCCTCTGCGTCATCGGCATGATCGTCTTCAACCTGGGCTTGACCTACGGGCTCGCTAAGCTTGGAGCGCAAGCCGGAGCCCTGGTGCCTGCTGCGTTTACAGACATCGACGCCGCGGTCGGCTCGCCTTACTATCCTAAGCTCGTGGGCTTGGGCATTGCGATCGCATTTGCTTGGTTACTCGGCCTAGGCGCTACGCTGGCAGAACCCGCGCTCAATGCCTTAGGTCAAACCGTTGAGAATCTGACCAACGGCACCTTCCCCAAGTCCTCGCTGATGAATGCGGTGGCATGGGGAGTCGGCGCAGGCATTGCGCTCGGCGTCGCCAAAATCATCTTCTCGATCAACCTAGTCTACCTCTTGGTACCCCTCTACTGCCTAGCGATGCTCCTGACCTTTTTCTCAACCGAGGAATTCGTCAACATTGCCTGGGACAGCGCAGGCGTGACCACTGGCCCTGTCACCGTGCCTTTGGTCCTCGCTATGGGCTTGGGCTTAGGTGAAGCGGTCAATGTCATCGAAGGATTCGGTATCCTATCGATGGCCTCAATCGGACCTATCCTCGCAGTGCTGAGCACAGGTCTTTGGATTAAAGTACGCGTCGCGATTCGCAACTGGCGTGACGCAAAGGAAGCAAGCTGATGAGCAAAGAAAAATCAAACGAGATTGTCGTCCTCACCGACGTGTCTATGATCACGACGGTGGTGCAGCGTGGTATGGGCGACGAGATCGTCAAAGCGGCGAGCGAAGCTGGCGCCCGCGGCGCCACCATCTACTACGGCCGTGGCACCGGCGTGCGTGACCGCCTGGGCATCTTGGGTCTAGCGGTCGAGGTCGAGAAAGAGATCGTCAATATTTTGGTCAGCAACGACCAGACCGATGAGATCTTAGAGCGTATCTACAAGGCGGGTAAACTCGACACCCCTGGGATGGGTATTGCGTACGTGATCCCCGTCGAGAAGGCGGCGACCCACGTCCCGCGGGATCTGCTTGAGAAACTCGGAGACTGATCATGTTCACCGAACAAAAGCTGATTCAGGCGATCATCCCGATGGGTACCGCCTTGCCGGTCCTTAAAGCGCTCAGAGACGAAAAGGGTCTTGACGCTGCGAACGTCAACTTCGCCCGCGGCGTCGGTCGCTTTGTGCGCTGGAGTGAGCGGCGCCTTGGCGATGACGAAGAGAAAGAGATCTTAAGTATCGTGGTCCCAAACGACCGGGCCGATGAGATTTTCGAGTGGGTCTTTCATCAGGCGGATTTGGATCGTCCTCAGGGCGGCATCGTCTATATGATGCCCTTAAGCCATGCGTCGATGTTTGTGATTCCGGCGGAGTTGGGCGATACCGATAGTGCATTAGACGAGGATTAAGCATGCAGCAGCTCCCGCTGATACTCTCATTGTTAGCCCTGTCGACAGGTGGCTTTGCGATCATGACGCAACCGTCCGGCGCCGCTAATATTGAGACCGACGACATGCGACTCAAGGCGCTCCAAGCAGAGGTCGCTGCCCTGCGTCAGGATCTTTACAACATCAAAAATTCAGGAGGCGGTTCGCCGACGCCACCCCCGCCGATGGAGCAAGACTTCGGCAAAGGCGGAGGGGAGCCCTCTACCCTAGCGGCGGCGCCACCCGATGAGTCGGGCTCGATGCCGAGCGCAGAGATGCCAGAGATGCCACAGATGGACCCGGAGATGATGATCCCTCCTGACCCTATGTTGGCTGCTCAAATTCGTATGGTCATGAAACAAGAGCGCCAAAAGAATCGTGAGCAGCGGGTCGGGCGTCATCTTGAGCGCTTTGCTGAACGGCTTAACGAGAAACTCGCCAACCATGAGGCGACCAGCGGATTAAGCGAGGATGATCGCACCTCGCTCACTGAGATCCTGCATAAAGAACGCAAGGGTATGAGTAAGTTGTATCGAGGTATTCGCAGCGGCGACATGTCACCTAAAGAAGCTCGCCAAGAGCTCCAGTCGATGCGCGCCGACACGATTGCGATTATTCGGGAGAGTATGGGTGATGACTTAGCCAACTCGGTTGGAGCGCTGTCACCGCTTCCTGAGCGTGGTCCCCTAGCTCCTCGCAAGTGAGGACCACCTAGGTCCTAACGCCGGTTCTTAACCGGCTTGATCGCGCTCCCGGGATCGATGATCAGTTGACGGCCTGCGTTGGCGATCAAACTGTAAGCAGGCGCAAGCAGATCCGGTAGATCCGACAGGCCAAGCTTGCGCGGTGGCGGACCCAGCCGACGCAGCAGCTCGTCCGGCCGTCCTGCATTCTCGGGATCAAAGACAGGTCCAGTGTCATGGGGTCCGGCATCCCACCACCGCTCTAAATCAGAGTCGCTGAGTTGTTGCGGTCCCATGCCGTCATCTGCAGAGATTCCCATCCAGGTTTCAAAGGCTTCTTTGTCCGCCTCGACGCGACGCCCGAGCGCAAACACCGACGCGGCGATGTGCTTGCACAACGAGTTTGGGTCAGGACAGGTGCACGCCGCAACAAAGCCCGTGTTCTTCCAGGTCTCATTGCCCTTAGTCGCTCGCTTGACGATGACATCGTAATAGCGGCCCATGTTGTTGAGCACTTTCATGCGGGCAAGACCTGGGGTCAACTCAGTGGATTGCACACGGCCGATGCGCTCGTACTCGTGCCCTTGACCGACTTTATGGTGCGAGTCTGCGGCGCCGAAGATCTGCGCCAGCCGATAAACAGGAACACTCATTCGCTCACCGCATCTTGAGAAAGTTTGAAGAGTTCAGCGAGCTGGTCCGTGTCGAGCTCGGTCAGCCACCCCTCGCCTGTGCCGATGATTGCGTTCGCCAGAGCCTTCTTCTGCTCAATCATCTTGTCGATCCGCTCTTCAAGCGTTCCCACACAGACAAACTTACGAACCTGAACCGTACGCTTTTGACCAATACGATAGGCACGATCAGAAGCCTGATCTTCGACCGCTGGGTTCCACCAACGGTCATAGTGGATAATCTGGTTCGCCTTGGTCAGGTTGAGCCCGACACCACCGGCTTTCAGACTCAGGACAAAGATACGAGGGCCCTCTTCGGTTTGAAAGTGCTGGACCATCTTGTCGCGCTCTTTCTTGGGGGTGCCACCGTGCAAGAAAGCCACCGGGGTCTCGAAGGTCGTCTCCAGATGCTTCGCCAGCATCGCACCCCAACTCGAGAACTGAGTGAAGATTAAGCAGGCGTCATCGCCTTCCATCATCACCTCAAGCAGATCGTCTAGACGAGCCAGTTTGCCGGAGCGACGACCCAAGGCTTTGTTGTCCTTGGTCAGCAAGGTCGGGTGGTTGCACACCTGTTTGAGCTTCATCAAGGTTGTCAGGATCAATCCCTTACGAGCGATGCCTGCCGCCGAGTTGATCTGCTTCATCATGTCGTCAACGACAGCCTGATACAAGCTCGCCTGATCTTTGGTCAGGTTGCAGTACAAGTTCGCTTCCATCTTCTCAGGGAGCTCTTTGATGATGCTTCGATCGCTCTTGAGGCGACGAAGGATAAACGGTCCGGTGAGTTGCCTAAGCATCTCAGACGCATCCCGGTCACCATGTCGCTCAATCGGAGTGGCAAAGCGTCCTTTATAATCTCTTTGTGTGCCCAACAGCCCGGGATTCAAAAAATGCATGATGGACCAGAGCTCGGTGAGGTGATTCTCCACCGGCGTGCCCGTCAAAGCGACCCGTTGACCACTCTCAATGCTGCGAACCGCTTGGGTCTGACGAGCGCTGGGGTTCTTAATGTTCTGGGCTTCATCGAGCACAATACGACGCCACTCGACCTCGGCTAAGGTGTCCCGGTCGCGCAGCGCCAGACCATACGTCGTTAGGACGAGATCGTACTGATCCATCGCCTCGATGAAGTCGGCACCCTGCATCCGCTCGCTGCCGTGGTGCACCAACACTCGAATGTCCGGCGTAAACCGCTCGGACTCTCGCTGCCAGTTGCCAACGAGTGACATCGGACAGATCAAAAGACTCGGCGCAGGACGTTCTTCGCCGGCGTCCACATGGTTTTGAATATCCATCGCCGCTAACGCTAACAGCTGGACCGTCTTACCCAGACCCATATCGTCTGCGAGGCATGCGCCCACGCCCAAACGCCCTAGGAAATGAAGCCAGCTCAAGCCTCGCTTTTGGTAATCACGGAGCTGACCCACAAAGTTGATCGGCTCATCGACCTCCTCAAAGGCGGTCGAATCTCCGGCTAGCTTGCTGAGCATGCCCTCTAGGTTGAACTCAACCAGGGGCAGCGGGACCTTCTCTTGGAGCAAACCTTTGCGCAGAACGTCGGTGACTCCGAGTTCGCCCTCGGCGCCTTTCTTTTTGAAGAAAGTGATCGCCTCTTGGACCTCATCAGGTTTGAGCTCAATCCACTTACCCCCAACGTTGACGAGGGGCTGCTTCTCCTGAGCCATGCGAAAGAGATCTTTGGGGTTTAGGCGGACATCGCCGAGAGCGACTTGCCACTGAAAGCGAACCAAAGAGTCTTTGTCCAGCGCTCCGCCTAAGCCGCCTTTGAACTTCTTGCCTTTGGCTGCCCCCGGTTGGGGAGCCGCTGCCTCGTCGGGTTCGCCTCCTACGTTGTCGTTGGCAACTAAAGCCAACCCCACGCTCTGCTGACGCTGTGCCCACCATGGCGGCAAATGAACCATCATCCCAAGCTCGCTCAGACGAGGCGCCGTCTCCTTCATGAACCGATGCGCCTGCCGCGTGGTCAACTCAAGCTGCGACACTCGAGCGCGCTTCATGGCGACGGCGAGTTCAGGACAGACCTCGATCGCACGATCTAAACCGAGCCGAAGGACCCCTGCGGGATCATCGATACCCATGTCCCGAGCGAAGGCCTTGTTCTTCCGATTGTTCCAGATCCGGTCGGCGCTGATGAACTCATCGGGGTCATCATCAGCCTGGAGCGCCAGCTCGACGCGCCAGCTGCTTTCTCTCGCCGTATCTCGATCGACCTCGTGACCCTCATCGTCTT
>JBDQPD010000071.1:0-17461 GCA_040260805.1 Myxococcota bacterium | reverse complement strand
TGACCTTGTCAGCCCACAGACCTTGCCAGCCCAGCTCCGCTCCGATGCGAAGTTGCGTCGGACCCAGAGCAATACCTTCTTTGGGTTGAAGCCGAACAATCGTCGCCAAACCGGTCATAGAATGCGTTTGAGCCGACCGACTACCCGGAGTCACTGACAGCCCACCGAAGGCGGGACCAATCAACAACACGGTTTGCAGTTGGCTGCTGCTCGTTTGAGTCAGTCGAAGCAGGAGCGGCATCGACCAGCCTGAGATATCGACCGATCGAGACGTTTGGCCCCCTGCGGTCGAAACCATTCCCGCCATCGGAATCGCAGCATTGCCGGCAGCCGAGAGGAACGCCAAACGCAGCTCGATGCCCAAGTTGATCGTGGGTAGGATCTCTTGTCGCATATCGGTGCCGAGGCGGAAACTCGCATTGTTTTGCATCAGCCCGCCGACCACTTGGCGCAGACCCAGACCACCGTCGACCCCAGATAAGAAGAAGGGCTTCTTCGTTCCCATGCCTGGTGCAACGGGCATGATATCGTCCGCGGAGGGCGGCATCACTGGCTTGGGAGCTACTCCAGGAGTGGCTGCAGTTTTCGTCTTAGGAACCGCCGTACCTGCCGCAGGAACAGCAGCTTTTGCGACCGTAATAGGAGCCGATGTCGGTTCTGGGGTTCCTGGCTTCACCAGGGCAGGCTCGTTTAGGTTCATGCCGTCCGCGGGTTGGACCGAGGGACGGTCGGTGAGCGCATTAGCGCCGGCTTCGGAACGTGCTGCGACTGCATCGGCGGGGGGGGTCCCTAAGTCAGGAACCAACTCGACTTGGATCAAAATTCCGCCATGCCCTTCATCGGGCGCCTCCACGGACATCGTGCCTTTATCGACCATCGACTTTGACGTTCCTCGTCGGGCGCGTCCAGCGATCACGCCGCTGAGCTGTGAGCCGCGCCCTTGTTTGAGTGACGTCTTCCAGACCGTAGCGCCTGATTGCGTCACGACCACTTTGATTTTCTCTGGCCCTTTTTTAGGGTCAATCCGGCGAACCAGCACGACCAACTGACCGCGGCGGGGCACTTCAAAGGTGCGAGCGCTTTTCGCGTCGATCTGATGCCACGCTAATCCATCGGGCGTCATGACCGCCGGGCCTTCCTCGCTGGGTGCGAGAAAGATCGGAGCCAATAGGATAAAACTCAAAGTGCTCATGGGCTATTCTCCAACTCTACTGCGACCCAATCGGACAAGCCATTGCTCAGGGTTGCTGCGAAGAGATGCGTTCCGTTTGTTTCTGACCGGTACTCTAAGCGGGTGCCGTTGTCACCCTGTCCGTCGAGTTGATTTGATTGGCCGTCCGGGCTCGAGATTAGCGCCCAGGACAATTGACCCACAGCATTGGCGATTAAAGTCACTGAATCTGATGTTTGCGCCTCAATTCGGATGTCGGGAAACGGGTCTTGTCGGACTTCATTTGAGATCGAAATTGAGACGCAATCCATGGTCGACCATTGGTCGCCGGCCCGAACGCTGAGTCCGAAGATGTGCAGACCGGCCTCGAGATCCGATAAGAGCGCCGTGACACCGTCATCGATAGCGCGCCGATCTTGGGCGGGGCTGAGCAGGTGAGTCCATCGGTACTGATCGATCAGACCTGCGCTTTCGCCAGCATCGAGAATGAGCGGCTCTCCTGTGCGAAGATGACGGTTAGCGCCAGCGAGCGCTGTCGGTCGAGCCAACGAGGTCGCCGACACAAAGCTAACAGCGACCCAGTCTGGCCACGAGATCACGGGGCCATCGCTGACCTCTAGCGCGACGGTTATCGTCCCTTGAAAGGTATCGGATGAGCTCAGTGTAGCTTGAACATTTGTTGGGTTTTCGAGCGTCACCCCCTCTGGAGCGCTCACCAAGTACCAGCGGTATTCCAAGCCATTACCGTCAGGGTCATAGCTGCGACTACCATCGAGTTGGACGCTGCTGCCTTGGGCAACCGCTCGGTCAAAGCCTGCGAACGCTTGAGGCATTCGGTTGGCGATAAGGTCCCCGCCATCGCCACAGGCGACCAGACAAAGAGCGAGAATTAAACATAGGCAGCGCATGCTCGCTAGTGTGGCTGTGGGTGGATCAAGGGTCAAGCTTCGTAGCGGTTACAGCAAAGGTACATCGCGTCTGGCCGAGGCCGCAAAATTGACCTATGAGTTTGCGCGTGATGCACTAGGTTCGATGACAGTGGCCTCGCGGTCGCGAGAGGGTGTGATGCAACGGACTTGTCCTACCTGTGGTTTTGAGCTCGGTGATGAGCAGTTAACCGACTGCCCTTCGTGTGGTGCGCAACTGGATGCAGCCCCAGCTGATGCTGATGACGAACTGTTTGAAGATCTGGGCGACTTTGGCGACCTAGGTACCAATGACTTTATCCCGTTACCGGGTCAGGCTGACTCGCCTGATGGCGGCGTCGACGGCGAGATGGACCTCGACGACCTTTTCGGTGAAGAGTCCGATGAGGTGTCTGAGGCGCCGACTCTGATCGTCGAGGCTGATGACCTAGCGGAGCAAGCTGAGGCTCTTATCGTCGAGGCTGAGGACGCATCCGATCTAGCCGGAACGATCATGGTCGATGGGGAGGAGCGCGTGCCGCTGCCTTCGAGTGAACCACCCCAAGACATCGCAGATGATGATGGTGGCTTAGACCTCGATGGGTTCTTCGATGACGATGACGATCCGCTAATCGCCTTGCCGGGAACGGGCGAAGCCTCTTCGTTGGAGGAAGAAGACTTAGACGCATTGTTCGGCGGCGATGACTTTGATGACGCACCGCCAGCGGTGGAAGAAGCCGATATTTTTGCGCAAGAGGCTGAAGAGGCTTCCACGGTGATCGCCAGCGATGGGGTTGATGACCCGCTGGCTGGATTAGTCGATGACGCCTTTGAATCGCCAGATATCGTGGAAACTGAGATCGCTGGTGGCGGCTCGTCCGACTTTGAATTCTCCCTCGATGATGGAGAAGACCCCCTGCTCAATGTTCTAGGCGGCGAGCTCGAGGAATTTCTCGAAGAGCCTGATCAGTCGATGTATCAGCTGCGGATGGCAACTGGAGACGTCGTCGGTCCGTACATGGGCGATCGTGTCGAGAACATGCTTCGTACAGGGATGCTGCTCGGAAACGAGGAGATTAGCGTCGATGGGCAGTCGTGGCAGCCATTAGGAGCGCACCCAGAGTTCTCAGCCTTCGTTGAGGGTTCAAGCTTCGCTGCTGTCGATGATTCACCCCAGTTTGCTGCGGGGGCGACCGATCAAGAACAACTGCCTGAGCTCGTCGGGGTTCAGGTCCGTGTGATGGATGACAACAAGAGCGTTGAGGTCATACAGGGTGAATTCAGTGACGAATCGAAACCAGGCGGACGTAAAAAGCTCCTGGTCGGTGTCGCCTTGTTGGTTGTCGTGGGCGGTGTCGCTGCCTGGCAGCTCGGTGGGACGTCTGGCGGTGAGCAAATGGGCTCCACCGCCCTGGCTCCTCGCAGCCGAGCCGGGATTGCGACGACCTCGTCGCGCTTTGCGCGGATTAACGACGTCCTTAAAGAAGACCGCCTCGCTGCGTTGATGAAACGCGGCACCTTGTTGCGTAATGCGGTGACTAAGAGTTCCAACCAGGACCTCGAAGCTCGCGTGGCGCTTGCCCGCATCTCTTGCGATCTAAATGTTCGCTTCGAGTTGCCCCTAGAGCGGATGAAGATGGTCAACGCCCTCAAGGGTATGACCGAGGAAATGATCCGCGGGAACGCTTTTGATATCGCTCGCGCCTGCCGCTCGCTCGCTGATCGCAATGAAGGTCAGATGGAGGTCTACCTTGCCAAGCACATCAAGGCTAAAGACGTCGAGGCTTTGCAGCTCTCCATTTTGGTAGCTGCTGCGGCTGGGGACAAAGACCTGCTCGAACAGCGTCGCGAGATGGCGCTTGAGGCTGGCGGTCCTGGTTACGTTGAGCGCACCCATTTTACAGCGGCACGTGCGTACGAGCGGATGAACGCTTTCGAGGAGTCTCGGCAAGCTTACGCAAAGGTAACTGACGGTGACTCGACCCGAGCTGATGCATGGCTTGGACAAAGCCGTGTGGCTTGGCGTCAGATCGAAAAGATCGACCCGCGAGAGCTCACTGAAGAGCAACTCGAACCGATCGAATCGACCTTGAGGCAGGCGAAGCGACAGATTGATTCGCTCGGTCGGCACAAGCTCTGGAAGGCACAAATCTTCAAGATTTTGGGTGAGGTTCAACTTCGTCGCTCGGATTTTGGTGCCTCGGCTAAGTTCTTAGAGAAGGCACGGACCTTCCTGCCCAAGGACACGTTGTTGGTCGAGCGGGTAGCGCACGTCTTGCGGCTCGGCGGCGACTTCAACGGTTCGATGGCAACTTGGGAAGTCTTGCTGAAGATGTCGCCTAATAGCGAGCCGGGTATTGTCGGACTCGCTGATGTCTTTATTCAAACCGCAGCCTACGAGCGCGGCTCAGCTCGGATCCGAGAGCTGATCGCCAAGCAAGCAAAGCCGTCGGCGGCGTCGCAATTTTGGCATGCTGAATTGCTTTGGTTGATGGGTGAGCGAAAAGAAGCTCGTGAGATGTACGAAAAAGTTCTGCGTACCGATCCCCAGTTTGTTCGCGCGCTCGTAGCGATGGCACGCATCGACATCCAAGACGGTGAACTCGACGTCGCGACCAGGCGCTTGCAAACGGCGCGCAGTATCGACGCCGAAAATGCTTGGGTCTATATTGGTTTCGGCGATTTCTATCGGACTCAGGACAACTATGAGCTTGCGGAACGAGAGTACCGTGAAGCGATTCGGCGCGCTGAAAAAGAACCGCGGGCGCACTACCTGCTCGCCAAAGCGTTGCTCAAGCAAGATCGGGTCGAGGATGCCCTGAAGGCGGCCTCGACAGCGCTCGCTATTGAAGAGCGAAACCCGAAGTATATGGTCCAAAAGGCGAGTATTTTAGATCGCTTGAAGCGCCATGACGAAGCCGCAAACTTGATGAAGCGCGCGATCCGACTGATGCCTGAAGAAGATGAGTTCTATGTTCAGCTGGCGCTCACCTTGCTCAAACGAGACCGAGTGGACGAAGCGCGTAACTACTTGGCGACCGCCGCTGGCATCGATCGTAAAAATGGAAACATTCCCTATCTCCTCGGCGTCACCTTTGTCGAGAAGCAGCCGGATAAGGCGTTGGGCTATTTGCGCACAGCCGACCAGTTGCGTCCGAAGCACGGCCCGACCTTACTCTCGATGGGTGAGTCGTTTTATCGAGCGAACCAACTGCTCGACTCGATCAACGCGTTGACCGAGTCGATTCAGGCGGACTCGTCCTCGCCTGACGCTCGCGAGTGGCGTGCCCGCGCCTACCGAGATCAAGGGCAGTATCCTGAAGCGCTGCTTGATTTGGATCAGGCTTTACGGATTCGTGGCGCCAACGCTGCGTTGTATTACGATAAAGCAGAAGTCTATCGCCGCTGGGGCGGTAAAGACCAAACACGCAATGCGCTAAGAGCTTATCGTCAAGCGGTTCGAGTTAACCGGAAGATGGGCAAGGCGTACTGCCGGATCGCCGAGCTGCAGATCGATCGCAGTCGATTCCGTCAAGCCATGCGCGCCGCTCAGCGCTGCGTTGAGTATGAGCCGAAAAGCGGAAGCGGTCACCTAAGCGTCGGAATGCTTCAGAAGGAACGTGGCAACTATGACGACGCCGAGGCTGCTCTACGAGAAAGTCTCAAAGTCGACCCACGCGGTGAGTTTAGTGAGCGCGCCCAAGCCGAACTCGATTCGCTTCTGCGCTATCGCTAGGCTGATGGTGAAGAGGGTAGGGTAATGTCCGCCCGGGTTGGAGACCACTTTGGTCCCTATCTGTTGCTCCACAAGATCGCCCAAGGCGGCATGGGCGAGGTGTTTTTAGCCCGCAAAGAGGGCGCTGAAGGTTTCTCTAGACACGTTGTCGTCAAACGGATGCTGAGTCATCTCGCTGACCGCGGTGATTTTCTTGAGATGTTCTTTGCAGAAGCCCGACTCGCTTCCCGTTTGCACCACGATCGTATCGTTCAGGTCCACGATGCGGGTCGTATCGGTGATGAGTTTTTTCTTGAGATGGAGTTCGTCAGTGGCGTGGATCTCAAGATCTTGCTGGAGCGTTGCGAGCAGCTTGGACGACCGCTTCCCTTTGCGGTGACCTGCGACCTCGTCGCCCAAGCTGCTGAGGGCTTAGCGTATGCCCATCGAGCCAACGACCATGACGGCAAACCACTGAACTTGGTACACCGCGACATCAACCCGGCCAACTTGTTGTTGTCTTGGGATGGTGAAGTGAAGATCATCGATCTAGGCATCGCAAAAAGTGAACTGCATCATGGTAAGACCGAGACGGGTCTGCTCAAGGGTAAATTTTTATACATGTCCCCCGAGCAAAGCGAGGGTAAGCGAGTGGACGGTTCGACCGATCTGTTCTCGCTGGGTATCGTCCTTTATGAGACGCTTTTAGGTCGGCATCCCTTTGACCGTGGATCATTGGCTCGGACGCTTGCAGCAATTCAAGCCGACCCTTTACCGCCCATGGTTGATCCGGTCCTTTACCCGCTTGAGTCCGTCTTGAATAAGGTCATGGCTAAGGGGATGGGCGATCGTTACACGGATGGCGATGCGTTCGCTGCGGACTTGCGAGAAGCTGCTGCAGGGCTGCCTGCTGCTCAACCTTTGCACGAAATTCTTGCGGAGCTCTTCACCGAAGAGATCGAATACATCGATGGAATTCTAGGTCAACACGACCCGACTGAGCTCAAACGATTGGATCGTTTGACCCATCCGCCGGTTGAATCCATGCCGACGCTCCCTGCGGGTATGGATAAGCCCGAAGGTTGGACGGACTTTTGGAAGTCAGACACCTCCGAGCATCCGGACGCCGAGCAGCCCACGGTGATGGAAGGGAAGCGCTCCGCCATCCCGACGACTCAGCCCAGCTCGTCGACAACCAGTCTGTTTTTGCAAGCCGCGCTGTCCGAATCCCGCCGCTTGTGGGTGGGTGTCAGTGTGCTCGCTGTCGGCGTCCTGATCTGGGGATTGTGGTCGCCGACCCTTGGTGGCTCCAGCGCATCCGGCTCATCGGAGCTCGCCCCAGAGCCCGCTCAGCCGACCCATTCGAATCCAAGCAATGCAGCGGGTCAGCCGGTCGCAAAGGATGCTGGCAGTTCGAGCGTCGATGCAGGCAGGAGTAAGCCTGCAGCTCAAAAGCCCAAGCCGGTCAATCCTCCAACCCTCGAAGCTCCGAAGCTTCGTCCGTCGCCAAAGCCTAAGCGCTCACGCTTAGTAGTCAGCAGCTCTTCACTTCGCGTCAGCGGCCTGGGTCAGGCCGATCTCAAGGCTAAGAGCGGTCGCTTCCGAGCGACGGCGCCTGGGTTCGCAGTCGAGGGGCGTTGGCGCCGCTCTGAGCGTGGTCTCAACGTCTCGGTCCAGGCTAAGCCATGGGCGATTGTTTACCGTAAAAGCGGACCGGCGCTTGGTCGCACACCACCTGAGCGTAGCTTGGTGCTCGGCGCCGGCGCTGCAGAGGTGTTGCGCTTTCGCCACCCAAAGCTCGGCGAGTTTCGGCTCAAGCTCACTCACCCCAAGCCCTGAGATGATGACCAGCTAACCGGTCTAGGGCGGTAGTCAGCGGCCTCGAATTCGGCGTACCCTTAAAGCATGGTGATCTTAGCCGCTATCTTATGGGCTGCTCCCGCAGCCGACGTGAACCCGCCGCGCGTGGGCCATGAGCCTCCGAAGGCGGCGGATCGTCAGGGTAATTGGCGCTTATGGTTTGAGGTTCGTGATGAGTCCCAAATCTTTGGTGCAGCGTTGTACTTTGCCACTGACCCAGGAGCTTGGCAGACCATTGAGCCTGAGCAGGTGGCGCCAGGCTGGCTTGAAGCCGTCGTTCCAGCAACCGCTGGCCTGCGCTACTTCTTTGAGGTCTTTGACGAGCACGGCAACGGGCCGACGCGGGTAGGTTCCTCAGAGGTTCCTTTCGTCTTGCAGGCTCCAGCGGGTGAACTTTCAGCGGTCCGCCCATGGGACGCCCCTAAAGTGATCGTCGCCGAGCCGGTCATTCGACCTTGGTGGCTCAAGCGACCGCCCGCGAAATTAGTCTACGCTGCTTTGGGTACGGTTGCGTTGTCTGGCGTGATCTATGGCTCGTATAACTTGCTGCGAGATCGTCCCGTTTCCAAGGTGACGCTAATTCCTGTCGGTAAGGATAGCCAGCCATGAGGCCGCTTGTGTTGGTGTTGCTTGTCGCTGCCTGCGGGGAGTCGCAAACGGTGGTTAATCAAGGGGTGCCCTTGCCTGACTTTTTGATGCTCGATTGCAATCGAGACCTCAGCGAGGCTGGCGCACGCCTCCGCATCAGTGGGCACGCCGCCGCCTGTCCCTTATCCATCGACCGTGACCAGCAAACCGTTTCGGGCGAGTGCGCTCAGATCAGCGCTGGGGTCGAGCGTAAAGTGGTCCTTGAGTATTATGTCTTGATCGATGGTGAGCTGTTGGTGCTTGCGCAACAATCTGGCTCGGTCGATCTGACCGAAACCCAGCTCGATCGGCAGACGGTGACGATTGCGCCAGCGCTGGCGACGCGTCGTTGTTTAGGGAGTCTTCATCCTGCCGAGATCAACTTTAGTCTCTGCGACAACGATGGTGATGGGATGGAAAATTTGGTGGAATACTGCCATGAGACTCGAGAGCCTTTGATTGCAGAGTGATCCGGAGATCCATAATGGCTGATGATAGTATTTTTGCCCGCATTGAAGCCGCCCTTGAGGGCGATGAAGAGGCAATTAATGCCCAACTAGCGCCGCTAGAGGAAGCCTTGGATGAGCTCATGAAATCCGGCGACCCCAAGGCGAAAGCTGGAGCACGACGCGCGCAGTTAGCAGTCAAGCGGGCACGAGCACTCTTCGACGAATTATTCGATCTACGAGAAAAAATGCGTACCGAGGCCGCAACCGACGAGTAGGGTACCCGATAAGGACTGTGAACGGCGATGAGCCGCAACTGTGTAATAAGGAGAATATCATGTCTGTAAATCGTTTGAACAACGGTGGTTCTGTTCGCATCAACAATCAGCCGCAGGTGAACCGGCAGACCCCTCGCAATGACTTCGGTTCGATGGTCAGTCGTGGTGTCGCTGCAGGTGCTAATGCGATGGCGGGTGCTACCGCAGTCGCTGCTCCTTACGTCCCAGGTGGAGCGGTTGTGAACGCTGCTGCGCAGGGCATGGCTGGAGCTGCTAACTCGGCTGCGGGTAACGTCGGCGACTACGGTCAAGGCGGCACGATGAACATCCCAGGCACTGGCCCGGGTGTGAACAGCCAAACGGGCGGTCAAGCGCCAGCCAGCACGGGTAATGCTCAGCAAGACCTGATGAATCAGACTAAAGAATTGCAAGAGATGCAGATGAGCTTCAACCTTCAGTATCTGACGCTTCAGCAGAAGATGCAGGGTGAGAATCGTCAGTTCTCGACCATCTCGAATGTGCTCAAGACCAAGCACGACACCACGAAGAATAGCATCAACAACATCCGCTAGGCTTTCACAGGTCGCATCGCGCAGATGGTCAAAACGCACGGCGGAGGCTATTGGGTCTCCGCCGCTGCTTTTTTGTGGTTCGGATAAGAGCTGGAGAAATCGATCATGAAGATTGAAGGAATCGTCGCCGTCGAACAACAGACCGTTGCGCTCCTTTTGGAAGCCGGTCAGCTGCTGGCGCAGATGGGTCGGCAAAAACAAGCCAGCGATGTCTTTGATGGAGTCGGGCACCTGATCCCTCACTCGGGCGTCCCCCCCATGCTCTTAGGCAACCTTCACTTTGCGAAAGGTAAGCTGGCGCTCGCTGAGAAAGCTCAGCGCCAAGCCGTTGAGCGTGAAGCGGACCGAGCTGCCTGCTGGGCTCATTTAGGCGAAGCCTTACTTTGGGGCGGAAAAGTGGAGGAAGGCTTAGAAGCCTGTCATCATGCGATCTCAATTGCGGGTTCGGATGGGTCAGCAAAGCAGTTTGCGCTCAACCTGATCCAGGCCCAAGAGTTGGGCTGCTTTGACGTGGAGGCTTAGCTTTGCGGATCGGACGTGGCGGCGGACCTCGTGGCCCCAAAGGACCTTCGGGGGTCAAAGGGGCTCAAGGCGCAGACAAAGCCAAGAAGGCCTTCAAGGTTGAGCAGGTCGATAAGACCACTGCGCTCGATCCAGATGAAGCTCGTTCGGCGTTATCGGAAGCCTGGCAGCGAATCGCTGAGGAGCTGCGCGATGGCGGCATCGAAGATCGTCACGAGGCGATTCGGAGAGCCGTCCATGCGGTGATTAAGGACCGCTTTAAAGGGCTTCAGGGTAAAGGTGTTCGTAAAATTGAAGATCAAGTGGCCAAGGTGCTCGACGACGACCCGCGCATGGCCGACCGGCTTGCGGACCAGTTCCGCCGTCTCGCGGATCGGAGTTCGAAGTGACGGAGGCGATGGTGGAGGTTGATCGGCGAGCGTTGGTAACAGACCATCAGGGTCTGGTGCGCGCGATCGCTCACAAGATCAGCCGCAAGCTGCCTCGCAATCTCGAACTCGATGATCTGGTCGCCTACGGTATGGTCGGCTTGGTGGAGGCCTCGCAACGCTTTGACCCGGGCGGAGGGGCTCGATTTTCCTCGTACGCCTACTACCGAATTCAAGGCTCGATCTACGACGGCTTGCGCAAGTTTGGTTGGTTGAATCGGTCTGAGTATGCCCACGTTCGAGCAGAGCGCGGGGCCTCGGATTACCTCACCTATGAGTCCGATCGTAACGCTGCGGTCTTGGGCGATGACAAGCGCACTCTTGATGAGCAAGTTCAGGGGTCCGCCGATGTGATCGCGAACTTGGTGACCGTCTTTGTGACGTCTTTAGAGGGCATCGAGGGCTTTGAGCCCAGCCATGAGGGCGGCGAGAAGATTCACAGCCAGGTTGAGAAGCGGCAGATGGTCGGCATCGTTCGCGAGGTCATGGACGATATGAAAGACGAAGACCGCGCCATCATCCTCGGCTTCTATTTCGAAGACCGAACGCTCAAGGAGTTGGGCGAGGATATGGGAATCTCTAAATCCTGGATGAGCAGAAAACATGCGCAGGCTATTGGCAGATTGCGGCAAATGTTGGAAAAACGCCTTAATGACACAACTCTTGTGATCGGGAGCCGATAAAGGTTCTGTAGCCGCTCGTGTGGTTGCAAAAGGAGGCGAAATGTCAGGCATCACCGGAAGCGGTAATCCCTCGCAAATGTTGCAGCAGCTGCAGCAGATTCAACAACAAGCGGCACAAGCCGATCAAGCGCAGGGCGCTGGTCAGGGCAACTTCGCCAATATGGTCAATAAGGCGGGCGGCGCAGAAGCCGCTCAGCAGACCGAGCAAGTCCAGGGCATGGACATTGTCGCTGAAGCTCAAAAGAGTGAATCGACTCGAATGAACAAGGTGCGCAGCCTGATCGAGAGCCGCGGCGCAAAGGTCAACGCCCCTGGTAAAGCCGGTGAAGCGGGCCTTGAGAAGCTTTTTGGTGGCGTCATGGACGGCCAAGGCAAGCTGGATAAAATCATTAAGCTGGCGACCTCAGGTCGCTCCTTCTCACCGACCGAGTTGCTGGCGGTTCAGGCTGGCGTCTACAAGTTCAGCCAAGAGCTCGAGCTGACCTCTAAGGTGGTTGAAAAAGCGACGAGCGGCGTCAAACAGACGCTTCAAACCCAAGTCTAGTTCGTTCTTAGCTACCGAATGGGTGCGCACAGCACCCAGGGATGACCGGGCTGGAGCCTCGGCAGGGTTGAACTGCGCCTGGTTTGACCCAGAAAATGATGATCTTAGGAGTCTCTCCAATGCGTTTGATGATGTCTTTGCTGCTCGCGTGTACTTGGATGGCCTGTGAGCCTGCGGATGAATGTCCTGGCGCCACGCTCTGCGATGGAACCTGTGTTAATATCGAAATTGATCCATCGAACTGCGGCGCCTGCGGGACGGTCTGTGAAGCTGGGCTGGTCTGCCAAGATGGTGGCTGTGCGCTCGAGTGCGTCGGCGGAACGAGTGATTGTGCTGGGTCATGCGTTAACCTGACCAACGACACCGATCATTGCGGTGCGTGTGGAAACACCTGCGCTGAGGGAGAGCTCTGCACTCAGGGTCAGTGCGCGCTCAACTGCGGCGGTGGCACCACCGACTGCGATGGCTTGTGTGTGGATGTCCAGACCAGTGACTTCAACTGCGGCGCCTGTGGCAACGCCTGCGCCGATGGCAACATCTGCGTTGATGGGCAGTGTGGTTTGGTCTGCTATGGCGGGACCACGCCCTGCGCAGACGCCTGCGTCGACACCACGTCCCACTCTGATCATTGCGGTGCCTGCGACAGCGCCTGCCCAGTCGGAGAGGTGTGCAGTGAGTCTCAATGCGGACTCAACTGCGTGGGCGGGACGACCAACTGCGACGGCGTGTGCATCAACTTGACGCTCAACATCGACCACTGCGGCGCGTGCAATCAAGCCTGCGCTGGAGATCAGGTGTGCGCCGCTGGCGTGTGCACAGACCCTGAGACCGTTCAACTGCCCGTGTTGGATCAAGGTTGGCACGCGACCTTCAATGGGGGGCACGATGCCGAGAGCGAGCAGTTGAGCATCGGCGCTGTGTTTACGCCTGATCAAGGCTATATCGCTGGATTCTTGGTGGTGGATACCGCGACCATGCCGGACGTGGTCGTGACCGCCCGTCTACGTCTGCTGATGACCAATTACTTTGACTATAACGACGCGGTTGAAGCGATTGAAGCTTGGGATGTCAGCACACCGATCAATACGCTGACCGCAAGCGGTAGCTCCCAGGCGATCGTCGAGGATCTGCGCAGCGGCACCAGCTATGGAATGCGCTTGGTTGACGTGTCGTTGCGTGGACAGGTCTTTGAGTTTGAATTGAACCAAGCGGCTGTCGACATGCTCAACAACGCCAACGGCTCCGTGGCGATCGGGCTTGGGTTGGCGACGCCTGCGGCGGGGGCAGCGCAGGCTATCGAACTGGCAACCCACGCAGGTCGAAACGCAATGGTTGTGACGGGGTTCAATCCTTAGGCATCAGCCTCTAGTCGCAGCCTCGGCTGGCTGCAGCGATGCCTGAAGGCCCTGCTGCACCAGCGCCCGCTCCGCCTGGACCAGGCGTCCCTCGAGTCAGCGTTGATTCGCTGGAGGTCAAGGTGGCGTTGTCACTGCACAACACGGCAATACTCGCGCCTCCAGCGCCACCAGCACCATGCCCGGCAGCGCCTCCATTGCCACCGTCGCCGCCTCGACCACCCTCATAGGTCAGATCAAAGCGGTCGTTACCCCCAGCGCGGCCCAATCCACCCGCACCGCCTGGTCCGCCCGCACCGCCGTTCCCGCCTCGGCCAGCATCGCCTGAGATCACGGCGCTATTAATCAGCTCAACTTGCGCGTCGGCGTAGAGGGAGAGCGCGACGCTTGAGCCTCCTCCTGCGCCGCCCATTCCGGGCTCGCCGCCCGAGCCGCCGCCGCCACCACCGCCACCTGCGCCGCCGTAGTAGTTGCAGCTCAAATAGATGGTACCACCGGCACCGCCGCCGCCGCCGCCTGAGCCGCCGCAGCCCCCGCGGGCGCCATTGGAGCCTCCCGACACGGTGACCACGCCATTGGCGACCGAGAGGCTGTTCAGCGGCGCTGAAGCGCTAGTACCTGCTGCGGCATTTTGGCCGTTCGTTCCATCTTGACCGTCACCACGAAAAGCACCCCGAGTGCCGCCAACACCGGCTAGCGCACCGCCTGGCGAGACCCCGTCTTGACCGTTGCCCACGGCGAGTCCGGGGCTACCGCCGTTGCCGCCCCAATGGGAGGGTCCACGACCGCAATAGGAGGTGCCACCTTGACCTGCGCTTGGCGCGTTGCAGTTGCCGCAGCCATTTTCGTTGACGCATCCGGGCCCACCGGCGGTCCCGTTTTCGCCGGCTTGTCCTTGGTTGCCTGCTGCGCCAGAGACCCCATCCAGGCCGCTACGACTTTCCACCTGACAGGCAGACAGCTGCACTCGTCCACCGGCGACGCGCAGGGCGATGGAGCCCGCGTAGCTGTTGCTACCGCCTGCGGCGATAAAGTGAAGATTCGCCAGGGTTGTTTGGTCCATTGAGCTGGTGATCACCAAGCCTCGGCTTTGGGTCGCAGTGAAGGTGCTGTAGGCACCCATCGCTCGACCAAAATTCTGGCTGGCGTCGTAACCACCTGCGATGTGCGCCGTGAGGTTCCAGTTGTGCTCTGGGGCGCTGAGTTCATGGTGACCCGAGACGAGAATCCAGGGCCTGTTCGTTGCGCTAGCGAGCTCAAAGGCTCTGTCCATCGTCTGAACAGCTTGCGCGGGCGCGGTGCCATCTTGGGTGTCATCGCCTCCTGCGAGGTCGATAAAGATTGACTCGATGAGCGTGCCGTCGATTCCGTCGCAGTTGGCGTCTGTCGCTTGGACATCCGGAGCATCCTCAGCGCCTGGGTATATTTGATCAGAGTTGTCGTCGCAGTCCCCGCTCGCAAGCGGTCCGCAGTCCTCGTTTGACGAACCCAGGCACTCATCGCCGGCGCAGAAGCAGTCGCCGTCTTGATCAAAGGAGTCGGCGGTTTCATCCAGACAGGTCGCCGAGCAGCCATCATTCGAAGCGGTGTTGCCATCATCGCAGGCTTCGTTCGCTTGAACATAGCCATCGCCGCAAGCCGGCTGCGAGCAGTCGCTGACACAGCTGTCGGTGTTGTCTGCGTTCCCATCGTCACAGGCTTCAAAGCCATCGTCGCCAGCGGTCAGGTCTCGTCTCAAGATACCGTCACCGCAAACCGCCTCGGCGCAACTGTTCGTACAGGCGTCACGCTCGTCTATGTTCCCGTCGTCACAAGCCTCAAACCCCGCAGCGCCCTCGGAAATGTCGGTACGAATACGTCCATCACCGCAGCGCGCCAGCACGCAGGAGTCTAAACACCCATCGACGTCGATGGCGTTGCCGTCATCGCAGGCTTCGTCGCCCTCAACGGTCCCGTTGCCGCAGGCGGCAGCCCCTGGTCCGGCGTCGGTCCCGTCGGTGACGCCATCATCATTGTCGCAGGCGACGAGTGTGAGCAGAAGCAGAGCAGATAAGAAACGCATAGAATCTCTCGTTGGGTTCGATAAAGTGATCAGTCGGGGATGCAGTTTTGCATGTTCCATTGACCGCAAGCGTCGAGGTTGTTGCCGCAAGCGCATGGCGTGTGGGCGCTGTAATAGGTCCCGGCTTGGGTTGAGTAGGAGCCGGGGCAGTGGCGTTCTTGGGATCCGTTTTGCCACACGATAATGTTGTAGGTGCCGCAGCTGTCGCAGTTGCTGCCGGTGCCCCGGTTGTCGATCGTGCACACGATGTTCCCGCCTTGGGCGCTGCCGGCTACCGACCAGCCTTTGGCTTGGCACCAGGCGGTCGCAATCTCAGAACATGGGCGTCGGTTTTCGGTGCAGGCGTTGCTGCAGGCGTCGCCGTTGTTTTGATTGCCATCATCGCATGCTTCGACCCCTGCGCGGACGTGCCCGTCACCGCAGGTTGAGGCGACGCAGTTGTTGAGGCAGGCGTCGGTCTGCGCATTGTTGGCGTCGTCGCACGCTTCGACGCCGGCTTGAACGTGCCCGTCGCCGCATTGTGCAGGTACGCAACTGTTGAGGCAGGCGTCGGTTTGCGAGGCGTTGCCATCATCGCACGCTTCGACACCGTCTTGGACTTCACCATCACCGCAGCGCGCCGCGACGCAGTTGTTGAGGCAGGCATCGGTTTGCGTCGCGTTGCCGTCGTCGCATGCTTCGACACCCGCATGAACCACGCCGTCTCCGCATCGAGCGGCGCTGCAGTCGTTGCGGCAGGCGTCGGTTTCCTCGGCGTTGCCGTCATCGCACGCCTCGACACCCGCTTGAGCGTGACCATCTCCACAGCGCGCCACTTCGCAATTACTCAGACAGTCATCGGTTTGGTTCTGGTTACCGTCATCGCACGCCTCGACTCCATCCTGGACGACCGAATCACCGCATCGAGCGATGACGCAGCTGTTCAGGCAGTCGTCGGTTTGTGATGCGTTGCCGTCGTCGCACGCTTCGATCCCCGCATGAACGACACCGTCTCCGCATCGAGCGGCGCTGCAGTCGTTGCGGCAGGCGTCGTTATCGGCGGGGTTGCCGTCATCGCACGCCTCGACGCCGCCGTGGACGATTCCATCGCCGCAGCGAGCTGGCGCGCAGATGCTGCGACAGGCATCGGTTTCGATCTGGTTACCGTCGTCGCAGCCTTCATAGCCTTCATCGCCTAAGTTCAGATCGTCGCGCCGAACGCCATCACCGCAGACCGCCAATTCACAATCGTTTCGGCAGGCGTCGGTGTCGACTTGGTTGCCATCATCGCAGGCCTCAATTCCGCCGGCGACGACCCCATCACCGCAGCGCACAATGGTGCAATCGTTGCGGCAGTTGTCGGTATCGATCTCGTTACCATCATCACACTCTTCCCGGCCCTGCCAGACCTCTTCGTCACCGCAGCGAGCGACCTCGCAGTTACTCAGGCAGGCGTCGGTCTGGACCTCGTTGCCGTCGTCGCATTCTTCGACGCCCACGCGCAAAATACGGTCGCCGCAGCGCGCCGTTTGGCAGCCGTTGGTGCAGTCGTCCGAGTCGTCACGGTTGCCGTCATCGCACTGCTCACCTTGATCCACGCGGCCATTGCCACAGCGCTCGAGACCACAGGTGCTTGAGCAGCCATCGCCTGAAGCGACGTTGCCATCATCACAAGCCTCAAAACCTTGCTCTTCGGGCTGGAGATCACGACGTAAAATCGAGTCGCCGCACGCGGCGACTCGGCAAGCCGTCGTGCAGGCATCGGACGGGTCTGCGTTGCCGTCATCGCAGGATTCAGCACCCGCAGTGCCTGGTTCGAGGTCTGTTCGGGAGACGCCATCGCCGCAGCGCGCTGGCGCGCAGGTGCTCAAACAGCTGTCACGGTCATCTCCGTTTCCGTCATCGCAAATCTCCCCGTCTTGAACGACGCCATCACCGCAAGCCGAGGGCACGCATTGATTGCATCCATCGGTGGGGTCGTCGTTGGCGTCATCGCAGCCTTCGTTCGGCCCGACGATGCCATCACCGCAGCTCGCCAGTTGGCAGCTGGCTAAGCACGCGTCGGTGTCGTCGTCGTTGGCGTCGTCGCATTCCTCAAACCCGAGGTCCTCTGGGCTCAGGTCTTCGCGCACAACGCCGTCACCGCAGCGCGCAGCCACGCAGCCTCTTAGGCAGCCATCGAGCTCGCTGTCGTTGCCGTCATCGCAAGCCTCGTAGCCGGGCGCTCCCTCGGCGACGTCCGTGCGGCTAACGCCGTCACCGCAAGCGGCGACCGAGCAATCCGTCAAGCAGGCGTCGGTGTCGTCTGCGTTGC
>JBDQPD010000095.1:0-13809 GCA_040260805.1 Myxococcota bacterium | reverse complement strand
TTACGGTCATTACGGTCATTACGATCGTTGCGATCACCGCGTTCTCGGTTGCCTTCTTGCTGCTGCGAGTTGTCGTCGCCACCGCCATCAGATTTACCACCGCTGCCAGACTTAGCGCCCTCAGGCGATGGCTGACCCGCTTCTGGGCTTGCCTTCGACGCAGGCTCTGCGGACGCCTTTTTAGGCGCAGCGGCTTCAGCTGCCTTGGGGGCTGCTGCTGCGGGCGCGGCTTCTGCCTTCGATTTTTTGGGTGATGCCTTTTTTACAGCCTCTGTCTTCGCCTCTTTCGGCTCCGCTTTTTTCGCACGGGAGCGACGCTTAGGCTTGGCGGGGGCTTCTGCCTCAACGGCAGGTGACGCGGTGGTCTCTTCTGACATGGATGACCCATTCTTTAGTGCAAGACGGACCCAAAGCGGATGCTCGGATCTTATTGGCTATAGGGGATTCAGGCGGACTTATGGCTTGGAGCCTAAGCGCCTAACACTTCTCATTTGCCAGACGACAACCGACGGGTCAAGAAGCGCTTGGTGCCAAGGAAGGCAAGCCCATGACATGCTCTTCGGCGACATGAGGTTCAGCAGCTACGATGCGCCTAAAGTTACGCTCGTCGCTTAGCAACTCGTGGACTAAGCGATTGTTCAGCGCGTGACCACTGCGATCCAAGATCAGATGACCGATCACCTGCTCACCGCTCAACGCAAGATCGCCGATCGCATCGAGGATCTTGTGACGAACAAACTCGTCGCTGTAGCGCAAACCATCCGAGTTCAAGATGCTAAAGTCGTCGACTACAATGGCGTTGTCGAGGCTTCCACCCTGAGCCAAACCCTGGCTGCGTAAGAAATCAACCTCGCGCTTGAAGGCGAAGGTGCGGGCTCTGCAGATCTCTTCAACGAAACCTGCGGCGCCAAAATCGAACGAGTAGGTCTGGCGTGAGATCAGCGCATGATCAAAATCAATGCTCGCTGTGACTCGAAATCGACTGCTGGGCTCCAGGCGTGCGGTGGCGTCACCTAGACGAACCTCAACCGGACGGCGGACGACTAAGACTTTGCGAGCCCGGCGCTGGTTAACCAACCCGGCCTCAAGCAAGTGCTCAACCCAGCCCTTTGCCGACCCATCAAGAATCGGGATCTCCGGACCATCTAAATCGATCATCAGATTATCGACGCCGAGCCCATAAAGAGCGGACATCAAATGCTCGACCGTTCCAACGATTACGCCGTCACGACCCAGGCAGGTGCACAAGCGAGTGTCGACCACCCGATCATAGCGAGCTTCGATCGGCAGCGAACGATCCACGTCGTTGCGTAAGAAGACGATACCCGTCCCTGGGGCGGCTGGGGTCATGCGCAAGGTCACAGGACGACCCGAGTGCAGACCAATGCCTGTCACTGAAATGGATCGACTGATTGTCTTTTGCCGAATCACCTAAACGCTCCTAGAACCAGACACACATATCTTCGGCTCAAATCAACGCAAGGTTCGTGCCGCGCCTACGACATTCGTCGTAACGAGCTCAAGATGTTGATATGTCTTACTAATTACCAGGCTCCAGGCGCTGGCACACCTCAGATCGGACGTTGTTGTCCGATCGCGCTGCCTAAATAACAGGCAAACCGCGCTGCGCACCGATCAATTCGTCGGCTCCGATATGCTCGACCGCACGCTCTGTCGCTTGGCGACCGCGTGGCGTTCGCTGCAAGAAGCCTAGCTTCATCAGGTAGGGTTCGCACACATCTTGTAATGTATCCGCTTGCTCGCCCACGGCAGCAGCCAACGTTTCGATCCCAACAGGACCCCCCTTAAACTGACGAATGAGCATCTCAAGATAACTCAAATCTAAGCGGTCCAGGCCAAGCGGATCGACACCCAATCGCTCCAAAGCGTGCCTCGTGATCTCAACATCGACCGAACCGCCGCCGACGACCTCGGCATAGTCTCGCACACGACGGAGCAAGCGGTTGGCAATCCTAGGGGTCCCACGCGAGCGCTGAGCCAGCTCAAGAGTCGCCTTTGGTTCAATATCAAGGCTCAACAGGTTCGAGGCGCGCTCGATAATAAAGCGAAGCTCTTCGACGCTATAATACTCAAGGCGCGCAGTGTACCCGAACCGGTCACGCAGCGGCCCCGTCAGCAAGCCGGTCCGCGTGGTCGCGCCAATCAACGTGAACGGCTCAAGAGTAATCGGGACTGTCCGAGCCCCCGGACCATCGCCGATGACCACATCAAAGCGAAAATCTTCCATGGCGGAATACAAATTCTCTTCGACGACCGGGCTGAGCCGGTGAATCTCATCGATAAACAAAATCGATCCATGATCTAGACCGGTCAAGATACCTGCGAGATCGCCCTGTCGCTCAAGCGATGGACCTGAGGTCACCACCAACTCTGCGTTCATCTCACGCGCTACGACATGAGCTAAGCTTGTCTTTCCCAAGCCTGGCGGCCCGTGCAGCAACACGTGGCATAAGGCGCTTTGACGCTGCCGCGCAGCGTCGACAAAGACGCCCAGGTTTTCTTTGATCTCGCGCTGGCCAATGTAGTCATCAAAGCCTTTGGGTCGCAGCGCCTTTTCTAAGCCACCAGCCCCACCTTCCAGCTCACTGGCGAGCACGTTGTCTTCCATTTCAGCGCTTACCGCCCGTCATCTCAGCGATCGAGGCTGCGAGCAGATCACCCAAATCACCATCGGGCTGCTCGGCTAAAACCTTCTCGACAGCGCGCGAGATATCCTTGGCCTTGAATCCGAGGTTGGCCAACCCACTCTCAAGGTCCGCCATCAAGCCTTGATCACCAGGCGGCATCGAATCGGTACCCGCAGGTCCACCAAACCCGTCCAGACGATCACGCAGCTCGACGACGATACGCTCGGCGCTTCGCTTCCCGATCCCAGGCACCGCTGTTAGCGTCCGAAAATCTTCAGTACGGACCGCTTGCACCAACCGGCGGGTCGGCAAGGTGCTCATCATCGCGAGGGCGATCTTCGCCCCAATTCCGTTGATACCGATCAGGGTTTCAAAAAGCTCCAAATCCTCATGAGCTTCAAACCCAAACAAGGAGATCGCGTCATCACGAACCTGGGTGTGAATCCACAACAAGGCGGGCTGCCCAACGCTCCCAAGCTTTGACAGCAAAGGCACGGGGACGCGGACGCGATAACCGACGCCAGAACAGCCAATCACGACATAGTCGGGCGTTCGGTGGCGAAGGATTCCTTCGAGCAAACGGATCAACGCATGAACTCCTCTATGATGGGATTAGGCCAAGCCTACCCTTGAGGGCAAGCGTCCTCAGCCCTTTCGTTCTTTGACGAACGCTTCCCAAGCCTTGCGTCCCTTGGCCGCCCCGCGTCCACTGGCGACGCGCGGCGCCACCACGGGCGCATCCGCAAGCAGCCCTCCGGCTAAGGCCACCGCCAAGGCATCGGCCGCATCCTCTTGCGGAACCTCAGGCAGCTTCAGCAAACGCATCACCATCTCGGCGACCTGTTCTTTGGCGGCTCGGCCGCGTCCGGTCACCGCCTTCTTCACCTCGGTAGGCCCGTATTCATCGACTGCGAGGCCTGACAAGCTACAGGCTGCGACGAGCGCACCTCGAACCTGCGCAAGCGCAACGGCGGCGCGCACATTGCGCACGAAAATAATCTGCTCGGCAGCGGCTCGATCAGGTCGATACGTTGCGATCAGCTCGCGGACCCTTGGGACCAATAAGCCAATACGCTCAGTCAATGGCTTCTTGGGCGGTAAGACAATCACCCCATTATCGACATGAGACACTCGACGCCCGTCGACGTCGATGACGCCCCACCCGCAGAGACGAGAGCCAGGATCAAAGCCAATCAGCCGGCGGCTCAAAGCGCTTCAAGTTCTGCGGCAACCTCAGCGGTCAATTCCAAATTACTGCTGACCCGCTGAACATCATCATCGTCCTCAAGTTTATCGATCAAGGTCATCACTTTTTTAGCGGTCGCAACGTCGACGGTCACGGTGGTATCGGGAACTTGTACAACCTCGGAGCGACTGGGCGTAAAGCCAGTGGCTTCGAGACCCTCTTGGACGCTGGGTAAATCATAAGCGCCGCAGGTCACCTCTAAGGTGCCGTCGTCCTCTTCGGCGTCTTCTGCGCCAGCTTCGAGCGCTCCCATCATCACCTCATCAAAATCAGACCCACCCGCAGCGTCAAACCAAATCTTACCTTGTTTGCTGAACAGATAAGCGACCGAGCCTTCAGCGCCTAAATTGCCGCCAGCCTTACTAAACATGGAGCGGACATTGGCGGCGGTGCGGTTGCGGTTGTCGCTCAGACACTCGACCAACATGGCGACCCCACCCGGTGCATAGCCCTCATAGATCAACTCGACGAAGTCCTCACCCCCGGCTAAACCGGCGCCCTTCTCGATCGCCCGCTTGATCGTATCTTTGGGTATGTTGTGACTGCGAGCGTCATTGAGGCAGACGCGCAAGCGGGGGTTGGAATCAGCGTCCGGACCGCCCAACTTTGCCGCCACTTGGACTTCACGCAGAATCTTAGTCCAGAACTTCGCGCGCTTGGCGTCTTGACGCCCTTTGCGATGCTTGATGTTCGCCCATTTACTATGACCAGCCATCGGTCCCCTTATGCTTGCGAGCTCAACGCTCCACAGCCCTGTCTATGCTAGCACACCGCGCGTCGACGTCGACGCAATCCGAAAAGACCGCAAAGTAGCAACCATGAGTCGATCCCTGGAATGCTCATGCAGCCACCCGGTGCCGGGGTCGGGCGGGTGACCGGGTCGACCGCTTGAGGCGAGCTCACTCGGAAGTTCACGGTCGCAGGATCGCTTGAAAGCTCACCATCGGTGCACACCAAATCAAAGCCGTAGTCACCTACGCTTCGAACGAGCAGCGAGGCAGTTAAGGCGTCCGCTAACAGCTCGACCTCTGGACCTGCCGTTTGCGTCCAAACACACTCGATGGTGTCTTCGGGGTTTGGGTCTTCACTTCCTAAACCCGATAGGCTGACCGCCCGCTCGTCGCCATCGGAGAGTTCGAAATCTGGAACCTCCGAGACCATCGGCACGGGAGCCACATTGATCACCGTCACCTCGACCTCGCTCGGCAAGCTCTGAAGAACCGAACCGCTGACCGTCAATCCAAACTTGTACTCACCCCGGTAGCTCAAAAGCGCTCGGGCGACTGGCTCGTTGAGACGCTCCATGCGCGGCTGACTCGCCACCTGAGGCCAGCTCATCACTACCCAACGGTAATTCAGTTCATCCGCAACCCCCTGAACGCTTTCTTCACCGTCAAGCTCCAACCATCCCGGACCGACCGCACGTGAATCCACCTGAATGACCGCAACCGGACCTTCGGGGTGCGATTGGACGAGGACCGTGAACCGTTGGGTCGAAGAGGCCCCCTCGTGGTCCACTACGCTCACGCTAAAGTCGACCTCAGTGCCCGGCGCTGCATCGGCCACCCAGGTTAGGTTACAGTCCTGCAACTCGGCCGTCTCCGGCGCATCGCCAAGACGACACTGGACTGGGTCGTCGGACTCGATATCGGCAGCGATGAGCTGATACTCTAGCGTGTCACCCTGAATCACTTCGGTAGGCGGCACGCTTGAAACAACAGGCGGCTGATTCAAGCCGAGCACATCAATCAACACCGTCGTTTCATCCGACAAGGGCTGCTGATTGTCGTCACGCTGCTCTTCGACGTGAAACCGCAGCTCATGCTGCCCCACGTCGTCAAAGCTGGGGATCCAACGAAACTTACCGTTGGCGTCATTAAACGAGGCACCCTCTGGCAGATCGCTCACTTCGAGTACGATCTCATCCTCATCAGGCTCGGTGACACCCATAACAAAACTCAAGCGCTGACCATGATAAATCTGAAAGGGTCCTAACCGGCTCAGTTCGGGTGGGCTGTTGTGACTAAATCGCACCGCCGTATTGTTGATCGAAAATCGGCCGCTTCGATAGGTTAGCCCCACATTGCGAGCCTGGTTTTGAATACCGATCGAGGCGTTATGGCTCTGCACGCCGGCGGTACGTATATGAATCTCAACAGCGCCCGAGTTTTCGTACAGCTTGATTTGATATTGTACCGAAGGCCCTCGCGAGTATTCTCGCCCCTCTTGTTGATACACCAGCACACGTCGACCTGCTTCACCCCGAGTTTGATACGTCCCTGCCGAACCCAATAAATCAGTCCAGTATCCAGCGATCATCGACCCATAGCCGCGCCCGCCGCCGAGAGCATATCCGCTGCAGCAGCCCGAGCTCCTGTTGTTGGTCAGCGTCATAAAGCCGTTCGAACTCACCCAAAACTGAGTGTAGGATTGGCCGTAATATCGAAACGAGAAACCGATCGGATGCGGACCAGAGACGGAGTCGTCGCTGAAGGCGACTCGAGGACCATTTACGCCCTCGTAGCTGTAGGTCGGACCACCCTGCTCAGCGCTGTCTACCCAACGGTAACCACTGGCATCGGGACCACCCGCAGCTGCTTGAGCCAACTGGGGCGCTGCGCAAACCAGCGCGAGGGCAAAGAAAGAACGTATCATCAGAAGCCTCAGGAATCGTATACCTTTAGGATTCCACAGCCACTGGCCATCCTCAAGGGTCCTTGAGGTTCTAGCCTAACGACGACGCCGGCGACGGACCGCAACCAGACCGAAAAGTAACCAGGTCGAAACAGCCATGCTGCTGCAGCCATCATCAGGTGTGACCGGCCGACCGGGACCACCATCACCAGATCCTTCAGGAGCGGTGCCCTTGACGGCTAACACAGCAGGCTCGCCCGTCAGTTCGCCATCGGTGCAGCTCAGCGAGAATTCATAGTCACCGGCTTCGTACGCAGTAAACTTGGTGGCCAGTGCTTCGGCATCTTCGAGGGTCACATCAGGACCGGCTGTTTGAGACCACGTGCAGCTCATCGAATCCTCTGAGTTCACGTCGTACGAATCGGAGCCGTCGAGTGTAATCTCAACTTCGTTGCCTTCGCCAATCACAAACTCGATCGGCTCACCGACCACCGCGACCGGCGCCACGTTGACGACAGCGATGTCGATACCGACCGTGTCCGAGTACAGCTCACCGTCATGGACTTGCAGCTCGAAGCGGTAGGTTCCTTTGGAGCGCAACAAGGCGCTCGCCATTGCGGTCGCAGCCGACTCCACCGGAGGAGGCGTTACGCCTTCAGGATAAGCAGCCAGTTTCCAATCAAAGGTCAGCACGCGGTCACCCATTGCGTAACTCGGCACCCCGCTCAAACGGACTCGCCCGGGACCACGCTCAGCGTCTTGAGATACGATCACCGCCACCGGCGCTTGCGGGTGCGTATCGACTCCAACGCTAAAGCTCTGGTAGCCACGGTTGCCCTCGATGTCGGCGGCGTAGACACGCACTGCGGTGGTTTCTCCGGGACGCAGATCGGCGGTCCAACGAAGTACATTGCCTTCGACCGTCATACTGTTCGGCCCCTCGATCAAGCCGTAGGTCACTTCACCTGCAGCTTCGGGGTCCACGGCGAACATCTCGTACACAAACTCATCGCCTTGAGCCACCGAGGCAGCAGGCGGAGCCGAGCTAAACGCTGGCGGAGCGTCGAGGGCGATCACATTGATCACCAAATGGGCTTCGCTGGTGAGTGGCTCTTCGCCATCGTTGCGAATTTCCTGAGCCATGAAGCGAACCGTATGCTCGCCCGCATCTGAGATGGTAGGCTCCCAGCGGAACTTGCCAGCAAGCTGATTCCAGATGGCGCCATCCGGGAGGCCGCGCACCGAGACTTCCATCTCATCGCCATCAGCCTCGATCACGCTCACGTTCGCCCGCACCATTTGCCCGGCATACACGGTCAACGGCTCCGGAACGCTCCAGAGCGGCGGCGAGTTGGTGACGATCGTCGCATCACACGATCCAACCGTCTCCGAGCTCCCGCCGAACTGAGACCGGCCCTCATGGTGAAAATACCATTTTTGCGTGGTCGGTGAGATGCTCAGCGAACACATGTCACTGAGGGTCTGGAAGTTGAACGCCGTGCCGCCCTGGCCCGTGCTCATGTTGACTCGGGAGATGTTCTGCTGACCATAGGTCCGAAACAGCGCGTAGAACTGGTCATCGAAATACTCGAGGACACCCCACTTCGCCCATGACTCGCACTGATATGCCCGAGTCCCGCCTCGCGGGCCGACGTCAGTCACTTGTCCGTCTTCCATGGAGACCACGTACCAGCGCCCATTGTAGGTGCCGATGCCGATCGCATCGAAGCCAGCGAGCAGTACATGGCCAGTCGACGAGTACGACCGCGGCAGGTTGATCCCTTGCGACAGAACGATCATGTTCTGGGTTGGGTTCATGTTGTTGTCGAGCTCTTTGAGCGCATCGAACATCATGCCGTTCATGATGGTGCGAGTCGACACGGGCGTGTTGCCCTGCCGGTTCCACAGCGCATACAACTTGCCGTCAGCGAGATTCGAAATCATCGAGTACCGAGCGGAGCCAGTGACCCGTCGCGCATTGCCCAGATCACTGAGGTTGAACTCGCCCGTTGCCGAGTCCCCGTTGTAGTACACCTTCTGATCCGAAACTGCGATGCCACCCGAGTCATCACCCGTCGTCGCGTTGTGATCCACCACGCGGCAGTTTTGATTGGTCATGGCCTCAACTTTGAGCTGCCGCTGAGCCTGCGCAGGCAGCGAAAAAACGAGGGCGCTCAGAATCGCCATAGGGGTGATGAGTCGCATAGGATCTCCTTCGGAGCTATAGGATAGCCGGACCAGCCATTGGCTGCAAACCCTATCGATGGTTCAAACGCCGTTTCGCAAGCGGGCCACATTTCGGCGAGTTGCAGTTGCGAACGTAGATGTCCAACCGATGACTGACAATTTCAAATCCACGGTCTTCGGCGACTTTGATTTGCAAGCGTTCGATTTCATCGTCCTCGAACTCGAACACCTCGCCGCAAGCGACACAAATCATGTGATCGTGATGATCGCCGGCGGCGCTCTCGTAACGCTGCACGCCGTCGCCGAATTGACGCACTTCGATCAAACCGATTTCGACCAAAACTCGGAGCGTCCGGTAGACCGTGGCAAAGCCGATCGAGCGGTTCTCTTCACGCACTTTTCGATGAAGATCTTCAGCGCTGAGGTGCCCCTCAGCGGTGAGCACGATCCGAAAGACCTGCTCGCGCTGTTTGGTCAGACGCAGACCACGGTCAAACAGCTCGTCTTGAAACCGGCTAACCTGCTTTTCAACCAGACCGGGACTGATCGCCATAACTCTAGTTCCCCTCTACGCTCAGTAGTGAACCTTAAACACGAGCGCGGCGTCCAGCGTGATCGGGTCAGGCGCATCGAGTTGGAGAAACCAAGTGGCGCCCATATCAAGCTGGACACTGATCTCTGATGCGAGGAACTGTTCGAGACCACCGCGCATTCCCGCCCCAACCATATAGGTCCCAGCTGCGAAGTCGGCGGGTGCGTTGGTGAGCTGATAATAGGTCCCGCTGGCCACGACAAATGGGCGAAATCGATCCTCTAAGAAATCAAGCCGCAACCCGGTGCTGATCCAAGCCGGTAAAAATGTGGTGCGAGCTGGGTCATCGATCGCGGTCGTTGCAGCGATCATCCCTCGGTAGGTCCAGCTCCAGCTGCCCACGCCGATCTGACGAGTACCGCTAAGCCCCACCCCGAACTGTTCATCCAGCCGAAGCAGCTCGTTACTCGGCACCGCCAGGATGCCAATGCCTGTCGAGTTGGGTGCGTACTGCGCCCAAGCTGGCGCCGAGCTCAATACGGTCAATAGAACCCATAAGATACGCATGGGTCAGTCCGTAAACTGTGGGCGCAGAACGCCTGCTACGTCGGCTAGGATCCGCGTCAGTCGAGAGACACCAGCCTGAAGCTCGGCGATCGATAAGCGCTCATTGATCCCGTGCATGGTCGCAAGATCAGCCTGAGAAATCATAAACGGAACGATTCCATAGACGTAAGGGACGCCTTTAAGTCGAAACCATGCCGAGTCAGTCGAACCCGGGCTCACCACGGGGGCCACGACCTCGCGACCATCGGCTGGTAGATGCCGTTCAAAGGCTCCGAAAAGCGGACTCGTCCACTCGCTCTGGCTTCCGGGACGCTGAGCGATGACCTTAATCTCCACTTCATCGATACCCATCTTCTTTTTAACCGCTTCGACCAACTCGTCGGGGTCCCGGTCCGGCAAAACTCGACAGTCAAAAGTCGCTGTAGCGGTTGGGGGAATGACATTCGGTCGCGGCCCACCAGCCTTTAAGCCCGTCTCAATACAGGTGTTGCGGACCGATGCGTTGGTCGAGGGTTTGGACGCTAAGCTGCCCTCAACAAGCCAGGCTCGAGCCATCATAAACCCGCGGGGAAAGCCTGCAGCCGGTGCGACTCGGCGGAGCATCTCGCGCGTCGCTAGGTTCAAATGCACAGGAAAGGGCGACTCACGCAGACGGGTGATCCCGTCGATCAATTTCTGGGCAGCGAAGCCATCCCAAGGCTGACTGCCATGACCTGTTTTCCCTTTCACGCTGACCTCAATCCAAACGTTACCGCGCTCTGCGACACTGACCGCCCAGATATTTTGCCCCGGCGTGATCAAGTCTTTCAGGCCGATACCGCCCTCGTTGATGATCAACTCGGCACGATCACCGAAAAGGTCTTCCATATTGTTCGCAACGTATTGAGCGCCCAGACCGGCATCTTCTTCATCGGGCGTTGCGACCATAAACAAGTCCCGTTCAAGCTTGTGCGTTTTGGAGTCCATAAAGTGGCGCTTGATCAACACCATGCTCATCGCCTGAGCAGCCAGCATGCCCTTCATATCGAGCGCTCCGCGGCCCCAAATAAAGCCGTCTTGCTCGCGCGCTAGGAAAGGTCCGAGGCCATTTTTCCAAGCCTTTGGGTTCGCAGGGACCACGTCGGTGTGACCAAGGAGGAGCATCGGCTTCTTAAATCGACGTGGAGCGCGCAGCTCGGCGATCAGAATCGGTCGATCCTCCATACCCGGCGCCATGACCGTGCGCGTTTTGATCCCGTGGGTCTTGAAGAACTCGACCAGCACCGCAACCGCTGCGCCCTCGTTTCCAGGTGGATTCGACGTATCGGCTTGAATCAGTTTGACCAACAACTCAGTGGCTGCGCGTTGATCTGCGCTGTTGGGCTTGAGATTCAAACCATCGGCGACCGCTGGCGGTGCTGGAACTAAAGGTCCTGGCGTCACGCAGGCGAGGCCCGGAAGCATCAAAAGAAAGGCGAATCGAAAGCGGTAGATATTTTTGATCATAAACTGGCGCTACCCGGTTGAGGAAAAAACGAAAAGAGGACGCATCGAAATGCGTCCTCTTGGTGCCGAAGGGGGGACTCGAACCCCCACGGGTATTCCCCACTAGATCCTTAATCTAGCGCGTCTACCAATTCCGCCACCTCGGCAGGCGGGCGGGCTCTAGGGAAACCGGAGCCGCCGGTCAACCTAAACCCGCACCAAACAACATGTGTTGTTAGTCTTTCGCTTCTTCCTTTGCTTCGCCTGCAGCAGCAGGAGCTGCGGCCGGATCGGCAGCAGGTGCCTTGTCGGCAGCCGCCGGAGCATCAGCCTTAGCGGCTCCATCAAGCTCCACGGCTTTCGAAGCGCCTTCGTCTTTGACCTCAGCAGGCGCTCCAGCAGGAGCTTCTGTCTTCTCGCCTTGCATGACCGAGCTACCTGCGCCCTGCGCAGCCAGCACAATCGAGGTGATCATAAAGATCGTGGCCATCGTGCTGGTCAACCGCTCCATGAACTTGTTGCCAGATTGCACAGGCTTCATGCCGCCACCGCCACCGCCACCGCCGATGTCTCCACCGCCTTCACGACCGCTTTGCAACAAGACGACACCGATCAATACCAAACAGATCACC
This sequence comes from Myxococcota bacterium, assembly GCA_040260805.1. Taxonomy (GTDB): domain Bacteria; phylum Myxococcota; class UBA4151; order UBA4151; family UBA4151; genus CACGMS01. Next base: position 1,899 of record JBDQPD010000095.1, on the reverse strand, counting down.
ACATGAATGATGGTCAAAAAAGTGCTCATTTTATCTCCCTCAGGACCGGCTGTTTGCGGCAGCTGCGACGATCGCTGCGAAGCTATCAGCTTCTAAGCTTGCGCCACCAACCAACGCGCCGTCGATGCCCTCACGAGCGAGCAGCTCCGCAGCGTTTGCCGGTTTGACCGAGCCCCCGTATAGGATCCTCACCGCCGCGGCAACGCGTTTTGACGCGCGTTGTTCAACCCAAGAACGAGTCCAAGCATGAGCTTGCTCCGCCTGATCGGGTGTAGCCGTCCTACCCGTTCCAATCGCCCAAACCGGCTCATAGGCTAAACTCAAGCGCTCCCACTGGTCCTCAGACACCCCTTCAAGGCCACCAGCGAGTTGGCGCTCAATCACGCTTTGGGTTTGATTTTGGTCTCTTTGCATCTCGGTTTCGCCGATGCATAACATCACCTCGAGGCCAGCATTTAGGGCCGCGTGCACTTTGGCGTTGCAGTCTGCGTCCGAATCTCCAAACACCGCGCGGCGCTCGCTGTGGCCGACCAAGGTAAAGCCAACTCCGGCAGACTTCAGCTGCTCAGCGTTGACTGCGCTGGTCCTTGCACCAAACGACTCAGGGTCCGCGTCTTGAGCCCCTAATCGCAGCGAGCTCCCCTCCAAGCGCTGGGCAATCCCCATCAGGTAAGGGAAGCTGGGTATAACACCGATATCAACGCTTCGATGGCGCGCGGTCTTACGCATCACATCACTCGCTAAGCGCAGCGCGTCGGCGGCTAATAAGTTCATCTTCCAGTTACCCGCTACATAGGGTCGCCGCGTCATGATTTAGCTCCTAATGCCGCCAGCCCAGGCAGCGTTTTCCCCTCGAGCAGTTCAAGGCTTGCGCCTCCACCAGTCGAGACGTGATCAATCTGCTCAGCTAAGCCGCTTTGATTGACCGCAGCGACGCTGTCTCCACCGCCAACCACAGTAAAGCCTTCGCTCCCGGCGACCGCTTGAGCCACGGCCAGCGTCCCTGCGGCGAACGACGGCCACTCAAAGACCCCCATAGGGCCGTTCCAAAAGATCGTCCCGGCAGACGCGAGGGCCTCGGTGAATCGCTCACGAGATTTAGGGCCAATGTCCAAGCCCATCATTCCCGCTGGGATATCAAGACCCGCGGTCTCACTCACCGCGGCGTCTTCGGCGAACTCTGCAGCCATCAGATGATCGACCGGTAAAATCACCTGAACGTTCGACTTTCTGGCGTCATCCAACAAGCCTCGCGCTCGGAGAATCAGGTGCTCTTCAACCCTTGAGTCGCCCACCTCAACGCCGTTGGCAGCCATCAGAGTATACGCCATTGCGCCGCCGACGATCAGTGTGTCCACGCGTTTGAGTAAGTTGTCCAAAACTCCGAACTTATCGCTCACCTTAGCGCCGCCGACCACCGCCACAACAGGGCGCTGCGCCGGTTCAAGCAGTTTCCCTAGCTCGTCGAGTTCGCGTTGAACCAACAACCCAGGTGAGCGGTGGCGCTCTTCAAAGCGCTTCGGCGCAGACTCGATCGAAGCCGCAGCCCGATGGCAGACGCCAAACCCGTCGTTGACGTAACGCTCAGCAAATCCTGTGAGTTCATCAGCGAACTTGGGATCATTCGCCTTTTCGCCAGCGTGAAACCGCAAGTTCTCCAGCAAAACAATCTGACCATGACGCTGCGTACCAATCACGGCGCGAACGTCTTCGCCAATGCAGTCATCCACAAAGATCACTTCGAACTCACTCAACTCCGCAAGACGCTCAGCCACAGGCGCCAGGCTCAAGCTCTCGACCCGTTCGCCCTTCGGACGACCCAAGTGACTCCCTAAGACCGGCATGCCGCCGGCATCAACGATCGTCTTGATGCTGGGCAGCGCCGCCCGGATGCGGGTG
>JBDQPD010000072.1:0-17442 GCA_040260805.1 Myxococcota bacterium | reverse complement strand
GCCCTGACCAGATCACGCTGCCGGGTATGCTGCGCAGTTACGTCGGTCAAGTTGACGCCGTCTGGCGCGCCGTTGCGGCGGGCAGCCTGTTCGTCTCAGCGCCGATTCTTGCCCTCTTTTATGCGCTGCAAAAGCACCTCGTCGGGGGGCTGACCGCCGGCGCGGTCAAATAGACCGCATCCGCTTGAGTGTGGTCTCGTCGCGCAGCCGCATGGCGTCGAGGATGCCTGCGGTGTCCCGACTTCGTCCGTGGCACCACTTGAGCATCGCGTTCCAGGCGCGCAGGTTCTCTGCGGGGCGCTGATACAGAGCCTGAGCGAGTCGCCTGTGCTCCCTGAGCGTCGAGCTGATCGGATTAAAGATCAGCTGCAAAACAGAGCTTTGGGACGCCGCAATCAAGGCTTGGGCGACCAAGAGATCGGCCGCCACAATCACCTCAAGCTCAGCCTCTTCGGCGATCGCCGCTTCGAGCAATTGAACGGCTTGGCGCAGAGGCGTCGCTTCACGCGCCGAAAAGGGTACGGGAATGCGCTCCAAAACGGCGCCTGCGAGATGACGACGAACCGCTAGAAACTCACTAGCGACCGCTTGAAGCTCAGCGCGCCCCTGAGGTTGGTTGAGCAAAGCGGTGAGCAGGTTGGGTCCACCTGATGCCAAGAAAGGACGCACGATCGTTCCTCGCCCCTGCGTTCGTTCGAGCAACCCCTCGCCTTGGAGCAGGGTCAAGGCAGTCCGCACCGTGACTCGGGCGACGCCGAGGGTTCCCGCCAGCGTTCGCTCATCAGGAAGTTTCTCACCGGCGGCGAGTACGCCATCGACGATCTGCTGACGGATGGCAGCGGCCACGAGATCGGGACCGCCAGTTCTTTTGCGTAAGGTCGCTCTTAGTGCCTGAACGGGCATGATCAGTTCCAGACCAGTTAATTGGTCCTACCTACGGATCATGACGATTAAGCGTTTAGTGTGATCGAGTCCTGATCAGTCCGCCGCGTTGAGGACTTCGTGCAAGACTCGCCCCTCGGCCATCGCCGGATGAATCGTCCCCAATGCGGCCGCCAAGGTCGGAACCAGATCGATCACGTTGACCACCTGATGATAGCGTCCACGCCGAATGCCCGGTCCACTGATGATCAGCGGAACTTGGCGGTCATACGCATAGCCCGTGTAGTGATTTGCGGGGGTGCTGTCCGGCAGGACAAAGGGCGCTGGGATCCCAATTACATCCCCAGAACGCCCCTGAACGAACTGGTTCTTGAGCTGCTGCCCCCAACGACCTGGCGGGACCATACCGTGCACAACCTGATGACGGCTAATCGCCATGAGGACGCCAGGCTCTTCGGTCAACAACTCAGCAGCGGCAGCCTCTAAACGACGCAAGGGGATAGCTCGAACCGCCGCTAAGCGACGGTTGATGTACAAGTTGAGGTCCTCTAAACCCACAAACCAGCTCTGCCCGGGTCCAGGGCGACCAAACAAAGACCCCATCCGAGCATCGATTCGTTTGAAAATCTGGTCGTGGTTTTGTCGAATCGACGGCAGCCCTTTGGTTTGCGCATATTCGGCAGCTGGACCGACGCCATGATCGCCAGTCACGCTGATCAGGACCCGATCAAGCCCGCCAGGTATCGCCTGCTCTAAATGATTGAGCAGACGAGACATCGCTCGGTCGGCGCCAAGAAACATCGCCTCCATCGGCGCGGTGTTGGGCCCGGTACGATGGCCCAGCTTATCAAACCCCGAGAAGCTCACCCAGAGGGTGTCGGGTACATCATCTTGTCCGAGCTCATGCGCTTTGATCGCGCCCTCAACCACATCGAGCGTGTAGGTGTCGCCATAGGGTGTCGATAAGGCATCGCGCGCGCCAGTCTGAACATCGACCGCAAACTCAGTTGGGCCCTGGTCCGATCGACCGGACTTGCTCTCATAAGCAAAGGTAAATGCCTGGTCCGAGCGACCGGCACGCTGGCCGTTGATCTGGCTGAGCCATTCAGGGCGCTTGCCATCTTTGAGATAATATCGACTGCTGGTCCAGCCGCCGTCATAGCCCATCCAATAGGTGCCATCGGAGCGATGTCCGCCCATCAAGATAGCGGCTCGATCCTTGATCGAGACCGAGACCGTTTTCGCTCGAGGGTCGTGCCCTTTGAGCGTGTCGCCAAATGCAGGGCCACGCAGGTTGCGCGGTGAGCGACCGTCAAACGGATCGCTGGACTCCAGCCCGATCACCGGCGCGTTAACGTCTTCGACGCAGTAGGCTCTGCGATCACCCTCATACCAACGGTTACGGGCGATGCCGTGCCGGTAAGGCCAAGCGCCCGTCGAAATCGAGGCATGCCCAGGACCGGTCATCGCCATTAACACGTCATGTTCGGCGACCGGGAAATAGGCGCCGCGCTGGATCAGCGCTTGGAACCCACCGTAGCTACCATCAGCTCTGACTGGCGGCAGCAGCTGCTCCCCAAATCGCCCGAAGTAGTCCGCTCGAAGTTGGTCAAAGACCACGGTCACCACCAGGCGCGGTTCACTTCCCGATTGGCCTGCGAGCAGGTGGTTCCCTCCGTGCGCACAAGCCACGCTCGTGGAAAGCACCATCAATGCAACGCAATGACGCATAATTCGTACCTTTATCAGCCCTTCGGCAGTGCCTCAGATCCGACCGATGAAGCAAGTCGGCGAGCGTGACTTTAGCGCGCCGGGTCCAAACGCATCCGGCAACCGACCGATGCAACGCACCTTTGTGCTGAACATCCCGATACTGTCTGCGAAGCTTTTCTCAAGGCAACACACTTTAGGAGTTCGCCATGTCCTGTCATCGTATCGATCTCGCCATCCATGATGGTATGCTTGCGATCCTCACCATGAGCTTTGGGCACTCGCTCGAAGCCGAAGAGGCGCTGCTTCTGCGTGAAGATATCCTTGATCGTCTTGACCGTATCGCAGGACGCCCTGCAGCGATCGTGTTGGACCTGCGTGGACTCTTTGAGATGGACGTTCAGGCGCTTGAATTGATCAACACCCTCGAAGAGCGTGCAGGCCGCTATGCGAATGTCACCGACGTCTGCCACGTGGTTCGCCAAACCCCGGCGCTCGAAGCCTTCGTCCAAGCGAACTTGAGTGAGGGTACACGCCCTGCGCCGATGTTCGAAACCTGCGCCGAAGCCGTTGGCTTCTTGACCGGGACCGACAACGACTTTGAGACCTCGGTCGCCTAGGACCCCAGCCATGGGTGGCTCTACGCCCCAGCACCTCGAGCAAACGATCCCGGTTGTCGATCTCGACGCTTGGCGCGCCGGTGACTCTCGCTTCGCTCAAGCGCTCGGAAAAGCGCTCGAAACCTATGGGTTTGTGGCGGTTGAAAACCACGGCGTCAGTCAGCGGACTCGCGGCCGAGCCCTGGCGCAAGTCCAAGCTCTGTTTGCCCTGCGAGAAGAGCAAAAGCTCCGCTACGAACGCCCGAAGCACGGTCGCCAGCGCGGCTACACCCCTTGGGGGGTTGAACGCGCCAAAGACGGCGGCGCTGCCGATCTCAAGGAATTCTGGCACGTCGGTCCAGAGCTTGATGAGGGCTCGCAGCTAGCGGCTCAAATCGGCGCCAACGTTTGGCCGTCAGAGCTTCCTGAGTTCCAGCCAGCGATGTTGGAATTTTACGACGAACTCCAAGCCTGCGGGGTCGCCTTATTCGAAGCGCTCGCCGAATACCTTGAGCTACCGCGCGACGAATTTACCCGCTTACTCGTGGGCGGCAACACCGTCTTGCGCAGCATCCATTACCCCAAACCTAAGGCCGATAACCTCGAGCCCGGCGCCGTCTGGGCTGCTGCGCACGAGGACATCAACATGATGACCTTACTGTCCGAAGCGACGGAGCCCGGTCTTGAGCTGCTCACCAACGAGGGTCAGTGGATGCCGATTCATCCGGTGCCAGGCCAACTCATCGCCGACACCGGCGACATGTTTCAGCGGCTCACCAACGGCCGCTTCCCAGCGACCACCCATCGCGTGGTGGCGCCTCCAGGGCAGCGCAATGAGCGCTTCTCCATGCCCTTCTTTATCCATCCGCACCCTGACGTTCTGCTCACGCCGATGCCCTCATGCGTCGATGAACAAAGCCCAGCGCGCTACGAGGCGATCACCGCGCACGACTATCTCCAAAACCGGCTGCGCGCGAATCAGGTCTTACGGGACCCATCTTAAGGTCGCCTAGGACTGAATCAGGTCCACCGCTTTTTCACCGATCATGATGCTCGGCGCGTTGGTGTTTCCACCGATCACGTTGGGCATAATGGAGGCATCGGCGACGCGAAGCCCCTCCACACCGATCACTTTAAGCTCTGGGGTCACCACGGCGCGTTCGTCGACGCCCATGCGGCAGGTGCCGACGGGGTGATACACCGTGTGCACTCGGTTCGGCAGCTCCTTGAGCATGGCTGCTTTATCCATAAAGGGTTGTCCCGGCTCGAGCTCGCCGGTGAGCTCATGCGCCACCGCCGGGTCCTCGCAGGTGTGCCGGATGCGCTCGATCGCCTGCATGATAAAGTCGACGTCCGCCTGTTCGCTCAGGAACGCAGGATCAATCGACGGGTGCGCCGTGGGGTCTGCGCTCTTGAGCCGGACCTCGCCGCGACTCTTAGGGTAGATCAGCGTCGGTAAAATCGTCAGGCACGGGCGCAGATCAACGGTCGGTCGAACCGGGGCGTCTTGATTGGGAGCTGGGTACGCCCAAGGCAGCGCGTGGATCTGTAAGTCCGGCACCCCATCTTGGCGCATCAAGGGGACAAAGCCAAAGGTCTCAAAGACCGTTCGGCCAAACCAAGTGCCACCCAGCAAACGCTCTTTAAACATCCCCGAAAAGAAGTGCCAGGGCGTGCCACGATGACCGCCTCGAGGCGCCGTATAGACCATCGGGAAAAAGAGGTGATCATGCAGGTTTTGACCGACCGGCAAGTCCGCGTGACAGTCGATCCCATGCTCACTCAAATGATCCGCAGGACCAACCCCTGAAAGCATGAGAATCTGCGCCGATCCGATCACGCCGGCGCTGAGCACAACCTCCTTAGAGGCGCTCGCTTTTCGGGTCTCACCCTTGACGCTGTATTCGACCCCAACGGCTCGCCCATCTTTAATAACAACTTTATGAACTAGAGCGTTGATTTCAACGGTCAAATTGGGGCGCGCTTTGTGCGGCTCTATGTAGGCTTGAGAGGTGCTGTAGCGCAGGCCATCTTTGACCGACATCTGGATCAACGACGCGCCGGTCTGCTGCTCGCCGTTGTAGTCGTCGATTCGGTCGACGCCAAAGCTGTTGGTGATGGCATCGGCGAAGGCGTCAGAGACCGGGCTGATCTCGCTGGGGCGAGTCACTTGGACCGGACCCCCACCACCGCGCAATGCGCTCTCCCCATCCTCAAAGGTCTCGAGCCGTTTAAAGTACGGCAGGACCGAGTCGTAATCCCAGCCGGTGCAGCCTTCTTCAGCCCACTCATCGTAGTTTCTCTTGTGACCGCGCACGAACAACAAGCCGTTAATCGCTGATGATCCACCCATGACCTTACCGCGGACATAGGGGATCTTCCGATCGACGGTCTCTGGGCGTTGTTTGGCTTTGTAGCCCCAGTCGAACATCGCTTTGACCTGCGGCACCGTGTGCAGCACGGACATCATCCCGGGCACTTTGCAGATTGCGGTGCGGTCGCTGCGACCGGCTTCGAGTAAAAGCACCTTACAATCCGGCGATTCAGACAAGCGACTCGCGATCACGCAGCCGGCTGAACCTGCCCCTACAACAATATAATCGTAGCCCGCCAAATCGGCCTCCGCTCAGGGCGTGCCCCGTAGCACTGAAACACGTTCTAGTACCAGAGGCCGCAAAGCGAACCGTGAGCGAACTAGCCGGGAAGTTCGACCTGGGTACCATCAGGAAGCGTGACCCTATGGTCCCGCTTACCCTTGACGATCAGCGCCACCGCAATCACCACGCCAACGACCAGCAAGCTGACCCCAATGATCGGCCGGTACACGATCCAAGCGAGCGCGATGGTGATCAACGCACAAGGCGCAGCGATCACCGTCGCGATTAAGCTGGTCCCAAACTCGGCGAAACCGCCCAAGAAGGGTAAAATGTTCGCCAAGGCTACGACGATGCTCAGCATCGACTTGACGCCGAAGAACATGAGCAAGAAGCCGCCCAAACGGATCAACCAGGTCATGAAAGTGTTCTTGGTCTCTTCCCATTCGATCATCTCTTGAGCGTTTTTTTGGCCCGCAGCGACGATCAATAAGCGCTCCCCGTTGCTCATGGTCTTGGCTTGAAGCAGACCGCTGGTCGGCTCTGCGATGACGCTGACGTCTGACTTGAGCTGATAATAGCCAATCCTTAAGTCACCGATCTGCGGCGAATCAGAGTTGCCGACGTAGGCGGTGTTGCCCTCGCCTTGCAGAGCGACCTCTCGCCCACCCACACGCTCTTTGAGTTTCGCCATGAACTCATCTTCGAGCTTGAGAGGCTCTCGGGCGTCGACCTCGGAGAGCACCGCCGAGTCCACGGTAAACGCACCGAGCTTGCCCGCCTTCGCGCGCCCGCTCCAGCTCCCAAAGGGCATCGACGGGTTCTCGTGCCCTTCCGGGCGCTTGAACGAGCCTGAAGAGATCGCCTCTTTGGACCAGGTCTTCGTGTAGCTGTAGGTCTTGATCTTGCGGGTCCCCCCGCCCACCTTCTTCTCTTCCTTCGTCTTTACCTTCTGTTTCCACTGATACATCTCAACCTGACGCATCAAACCGGGTCTTTTGACCCGAACGTCAAAGGTCGAGTCGACCACCTCTTCGTCGATCTGTAGCTCACCTTGGAGATGGACCAGCTGTCCCTCATGGCTGCTTGGATCCGCCGCCGCGTCGATCGAGACCACGCCCCCCTTCGCCTCGGTGAGCATCCGAGCGGTGTCCACAGCGCGCCCTTCGTTCCACCAGAGCAAGGGGAACGCCCCAAAGAACATGGCTAAGCCGACCACCACGCCGCTGGCGGCGTTTTTTAGGTTCGAACCCAGACCGATCTCTTCAACCTCTTGAAATTCATCCATGCTGACGTGCTCTCCCAGACTTTAGAGAGGCTATCGGATTGCTGATATTTTTGTCTAATTGGATGTGCGCTCAGCCAAAGGGGCGCACAAGCCACGAGCCCGAGCACTCAACCACGCCATCGCTTGACGTCACCCGTCCAGCTTATGACTTTACGCATCTTTTCATCGTAATTTGAGGGATGGCTCTCGATCGTTGACGGACGCAAAGGTGGACTCGATCGTTAGCGGATCGAGCGAACACTGCCGGTCTTAGCTGAACCCACCCATTCGCTCGACGGTCTGCTCAAACTCGCTTACCAAATCATCGATCTGTTTGGCGACCGGCTCGATGGCGTTCATTCGGCCGACGATCTGCCCGACCGGAGAGCCGAGCAGCGCTTGGTTTTGGTCGCCGCGAATGCGCGCCTCAGCTTCGGCAACGAGCATGCCTTGCAGCGGCATCGGCAGCGTCCCCGGAGAGCCCTCGGCGGTCCAGGCTTCGGTCCATTCGGTCTTGAGCATGCGCGCCGGCTTACCGCTGATCACCCGCGAGCGGACCGTGTCTGACGAGGTGGCTGCGATCAGCTTTTCTTGCACCACCGACATGCCGCGTTCGGTCTGAGGCTCGAGCTTATACTCTTCTGACGTCAGCCACAGGCTGCCTAGCCACACACCTTGTGCGCCGAGCGCCATCGCCGCAGCCGCTTGCCGTCCGCACCCGATACCACCGGCTGCGAGGACGGGCGTAGGATGCACCGCATCGACGATCTCAGGCACTAAGACCATGGTGGTCACCTCGCCGCAGTGACCGCCTGCCTCGTGACCTTGAGCCACCACATAATCGACGCCAGCCTCTCGATGACGCTGAGCGTGTTTGGGCTTACCAGCGAGCGCCGCCGTCTTGATCCCGAGCGCACGCGCTTTGGCGATGACCTCGGGTGGCGGCGCGCCGAGCGCATTGGCGATGAATTTTACCGGATGCTTAAAGGCGACGTCGACTTGTCCGAGCGCCTGATCGTGCATCCACCCGGTGATCGCCGCCGCCCGCGACGTTTCATCCAAACCGGTGACGCCGTGTTTGGCTAGAACCTGCTCGACGAACTCGCGATGGTGCTGCGGGATCATCTGCTCAAGCTCTTGCGCCTGCCCGCCCTCCATAATCTTGTGCGGGATCACCACGTCCACGCCGTAGGGGATCCCATCGAGCTGTTCGTCCATCCAGGTCAGCGCCTCTTCAAGCTCGGCTGAGTCGGTGTAGCGAATCGTCCCGAGCACGCCTAAACCGCCAGCCTTTGAGATCGCTACGGCGACCGCTGGAGAGGGCGTAAAACCAAAGATTGGGTACTTGATGCCGAGGTCATCACAAAGCGCAGTGCGCATGAAAAGCTCCTAGGTGCGCGGCACAAACCGAATACGTGAGTCCACCGGATGATGGATCGGCAAACCCATCACTGTCGGCTGACAGTCCGGATCCGGCTCAATCACGAAACGCCGCAAAATATGGTGCAAAAGAATACGGAACTGAACCACCGCAAAGGGCTTACCTAAACAGGTCCTCGGACCGGTTCCAAAGCCAACAAGCAGGCTCGATTTAGGACGCAAAGACTTGTCCGGGTTGAGCCACCGCTCGGGATCGAACTCGTCGGGGCGATCAAAGCTCAAGGGGTCGTGATGACTCATGTACGGCGAATAGAAGGTGGGCGTCCCTTTGGGGATCGTGAACCCAGCAAAATCGATGTCTTCCATCGCAATGCGCGGGAAAAACAACACCGAAGGGTACATCCGCTCAATTTCCCGGACAAAGGCATCGGTCACCGGCAACTTCGCGCTCATGATCTCGCTGATGTCATCGCCGACCACCTCGCTCATCTCGGCGGCGATGCGCGCCTGAAGGTCCGGATGGCGAGCGAGCACGTGGAAGAACCACGAGACCGAGCTCGCTGTCGTGTCGTAGCCAGCCCAGAATAAAAGCAGCACCTGCTCAGCCACTTCGCGCACCGTCAGCGCGTCGTTACCATCAAGCCCATGATGAGCCAGCAGATCGAGCATCCCATCCGGCGGTCTGGTCCTTGCCGCCTCAATCCGAGGCTCGAGCGCTTTGACCAAGCGCTCACGCGCCGCCAAAGCTCGCGCCATATTACTAAACGGAAAGGCGATCGGAACCGCCGCCATCAGGCCGCGCATCAAGGCCGCAAAGTCTGCGTGCAGCGCGTCGGCTTCTGCCCGCGTCTCTAAACCGATCAGCGCGTGCCCTGCGACACGGTACGTACTTCGCTGACCGGCGTCGTAGCAGTCATACCAAGCGCCATCGGAGAGCGTGTCACCCATCTCTGCCCAAAGCTGACCGATTTTGGTGACGCTTTGCTTGAGCGCTAGGCGGTCCACAGCGGGCTGCAAAATCGCGCGTGTCCTCGCATGATCCGCCCCATCTTGGAGCATGATTGAGCCATCAAAAACACGCCGGATTGAGGTCTGGTGATAGCCTCTACCAAAGCTAAACTTCGAGCGGTTGGTGATCATAATCGAGCGGTTCGCCTCGGCACCGATCATGAAGACCACTGGGTAGATAAAGCGGGTCCGAAAGACCTGGCCGTGCGCGTCGTAGCGCTCATGAAAGAACCGCACCGGGTCTTTGTTGAGGTGCATCAACTCCAAGAGGCTGTCGCTCCCCGGTATGTTGGCGAGATGCTTTTTCGCTTCGGCTGAGGGCATAAGAGCGACTCCGGATGACAATAGAACGTGTTCTAGCCCAAGCGGTCAACTCACCCCCACTCTAGAATCCGCAGGGCATTCAAAAACCACTTATTTTGACTCATCAACCGCTGCTGTTTGCGGCTAAAGCCCACCAAAATAGCGTAATTTTGGCAAACGAGCGATCGACCACCTTGCCGGCGTCAACAATCTCCTCCAAGCAAAGTCAGGAGGATACGATGCGCAACCTGATCACCATCTTCTCGTTCTTGGCGGCCGGCTGCGCCATGACTCCACCTGCGCAGGTGGTCCAAAGCGACGATGTGGTCGGGTACGGACACGGCGGCAAACGACATGTCGTCGTTGTGGGTTCTGCGGTGTTTGTGCCCGCTGGCGCGCAAGTGCGCTTTGAAAACGGTGCACGACCAACGACCATTCTTCAGGTATTCGCAGGGCCTGGTCCGGCTGCTAAGTACGACAGCTGGAAACCGATGAAGGGCGAATAATGGCTCCCACAATCGAACAAAACCGACTCAATACGGTGTCGTTGTTGATCCTCGCAGCGGTGGCGGCTGGGTTCGCGCTGCACTGGATGAGGCCGGTGCTCGTCCCCTTTGTGCTGGCGCTGATGCTCGCCTACCTCGTGGCGCCTTTGGTCGACGGCTTACAAGTTCAGCTCAAGGCGCCACGCTGGGCTGCGCTGCTCACGGCGTTTTGCACCATTTCGGTCATTCTCGGCTTACTCAGCATCATCTTGTTCACGTCGATCGGAGGGCTGGTTGAGAACGCCGACCTGTACAAAGATCGTTTGGTCGGTTTGGTGGATCGTGTCTTTGGGCTTGCCGGAAAATTCGGCTTTGATTTCCACAAAAAAGAAGACCTGCTTCGAGCCTTGCGGAACATCCCCTTCGTATCGGTACTCCAAAATACTGCAGGCGGGATCGTGCAGGTCCTGACCACCGCTGTTTTGGTTCAAGTCTTTGCCATCTACCTGATTCTAGGCCGCAAAGCGCACGAAGAACGAGACGGCTTATGGGGCGAGATGGATGTTAAGATCCGTCGCTATCTCATGACCAAGGCTGCGACGTCGGCGGTCACCGGGATCGTCGTTGGCTTGATCCTCTGGCTCTTCGGGCTCGAGCTCGCCTTACTCTTTGGCTTCTTAGCCTTCATCCTCAACTTCATTCCGTCGGTCGGCTCGATCATCGCCACCTTACTGCCTGTGCCGATGGCTTTGGTTCAGTTCGACTCGACCTTGATCATCGTCGCCGTGATTCTTCTGCCCGGCGCCTTTCAGATGACGGTCGGTAATGCGATCGAGCCGCGCCTGATGGGCGACGGCTTAGACTTGCACCCTCTAACCATTCTGCTCGCCTTGATTTTCTGGGGCTTGATCTGGGGTGTCGTGGGCATGCTTTTGGCAGCGCCGATCACCGCAATCCTCAAGATCATCCTCGCACGGTTTGATACCACGCAGCCGCTCTCCGAGGTGCTCGCAGGTCGGCTGCCGGCGGCATGAGCGGACAAGAACTCACGCTGATCGCAGCGGTCGCAGCGGTGGGAGCCGGATTCTTCTTTTGGCGCCCTCCAGCCCCGGGTGGAGCGCTGGCTCGAAAGCATCTCCTGCGCGGCGGTGTGCTGGTCGGCTTAGCCGATCTAGTGGTCGAGCTGGTCGGGACGCATACCGGCGGATGGCACTACAACAAGAGCGTCTTCTTTATCACCGGTACGGTCCCCATCGAATTGGTGGTCTTGTTTACCTCAAGTGGTGTGTGGCTGGGTGCGCTCCACCTGATGATTCACCAGTTCACGAAGTGGCCCGATGTCGAGCGAATGCTGCTGATCCTCTTAGCGATTACCCTAGCTTTTTACGGTTGGTCACTGGCGCAACAAACGCCGGTCAACATGATCGTCTTTACCCTGCCGTTTGGGCTCTGGGGGTTGGTCCGCATCAAAAGTCGTAAGGCGCAAGCGGGCGCCGTCTTGCTAGCGGCGGTCACCGCCCTCGCTGATGGTGTGATCGAGACCTGGGCTGTCGGCGCCGGAAACTATGCCTATGAGGGCGGGTTTACCCTAGAAACGCCGCTCACCTATGCTCTTTTAGTCCTTGGCTTTGTCGGGATCATTGAAAAGCATCGACCGCAATCACACAGGCAGTAGTTGGGGCCGCTGCTTGGCTGTGCTAGGCGGTGCTCAGCCGCAAACAAGGACCGCCAACCATGAAGCTGTTTAACCCAACAGAAGATCACCTCGCACTGCGTCAGATGGTTCGGCAGTTTACCGAGTCAGAGGTTGATCCTCAGGCTGAAGAGTTTGACCGAGACGAACGCTTTAATCTGCCCTTATTCCGGAAACTTGGTGAGCAAGGGCTGCTCGGTGTGACGGTCGATGAAGCGTTTGGCGGCAGCGGCTTTGACGCAACGGCTGCGGTGATTGTCCATGAGGAACTCTCTGCTGCAGATCCGGGGTTTTGCCTCGCCTATCTGGCGCATTCAATGCTCTTTGCGAACAACCTCAACATCAACGGCAACGACGAGCAGCGCCACCGGATTTTACCGGGCTGCTGCGACGGCTCGTTGGTCGGCGGTATGGCGATGAGCGAGCCCAACGCAGGCACCGACGTCCTGGGTATGAAGACCACGGCGACGCGTGACGGTGACAGCTTTGTCCTCAACGGCGCCAAAATGTGGATCACCAACGGCGCGCTCAATGACCAAGAACTCGGTGATGTCTTCTTGGTCTACGCACGGACCGGCGAGGGCCGCGCAGACGTCAGCTTGTTCTTGGTCGAAAAGGGGATGCCCGGGTTCCAGCTTGGACAGCGCCTGCACGGCAAGCTGGGCATGAGGGCCTCCTCAACGGCGGAGCTTGTGTTCGATAACTGCCGCGTGCCGGCGACCAACTTAGTGGGTAAAGAGGGCGGCGCGATGCTCTCGATGATGCGCAACCTTGAGATCGAACGCGTCACCCTCGCTGCGATGAGTGTGGGCTTAGCGAGACGCTGCGTTGAGGTCATGAATCAGTACGCAACGGACCGAAAAAGCTTTGGCAAACCGCTGCGCGCCTTTGGTCAAGTCCAGCGCCACATCGCCGAGAGTTATGCCGAGTTCATGGCTGCCAAAACCTATGTATATGCGACGGCTAGTGAGATGGGTTTGGGCGACTCAGGCCAGCGGATCGACAGCGACGGCGTCAAACTCTTCGCTTCAACAGCGGGCAAGAACATCGCCGATCGGGCGATTCAAGTGCTCGGCGGCTATGGCTACATGTCGGAGTATCAAGTCGAGCGTTTGTGGCGTGACGCCAAACTGCTCGAGATCGGTGGCGGCACCATCGAGGCGCACCAAAAGAACATGACCCGTGACCTCGCTCGGCTGAGCAAGCTGCCTTAGACGGGCTCTGCGACGAGGACCTCGCCTTGAAAGGCTGCCCCATCGACCAGGGCGACCTCGTCGACGACCGCAGCCTCGGCAACCAGCTCGGAGTCCAGCTCGGCGATCTCGACAAGCTCGGCGTCCTCGATGCTCGATACAAAGCGGTTGGATTCCTCGAGTCGCCCCATCAAGGTACGCGAGATCAACTCAAACAAAACCGCTCGAAACTCTGCATCAGCTTGCTCAACGACGGTCGCAGGAACCTCTAACAAAACGGTCGGCTCCACCGCAGTGGCTGTGGCGCTGCGCGGGGTCCCCTGAAGCATCGCCATTTCCCCAAAGAGGCTGCCGGTCCCAAGGGTGACCAGCGAGTGCCCATCGAGCGAAATGTCCATACTCCCGGTCAGGATAAAGAACATCGTATCACCGGGCTCGTTGCGCCGAAACAAGACCTGACCTGGGTGCCATTGGGTGGCAGCTGCGCGGCTCAAGAGATAGCCGACTGCCTCTTGTGTAAACGATTCAAAGGTCTCGCTTTGCAAAAGATCATGAAGGATGACCTTGCCCTCGGTCGGACAAAGAGCCGAGAGCGAGCTCGCGAGTTCGGCAGCGCTAACGGGCTCGGGTACCACGCGCTGAGTGCGGGTGTCTCGAAGATCATCAGAGCCCAGAATCACGATCTTGGTATCGGCCGCTCGCTGAATACGGTCGACCAGAGGCTGACTCAATTCGATGCCCACCAGGGGGGCATGGAGAATAAGCGCATCTGCCGAGGATTTACGCAGATGATTCAAAGCGTGATCAAGCTGGGCGTAGGGGACCAACGACCAACCCATCATCCGCAACGCTGCGGCAAAGAAAGGCTGCTCAGTCAGTTCGCTCGAAACGTAAACGGCTTGGCGAAACATCAACGACCCTCCACGACACCTTGGCGCTTCAATCGATAAACCGTCACGGCACACCATGCGACACCGAAGCGCTCGACGTCTTGCGAATCTAGATTATGCCGGGCCAAAGCCTCAATCTCAAAGTTTGCGCTCAAAAGATGGTCAAGCCGCTCGGCATCCGTCGCAAACGGTGGTCCATCGCGCTCACCTTTGGGGTACTCAAAGCTGAGCAACAAACCAGGGCTACCCGGGCTAACTAGCGCCCCCAAAGAGGCACCAAATCGCTCTTGGATGTCTGCGGGTAGAGCCACCACTGACGCTCGGTCGTAAACGGCATCGATTCGACCGACTTGCCCAGGTTTTAAGGTGGTAAAGTCATGCCCAATTAGGGTCAACGACGGGCCGTCATCGGTCGCCCGCCAACCTAGCGCTGTCGGCTCATAAGGGATCTGGTGATCGTTAAAAAAGTCGTGGATAGCTTGCTCGACGAACTCAACCCCTACGACCGCATGGCCCTGGGCTCGAAGCCACAACATATCGACGGTTTTACCGCAGAGCGGGACCAACACACGAGCGTCAGCGGCGAGCCCGAGCGACGGCCAATGCGTCTGTAGATAGCCGTTCGCTTCGGCTTGATTAAAGCCGATCAATCCCTCGGACCAACGCTCTGCCCAAAACTCGCGCTTCATCGTCGTCTCCGTCGACCCGCCAAGGCGATCATCAAAAGATAGACCCCTGGCGAGTAGCCAGAACATCCGCACCCAGAGGCAGGATCCGACGGCTCTCGCTCAGCGGCGATAAAGGCGAGATCGCACTGCGACGTGAGCTCGCCGTCCGTTGCGCTCAAGCTGTGACTGAGCTGAGTGGAGCGGCAGACGTTGACCCCCTGACCATCTGAGGTACCCAACTCGGTCCCATCGACTAAGATGGTGATCGGGTCTCCATCAGGGTCTTCCACGGGGACGAAAATACACGGGGTTTGGACGCGCTCGATCGGACAGGTCCACTCCGGCGCTCGGTTCGTATTCTCAACCACAATTTCAATCACCTGAACGACCGGCGTGTTGGTCACCGATTCGGCGCTCACTTGATAGGTACCGGCGTCGTCAAACCCCGGACTTAGCACCAACATACCCTCCTCGTAACGCATCCATGGTAACAGATCGCTAAAACGAACCTCGACGCTTGAATCGCTCGATACTGCGGAGACCGAATGAGACGCTTCGCTGCCTTCGGCGACCGTGATCGATTCGGGCGCCGAAATGATCGCCGCAGGACCATGATCCCACAGACTAACCTCGGGATCACCATAGAGCACAAAGGCGAGCGCGTTCTTGTGAAACCACCAGGCGCCTGGTGGACGCTCGGCGCGCAGAGCGGTCAGCGCCTTACCCGTGCTCAACTTCGTTTGAATGAGATGTTTGAGGTAACCGTAGCCCATGCTCGCGTTCCCATCCGTGACGAGAAGATTCACCGGACTGCCCGGACCGTGACTGATCGCCGTGGCGCCAATGGCGCTCACTGCGGGCCCTTTGAGGAGGGCATAGCTGATGTTGTTTGAGCTCGTCGGTAAGCTGTTCAAGCACGAGGCTTGAAAGGTAAAAACCTGCCGATCAACCGGTAACCGTGCAGCCACCGCGTTGCTCATGACGTGGGCTGCTCCTGCGCCCGAGCCGTGGGTCAACCAGGTGACCATACCCGGCTGGTTTTCTTCCCAAGCGCTCGCCACATTGTCCACGCTGCACACGTCAACTTCAGGCGCTTCGCTGAGCGGAAAGTCACAGTCCTCGTCGCCGCGAAGCTCGTCGTAACATTCGGCATCGTACAACCGAGTGTAGCTCACTTGATTCGGTTCTAGGACCCCGGATCTCAGCTGCTCGCCGTAAAAATAGCGGTTCTGACCTTCGGTGGCGATCAGCGCGTGCTGACGCCAACCAATCAAGTCTTCCGATTCCATTTGATACCGCATCGTTTTGCGTAAAATGGCGTCCACATCCGGTGCGTTGTTGTAGTAAGGAATACGCCCCACCGCGAGGTCCGCGTTAAAGTTGATCCCTGCTTCACCAAAGTCGCCGCTGGTAGCAGGATCATTACCCACCTCGCCGAACTCCCCGTAGACGCCATCCCCATCGGCATCCCAGTCGCCATAAAGTGACGCATAGGGCGTATCTGTGGGGATCAATTCAAAGTTGGAAGCCCACGGCTGGGTGGCGTTATGGGCGGGCTGCATCTGCATCATCGGAAAAGGGCTGTTGTCGTTGGGCGAGGCGATGATCAAAAGATACTCAAGCCCACCCTCCTCGTGGCGCTGACGCAACCACTCCCGAAGACGCAGAGCGCGCTCGTCTCGTGTGCTTTCTGTGCCGAGCAAAACTTGGGGCGGTGTCACGACCTCGACGCCAAAACCGCGCCGACGCTTGTGCTCGACAAAGTCATCAAGGGCTTCAAGTCCACTGTTGGTTCGAGCGCAGACTTGGTCGTTCGTGCAGCTGCTCGGTCCCTCTGGACAAGCGCCCCAGCTCTCAACCGATTGATTCTCGACGCATACTCGCCCCACCGGACTGTCGGTGCAGGCCCCCTCGCCGCAGTCGATGTCGCTAAAGCAAGCCTGTACGCAAGCCCGGTCCCCTTCGAGCACCTGGGACTCGGCTAAGATCAAATAGGTTGGAAGCAGGCGGTCGGCTCGTGCCGGCGCCGCAGCAACGACGAGCGAGCAGATCAAGGTTCGTGCGATGATTATTTTCATGCGCTTAGAGTAAAGCGAAACGGCTGCGATGCAATTCCTTGAACCCGATTAACGCATGATCCCCGGAATGGGGAAACGAGCGGGCTCATCACCTAAGCCCTCGCTGATCGCCCATTCACCCCATTGAATCGCCATACGCTCGAGCGAGCGACCGATCAGTTCGTTGGTTTCGGCGCTCTTTTGCACCGCCCTAAGCGCAGGAACTGCAGCCTGAAAAAGCAGATGCCATTTCACCGCGTTTTTAAGCCCAAGGTAGCGACCTAGCTCGGGGCCTAATAGCCGGTAACAGAGCGCCGAGAGCCCCTCTCGCGGCAAAAAGAAGGGAGCCCGACTCGACAGCGCATCCACCATCCCATCGGTCAACGCACGCCCATTTTTCGAGTCGTGACGCTGCCGCTTGGAGATCGCTCGGTGCAAGGCCTCCGCCTCAGAGGCTGTGCTGGGTAATAACTGGGGATCGACGCCCATCAAATAGCCGACATAACGCCAAAGGTGGTGGTGATCCTCACGCTGCTGAGTCGACACACGAAGTCCTAATCGCTGCGCACCATTGAGCGTCGCCACATCGAACATCAAGAGCGTAAAGGCCATATCCTCTTGACCCACAGGGACCCCAAATTGCTCAAGGTCCCAACCCTTACCGCGGTAAGGGTTGGGACCTTGAGCAATTTGGGGTCCCTGTGGGTCAAGAG
>JBDQPD010000021.1:0-40513 GCA_040260805.1 Myxococcota bacterium | reverse complement strand
GGCGGATATCGCGCAACCAGTCGAACAATTGCAGCAGCAACAGGCTTAATGCCGCCCAGAACAAACTACTGTGTTGCAGCACCGGCCAGATATTGGCAAGCGGGCCGGTCAAACCGGAAGTTACAAAGTCTTCCGGACCAAACAACGCAAATATAAAGCTGCCGTGCACTAAACAGAATATGCCGTAGTGCATCGTGAAAAAAGGAACGAAGAACAGCGGCAACACCAGATCGACGCCGTGCCGGTAAGGCCGCACGAGCATACGCAGTACGGTGAATACACCGATGAATAGGTTCTCGAGCCAGTACAGAAAAATCAGATCGAAACTCTGCCAGCCCCAGGCGATGACGCCGTAAAGCGGCAACGCATTGAGCGCAATCAGGACTGCTATGGAAGACGATCGAGACATGCTGCGCTCCAGTTGCCGGTTGCGGACACGGAAGTTTCGCAAGTTTCAAGCCGGGTCAAACCCTCGAGCCCGGCTTTCGCTGCGCAATAAGCCGGCTGACCGGCGCTCCCCGCAGCTGCCACGACCGAACCGATGTTGATGATTCGACCGCTTCGGGCTTTGAGCATCGGACGCGCCACCGCTTTGGTGGTCAAGAACGCGCCGCGAAGATTGGTCGCTAAAACCTGATCCCAGTCATCCGCCTTGAAGCGCATCAGCAAGCCATCGATTGAGATCCCAGCGTTGTTTACCAACACATCGATCTGCCCATGCTCGCTAAGAATGCTCTTCATCGCTCCCGAAACGGCGGCGTCATCACCGACGTCAAAGCGCAACGTTTGGCCGGAGCCACCGGCGGCTTGAACGGCCGCTAACGTCTCGTCTGCGGCCGCCTCATTGCCAGCATAATTAATGATCACATGATGACCAGCTTGAGCCATCGCAAGGGCGATCGCTCGGCCAATCCCGCGGCTTGCGCCGGTGACTAAAGCAACACTCATGATTGAGCCTCCAAATAGGCGGTGATCTGATCTGCGGTCCCTAGACTGGTTGTCGGGAGTTCTTTGTCGATGCGGCGCACCATCCCGGCGAGCGCTCTTCCTGGACCCAATTCGAGCAGCTCATCCGCTCCTTGAGCGCGCAGCGTCTCGACACAATCCACCCAACGAACCGGCGCGCACACCTGCTCTACGAGTAAACCCTGAATCCTGCTGCCGTCACGATTGGCGACGGCGTCGACATTAGCGACCACCGGAATCGAGGGTTCACTCACGCTGATCTTGCCGAGCACTTCATCAAGGCGCGGCTGAACGGGCGCCATCAAAGGGCAATGAAAGGGAGCCGAAACCGGCAAGGGAAGCACGCGCCGAGCGCCCGCTTCTTTGAGCGCTGGCATCGCCGACTCAACGCCTGCCTTATGACCTGCGATCACCGTCTGCGTGGGGTCGTTGAAGTTCGCCGCACACACGAGGCTTTGGTCGCTCGACAACTCTGCGCACACTTTGGTCACCGTGGGGGCGTCGAGTCCGATCACAGCCGCCATGGCGCCCACCCCAGCCGGAACCGCGTCTTGCATGAACTGACCTCGAGCGCGCACCGAACGCAATGCGTCCGACAACGTCAAAGCCCCAGACGCGACCAACGCGCTGTATTCGCCGAGGCTATGACCTGCGACCGCAATCGGCTCATCGACGCCAGCGGCTCGTAAGACCCGCACGACAGCGACCGAATGCGCTACAATAGCTGGCTGGGTGTTTGCGGTCAGGGTCAATGTCTCCATTGGCCCCTCCGCCATCAGCTGGCTCAGGCTAAAGCCGAGCGCATCATCCGCTTCGGCCAAGGTGTCGCGAGCCTCAGAAAAGCGCTCTGCAAGGTCGACTGCCATGCCCACGATCTGTGCGCCTTGACCGGGGAAAATCCATGCTCGAGTCATCTGCTATCTCCTTTAGAGCGTGCAGGTCCCACCGGACCACACGATGCCGCCACCTAAGGCGAGGAAGAGCAATTTATCGCCGGATTTGAGGCGCCCTTCACGGCGCGCTTCATCCAAAGCGATCGGAAGACTTGCTGCCGAGGTGTTGCCATAGCGGTCTAGATTCACGAACAGCTTATCGCTGGGCATACCGCAGCGCTTCAAACAGGCATCGAGAATCCTCAGATTGGCCTGATGAGCGATCACGTGGTCCACATCGTCAGCGGTCCACCCTGCGGACTCAAGCGCTTCTTGAGCCACCGAGGCGAGGTTGCGCGTGGCATGCTTGAAGATGACGTTTCCGGTCATGTGCACTTTGTTCTTCTTTTGAGCCAGCAGCTCGGGGGTCAATTCCGTGCGACTGCCACCTGCTGGGATGCACAACTCTTCCGCTAACGAGCCATCCGAATGCAGATGAATCGGGCCGAGCCCTTTAGGGTCGTTGGCATCGGTGCAGCCGATGATCGCAGCCCCGGCGCCATCACCAAACAAGATGCAGGTTCCACGGTCTTCCCAATTGACGATGGTGGTGAGCGCCTCAGCGCCGATCACCAGCGCCTTTTTGATCATGCCAGTACGCACCGCATTGTCCGCCATGGCCAGCGCGTGCATGAAGCCGGAGCAGGCAGCTGAGAGATCAAATGCGCAGCATTTCAAACCCAGCGCCTGCGCCACCAACACGGCAGTCGATGGGAAGGGCATATCGCTCGTGACGGTTCCGATCACGACCATCTCGATCTCGCTCGCGTCGATGCCCGCATCAGCGATCGCTCGTCGCGAAGCTTCAAGGGCTAAATCAGAGCAAGCCTGCCCGTCACCGACCTGGCGACGTTCGCGGATCCCTGTACGAGAGGTAATCCATTCGTCGTTGGTCTCAACGAGCTTCTCAAGATCATGGTTGGTGATCACACGTTCGGGCAGGTAGGACCCTGTCCCTAGAATACGGCTACGGTGCATAACGATGCTCCTGTCCAATGCGAGGCATCGAACGTGGACCAAGGTTTGTGTCAACTGCGCGTTGATTACGCAGTTAATTGGCTCAGGGCGGACTCAATTTGCACGGTCAGGTCCTGCTCAGCGCAGCGCTCGGCGACCCGAATAGCAGAGCGGATAGCGAGCGCATCCGAAGAGCCATGGGCGATGATCGCGGGGCCGTTGAGCCCAAGCAAAGGGGCGCCACCGTACTGGCTTGGATCAAGCGTCTCCTTGAGCCCCTCAAAGGCACCCTTAGCCAGCATCGCGCCAGCCATCGCAAGTAAGGATCCGCCGATCTCAACTTTGAGTTGAGCCACAATAAAGCGGGCTGTGCCCTCAAGAGTTTTGAGCGCCACGTTACCAGTAAACCCATCGGTGACGATCACATCGACAGCATCGGTGAACAAATCACGCCCCTCGCAATAGCCCACAAAGTTGAGCGTCGTCTCGCTGATGTGCTCAAACGCGGCTTTGGTGAGCTCCGTGCCCTTGCCCTCTTCTTCGCCGTTGGAGAGCACCGCCACGCGCGGAGAATCCATGCCAAAGACCGCTCGAGCGTAGCAATCGGCCATCAACGCAAACTGCGCCAACATCTCCGCCGTGCACGATGCGTTAGCGCCTGCATCAAGAAGCAGACGAGGGCCGCCAATACCAGGCATGGTCAGGCAGATAGCCGGTCGTGTCACACCACTGATCCTGCCTAGGTAGCGCAACGCTAGCGCCATCGTCGCGCCGCTGTTGCCAGCGGAGACACCGGCCACCGCATCGCCTTCTTTAACCGCTTTGAAACAGCGCGCCATCGACGACTCGCTTTGCCGCATCGCACGCGCTGGCTTGGCGTTCATCGGCACCAGGTCGGGACAATGAACCACCTTGAGGCGATCCACTGGGTAGTCGGCGCCTTTAAGTAAGGGCTCAAGACTTTCGCGGCGCCCAAAAAGCAGCACAGCGCGCCCGTCAAGGCGCACCGCGTCCAGAGCACCCTGAACCATAGGTTCCGGTGCGTGGTCACCACCCATCGCATCAAGTGCGATGAACGCTGCATTTTGAGTCACTTTAGAGCGCTCCGGCGAGACCGGGACTGACCGCTTTACTCAGCGGCAGCCTCTGCTTCTTCTTCGACGTTGGCGGTTTCGCCGACACCGATGACCTGCTCGCCTTTATAGAAACCGCAAGCGCGGCATACGTGATGCGGCAGCACAGGCTCTCCGCAGTTGGAACAAGTGGTCGAACCAACCGCCTTCAAGGCATCGTGGGAGCGGCG
This sequence comes from Myxococcota bacterium, assembly GCA_040260805.1. Lineage (GTDB taxonomy): Bacteria > Myxococcota > UBA4151 > UBA4151 > UBA4151 > CACGMS01. The sequence goes on along the minus strand of JBDQPD010000021.1, from coordinate 36,355 downwards.
CATACGCGCACGAGAAGCTGATTTGCGACGGTAAGGTACGGGCATTTCACTCACCTCCGGGTAAATTATCACGTAAAGCTGCAAGTCCAGCCCAGCGGGGATCCACCGGCGCTTTCTGGCCTGAAGCGGCGGCTTCCCTACACACCTCGTCGGGGCAACGCAAGGCCAGAGGAAGACCCAGGCGCCACTCATCGCGTAGCCAAGACGCTAAATCGATGACATCACCCTCAAACCGTTCTTCTTCCATGACCTCAGCATCGAGTAAACAACCCTGCACTCCATCGTCATCGCGTAGATCATCATCAACGGCTGCCAAATCACTCGAACGCATAAACGTTGCGCTCACCGAAATCTCGTGAGTCTGCTCGACCTGAGCACCACAAACAGCACAATCGCTGAGCAACTCCGCTCGCAGGGCTCCAGTGATCCTCAGACCTGTTCCTTGACGCTGATAATCGAGTTCTGCAGCACCCTTTCCGCCAGGGCGCACCTCACTCGACTCCGACCAGTCAGCCAGAGTGGATACGTCTAAAATGATATTTTGAGCGCCCTTTTGAGCTGTCTGCCGTAAATCGATCTGCACGCTCACCTCCAAAAGTCACGAGTGAACAAAACCAGAACGGTGAGCAACTCTAAACGCCCTAGGATCATCAACCCCGACAGCATCACCTTACCTAAATCCGAGACCTTATTGTAGTTTCCAGACGGCCCAAACTCACCCAAGGCCGGACCAACATTGGCCAGTGTAGCCAACGACGCCGAGAGACTCTCAATCGGCGTAAACCCCTCGGCCGCCAGCCAGAGTGCACCCAAAAGCCCTAAGACGAAGAACACCACTAGAAAACTCGCGACTCCATCAACCACGGTATAGTCGACGCGCTGTTCAGCTAAGCGGACAGGGCGCACCCCGCGTGGGTGGATCAAACGATAGAACTCTCGCGCGGCAAGGCGCGTCCCGAGGGCGAGCCGGATCACCTTCACGCCACCCGAGGTCGAGCCCACGCAGCCACCTAAGGTTGAGATCGCCAAAAACGCGATGGCGAGGACCGGCAAGCCTGGCACCCAGAGCATGTAGTCGTAGCTGGCGTAGCCGGTGGTGGTCACCAAGCTGACTACCGTGAACACGCTGTGGCGAAAAGCGATCAAACCCTCACTCGTGCCAGATGCCACCAAGGCGACGTAGGTGAGTAATGAAACCCCCACGACGACGACCATAAAGACGCGGAACTCAGGATCTCGCCAATGGACAAACCGGCGCTCACTCACCGCCCGGTGATGCAGCGCAAAATTGGCGCCGCAGAACAACATAAAGGCGATGATCACGTACTCGGAAAACGCAGAGTTCAAGCCACCAACCGATTCGGCTAAGGGCGAAAACCCAGCGGTAGCGACCGTTGACAGAGCGTGGGTTAGACTTAAAAACCAGCCCGCACCTGAGCACATCAGCAACGCGGTCACCACCACGGTGATCACACCATAAACAGTCCACAACGTTCGCGCCGTCTCACTGACGCGCGGCACCAATTTAGCGGCGGTCGGCCCGGGCACTTCAGCGCGAAACAGCTGCATGCCACCGATCCCAAGCAAGGGCAGCAAGGCCACCGCTAGAACAATAATCCCCATACCACCGAGCCACTGAGTGACGTTTCGCCAAAGCAAAATGCCGTGGGGCAAATCCTCAGAGAACTTGCGACTTTTTTGGCGCCATAGGCCGCGCTCAAGAACCGTCGCACCTGTGGTCGTAAAACCACTTGCAGACTCGAACAGGCAATTGGTGATGCTGCAAAACTCTGAGCCTGCTCCTCCAGCCCCCTCAAGGTGACAACGCCCGTGAACGGCGCGTCCTGTCGGGGAAGGATAGCTCGCCACGATCGCTTGATCGGTTGCACCGAGCGTGACCCGTTGAGCGTACAAATAAAAGGGCATCGAGCCGACCAGGATCGAGATCAACCAGGCGACGCTGACCAGCAATAGACCTTCGCGCCTTGCGAGATCATCGCGTGCGCCTCGACCATAACGAAAGCAGAGCCAACCTAAGGGGGCGATGATGATGATGGTCGCGGCGAATGCGCCTCGATCGAGCTCGCCCATCCAAAAGGCGATCGCCAAAGAGGGCAGCATCGAAACCGACAGCAGAAGCAGAAGACCGCCAATCAGGCGGATCAAAAGACGCCGGCGAACGTGTTCGGCTGCGTGTTCTAAGCCTCGTCCTAATGACATCGAAATCCGCCGCTGCTAGATGAATTCAAAACCGACAGCGACAAGCTTTTGAACATCGGTAATCCGCCTCTGCGGAGCAAAAATGACCACACGATCATCCGGTTGGATTTGAAACCCACCGGTTGGCACTAACACATGACCGTTGCGCAATACGGCACCAATGACCACGTCTCGCGGCAAATGAAGCTCTGCGACCGGCGCACTGACCAAGGGTGATGTTTCACGAGCTCGAACCTCAAGCGCTTCGCCCTCAGTCGTACCAAAAGGCTGGGCAGCGAGCACATCGCCTCGACGGGCGTAGCGCAAGATCGATCCAACCGCCGCGTGACGAACTGAGACTGCAGCATCGACCCCAATACTCTCCGTTAACGTGGTGTAATGAGAGGTGTTCTCACGGACTAAGGCAGCTTTAGCGCCTAGCTTCTTCGCCAGTAAAGCGGTGAGAATATTGACCTCATCATCGATGGTGCACGCAATGAAACAATCTGCGTGAGCGATGCGCTCTTCGATCAAAAAGTCCTGGTCGGTGCAGTCGCCATTGAGGACGTCCGCCTTGGGCAGTCGCTCCGCAATCTCATGGCAACGTCTCAAATCGCCCTCAGCGATCCGAACATGCAGACCACGCTCCAGGAGCACCTTCGCCAAATGGACACCCACACGACCACCGCCGGCGACCATGACGTTCTTAACTCGCCGCGGCAAATGCCCGCACAGAGACGGTAGTCGGTCTGGCGCTTCACCGCGCCCAACCGCAAACAAAAGATCGGAGACGCGCAGCGTCGTGTTGCCCTTAGGCGGAACAAAATAGCCATCACGTTCCACCCCGACGATGGTCAGATCATCGAGTTGACCCGTTTGTCGAAGCGTCGCCAAATCCTTATCGATCAAGTCCGAGGTTGAACGCAGCCGGCTCGCCACCAAGCGCACAGCACCCGCAAGGAACTCTTTGACCTGTACGGCGCCGGGCAGAAGGGCCAGATCGGCGAGCTCTTTGGCTGCGACTTGCCTCGGGCTGATCCAACCATCCACCCGCACTCCACCGGCTTCGAGGAGCTCTCGATGCGCATGAAAGTCAAGGTCACGAACACGAGCGACCAAGGTGCAGCCAGGCGCTAAACTACCCCCAACGAGACAAGCGAGAAGATTGACCTCGTCTTCATCGGTCACCGCGACCAACAAATCGGTCGTGTCGATTCCCGCGTCCTTGAGCAGGGCAGGACTCGCTGCATTTCCTGTAAAATGGCTCACATCCAAGTGCTCGGTCACCTGGTCAAGGCGCTGGCGATCTTGATCAACGAGGGTCACATCACTGGCTTCACCGACCAAGCGCTGCGCGAGTGTTTCGCCGACTTGACCGGCTCCGAGAATCAAAACCTTCACGGTGTGATCTCATTCGTAGGTTTATATCGTCTTAGGGCTACGCGACAAAAGCGTTGAACCAGCAGCGCCGCCAGCGGTCGAGCCTGGACACCATCATCGACCCAAGAAAACGCAATCACGATCTGATCCGTCAAAGGAAGCAGCACCACAAGTGGGGGTCGACCTAACAGGTCTTCATAGGCTTCACCGCAGGGAGCGAAGACATCCATCATGCCCTTTTGACGAGCCGATTCGAGTCTCTGAGTGACCCCGAGCAGAGCACCTCGAGGTCCAACCCAACCGGATTGGCCGCCTCGTTGCAGCATCACCGTCGATGGAAACAGATCGCTGCAAGCCGCAACGCATGAGTCAATGACCTGACTGATCGAACCCGCCTGAACCAAAGCAGCGCTCAAACGATCCAGACTATCGAGGGCTCGAAGGGTACTCGGAGTGGACTGGACCATATCCGGGAGTTCACCAAAAGAACCCTCAGCATGCTGATCTAAATTCTTTGCAAGCTGCGAGGCGCTCATCCATCGCATCTGCGCTTTGCCCTGGGTAAAGCGCTCGCGTCGGACGCTGAGCCCTTCGATCGAGCACAGCATTGCGAGCTCTTGAGCCAACTCGCTGCCGACCGTGCCCTCGCCGCCTGCGCCCATCAAAGGGCCAACGCGCCCATCAACCACGGGCAAATCCCAACGGTCAGAACCGACGGCTAGCACCACTTTGTGTGAGCCGCCGCAAATCGCTAAAGCAACCAACTCCTGAACCAACTGCGTTTGGATACTCATAGTCCCACCAGTCTTTCTCCAGCGGCACGCAACCATTGAGGAGCCGCAGCACGCCAGCCTTTGGGAGCTAAATCTGGATCAAGCCAAACACGCTGCCCGCCGCCGAGCGAGCGGACCTGAGCAAGACTCGATGAGAACGCTTCAGGGTCTAGCTCTTGACCAAAACCCAACAACACCACGACCGGCCAGGGATGCTCCGGCAACAAAAGCAGGAGACGCTCTCCACTTTGCCCCGTGAATCGCTCGGCAGCGACTCGCTGAGCAATACGGCCACCCAAACGCCAATCAAGCGCCGAGGCAAGCGTCGGCATCCTGCCGAGCAAGCGCCCGGTCGGAACCACCATCGTGTGACCCGCAACCGAATCGACGGTTCGAAGCGCCAAACCACCGGCTTCCGCAGGCCATGGCGTGGACACGGGGGCTTGTACGCTCACCCCGACAAGCCCTCAGCAAGACGTCCAAGGGTGCCGCGTACAAAACTGGAACTGCGATCCGAGCCGTAACGCTCTGCGAGCAATCCCGCCTCGGCTAAAACAACCTTCAAAGGAGCGGTGCCCTCGACCAATTCAAAGGCACTCAACAAAAGAAGGTTTCGGTCCACCACATCTTGGCGATCTTGCCGCCATTCAGGATTAACCGCACCCAAGCGCTCCGACAGTTCGTCACGCCGAGACGCCACGCCATCGAGCAATCTTCTGAGGTATCCATTATCGAGCGGTGGCGTTCCAAAGTGCGTCATCACGTGCTCGAACGCTTCTTCTTCACTAGCCCCTAGATCCATCTGGTAGAGGATTTGAAGGGCTGCTCCACGCGCCCGACTGCGCAGCTTAGGTTTCAAAGACCCAAAGCCCCAAGTTGACTGTTGAGATCGGCCATCTCAATAGCTGCCTGAGCTGCTTCGTAGCCTTTGTTTGAAGCCCCTTCACCGGCACGCTCAACCGCTTGATCGACGGTATCGCAGGTGAGAATACCAAAGGCGACCGGCAAGCCGGTCTGCATCGCCACGTCAGCGGTTCCCTTAGCAGCCTCGCCGGCGACGTAATCGAAGTGAGGCGTTCCACCTCGAATGACAGCGCCAATGGCGATGATCGCGTCAAAACGACCCGACCGAGCTAACCGAGCTGCGACTGGAGGCAACTCAAAGGTTCCCGGTACCCGCGCAACGGTGATGTCCTCTTTGCGCACGCCATAATCGCTGAGCGCAGCGAGCGCTCCTTCGAGTAAAGGCTCGGTCACAAAGTGATTAAAGCGAGCGACGACAATCCCAAACCGCTTGCCAGAACCCACTGACACACCCGATTCACTGACGATGGCAGTCTGGCCTTCAACAATTTTCATTCGCTTTTCCTATGAACTGACCGAAGCCCGTTCCCTAGTGCGTCAACCACTCGCCAGGCGCCTCTTCAAGCAGCTCGCGAGGGTCAACAATATTGACCACATCAATTCCAAACCCTGACACGCCGCGCACCGGCAACTGACGACGAGAAACCAACTCAATCTGGCTCAAACCCAGATCACGTAAAACCTGAGCACCGATACCAATAGTGTGCAGATTCTCTGCGGTGGGCGGACGCTCGCCTTGAGCCATAGCATCAAGCAAAGCGACCTGGTTCTGCCGGGCTAAATACAACAAGACACCGCTACCCTTCGCTGCGATCGCCTGAAATCCGAGGTCTAAGTCCGGCATGGCACCGGGCAAACCACCACCAAAGGTGTCAGCCCATGGTCGCGCCGCGTGAACTCGAACGAGCGCCGTGTCGTCATGTTCCGGTTGGCCGAGCACAAAGGCAACCATCTCAAGCCCGCCGACTTTTGAGGCATAAGAAACCGCTCGATAGGTACCCCAGCGCGTCTCCACCTCTTGGTCGCTTGCGCGGGTGATCAAACTCTCATTTTGCAATCGATAATGAACCAAATCTGCGACCTGAACGATCGGCATATCATGCTCTTTAGCGAAGATCTCGAGCTGAGGCATTCGCGCCATCGTGCCGTCTTCGTTCATGATCTCAACGATCACCGCCGCCGGGATTAGCCCCGACAGGCGCGCCAAATCGACGCTTCCTTCGGTCTGTCCAGTCCGAACCAAAACCCCGCCCGGTTCCGCTCGCAGAGGAAAGATATGCCCAGGCTTAACCAAATCAGCTGGACCGGCTTCAGGGTTGCAACACACGGAAACAGTCTGGGCTCGATCAGCAGCGCTAATACCCGTGGTGACACCAACCGCTGCCTCTACAGAGACGGTGAAGTTCGTTCCAAAGACCGAACCATTTTCATCGGTGACCATCATCGGCAGCTCAAGCTCTTTGCAGCGTTCAGCGGTCAAGGTCACGCAGATCAAACCGCGCGCCTCTTTAGCCATGAGATTGATCGCCTCGGGCGTCACAAACTGAGCCGCCATGCACAGATCACCCTCATTCTCGCGATCTTCGTCATCGACCATAATCACAATCTGACCACGGCGCATCGCTTCAATAGCGGTCTCTACCCGTGCGATTCGATCATCTATCATGTCTCGCTCCCTGCAGCGTTGAGCACGCCAGTTCTGGCTAACCAGTGCGCCGCGTATCGGGCCATGGGGTCGACTTCAACATGAACCGAGTCCCCAGCAACCAATCGCGTCAACTCCGTCGCTTCAAGAGTCTCAGGAATCAATTCGACGGTAAAACCTGACGGCTCATCTGCGGCGATGGTCAAACTGATCCCGTCAACACAAACAGAGCCCTTTTCAGGCAGCATTCGAGCAAGCTCTGGGGTGACACCAAAGCGAAGACGACGACCACCGGCTACCTCGACACGCTCGAGCAACTGGCCAAGTCCATCGACATGCCCCGTGACCATATGACCATCCATCCGGTCACCTACGCGCAGAGCCTGTTCCACGTGCATCTTTTGCCCAATAGCGAGCTGCTCAAACAAGGTTCGCGCCAGCGTCTCGCTGCCCGCCTCAAAACTCATCGAGTCATCATCAAAAGTTGTGATCGTGAGACAGCACCCGTTAACTGCAATGGAATCGCCGACTCGCAAATCGTCCCAAACCTCAGGGCGATCTAAGCGCAGCGCTAAACTCCCTGCGCGACCATCAACATTACGGTCCCGGAGGGTTGCGCGATGGCGCACCAAACCCGTGAACATCGTAGACCTCGGAGACTAGACTTTACTTAGCCGCAACGGGCTTAGCCGCCGCGGCTTTCTTCTCGTCCTTAGGTGCTTCGTCGATCAAGAAGCGCTCCCAGCGACTGGCGTCCTCTGCCCCAAAGTAACTCCACGCTCCGTAAACAGCGCTAACGCCTGCTAATCCGAGCGAAACGTAAGAACCCGTCAGCATCGTATTTTGCTGATCCAAAGAGTTCGTATAGCTGGCTTTAGCCTCTTCAAGATTGGGCGCAGCGGGGTTGAGCTTGAGCGAGCCTTTACTGATGCTCGCAGTCCAAGCGAGGTCGAAGTCGGTTCCATCAAGGCAGGACCCATCACAACCCGTACGCATCACATCTTGTCCTTGGTCAAAGTGGCCCTGAGCTTGCGTTTGAAGCACCGCAGCAGCGGCTCCAAGCGCGACCGCCATGCCCCCACCGATCAGACCCATGGTCCGGCGACCATTGGATTTGGCGATACGAGCTCGAATGAAATCTTGAGAAGGTAGCATTTCAACCGTGAGCTTCTGTTCGGACTCTGCGGTCACGTCGATGTCCTTCGCCCAGGTAACAAAGCCTTCCTTCTTACCTTCAACCCGGTGGGTACCACCCGAGATCTGGGTCTTAAACATCCGGCCGGTAGCCGTCGTGACCAAGTCACCATCGACATAAATCGACGTGCCGATCTCGTCGCATCCAATCAGGATGGTTCCACCCTGAGTCGCTAAGATCGAGTTGAACAGTTTCTTCGCCATGCCCGGCACGTCGTTCTCAATCGCCTCTAAGCTCATCTCACGCGCATCACGTGCAATCGCCTTGGCTTCATAGACATCGAGCAAGGTCATCGTAATACGAGCGCCCGACTTGGACTTGCTCGCCTTACCGTTGATCATATAGCGCGCATCAAGGGCGCCGCCGAGCTCGGCGAGGCATGAGCTCGAATCGCAGCTCAGGGCATCCTTGAGTTGTTGCTGGTCGAGCATCGCTTGAACATCATCACCGCTGATCACATCAAAGAGCTTAAGTTTATCCACACCGAGCACCGTGGCGTCAGACAGACGACCACGCACGGCGTCATCAAGGTCGGTCACGGCAAAGCCCATGACGGCGACGCTGTCTTTCTCTGAGTCGGACCCGGCCGCAGCCTTGTTCGACTCGGCAGCTGCAGCCGCTGCGGCTTTGCGGACACCGGTCAGCATGCGCGTCGCCTGAGCGCCCGCGTCACCAGCAGTGCCCGAAAACTTATCGACTTCGGTGCCATCAGCTTTGACCAAGACCATCACCAGCTTTTGAGACTTGCCTCGGCCGATCACTAAACTCGCCAAAGCGTGGTCCGCATTAAAACCTGCGGCTAACTTACCAAAGCAAGGCGACTCACCCTTACAAGCGATGGTCTTTGCACCGAGCTTTTTATCTTTCCCAGTCGCTGCGGAAATCGCCACCAAATCGGCGTCGGTACCCAACGCCGCTTCCAAACTCTTTTCAACCGCACCAGCGGCTTTCCAGTCTGCCTTTTTGCCCAAGGCGATCGGCGGCAAAACCACCGCAATTGATGCTTGAGCTACAGGAGCGAAAACAAGGATTAAACCGAAAACTAAGAGTCGCATGGAGATTCTCACACCAGTTCTTGCGAGCGACGGTACACAATGGCCGCGGGACTGCCCAGCCCTTTAGACCAGCAAAAAAGAGAAGCCGAGGACCTAATGTCCCCGGCTCTCTTCGACCTAAGCTTTGAGCTGTGCGTCAGCGAACACAGATGTGTAGCTGATCGAAGTCACCGCAGGTGCGACCCTGACGAATCGTCTCGATACTCGGCTGACCACACCAGCCGCCGTTCCACTTGCAGTTGCAGCCGCCGACAGAGATCGCCACATCACGGTAGTAACCAAAGCGGTTGTTATCGGAAGCCGTCACGCAAGGCTGCACGACGTTCCACTCGTTACGATTCGGCATACGCCAGCCAGCCGGGCAGCTCCAGTTCGCATTGCCACGTTTCCAGCCTTGTCGCTGACAGCGCGTTCCTGCGCCGCCACCGCCGTTGTTGCCGCCGGTACCGCCTGCACGTTCACGCACCCAGATCTGCCACGACGCGTTGCTGCTGCCATACGTCGAGCCGCATTTCTTCGAGCTGTCATCTTCACCCCAGTCGGTGCCGTCAGTCTGGTTCGAATCCATACCGCGGTTATCGAAGTCGATGGTGAAGTCACCGGTGTCACCGCAGTAATCTTCGCCCTCAAGGTAACCGTAATCCCAGTTGTCACCGCGAGCACGAGTCTGATTGTTGAGGTTGTTCTTACGCTGCGGCGCCGGTCGAGTGTAACCGCTGCCGTTGGACTCTTCAAAGCAGCTGTTGCTGTCCGAGCCCGTGGTGATCTCCCGATACCAGTGGATGTTGTAGAAACTCATATCCACATTGTTGCTGTTGCTCGTCTTATCAAGCTTACAGGTAAAGCGAACGTCAGCGTTTCCGGTGATCCAGTCGCGCATACCGTTCCAAACACCGTAATGACGTCCACCCGGGACCTTGCTCGAGATGCTGGTGTAGTATCCCTGACCTTGGTCATTGAGGGTGTAGTCGTAGGTGTTTGCGACCTGGGTCCAACCACCACCATCAGTGGTCATGTCGCAGTAGACCGCACGGGAGTCCGTGTTGGTTCCGGCGTTCGGATCCACAAAGTACGTTCCCGTGTTTGCCGTTTGGTTGTTGGTCGCACGCGAGTCCTTAATGGCTTTGCACGAGCGCCCTGGGTTGGTCGGGCTGTTGCCTAAGCCGACATCACCAGAGACTGCACCGATCGCATTGATCGGCGTCGTTTGGTTGTTGCCGGACGTACCGGCACCCATCTGACCATAGTTGTTACGACCCCAGCAGCTGACCGACCCGCCGGTGCGAGAAGCGCACGAGTGCATCCCCGTACCACCCTGTGAAAGCGTCACCGCGTCGGTCATGGTGCTCACCTGAACCGGCGAGCTGCGCTGAGTGGTCGAGCCGTCGCCGAGCTGACCGTAGCTGTTGTAGCCCCAGCACTTCACGTTGCCGTCGCCGTCACGAGCGCACATGTGATAGTAACCACCGCCGAGCTCGACTGCGTTGCTAAGGTTCGAGACCGTGCGATTGCCATAGTTGTAGCAGCTCGTCGCCCCATTACCCATTTGACCGTGGCAACCATAACCGAAGCAACCCACGGTTCCATTGGCCCGGCGGTAGCAGTTACCATAGCCGTAAGCCTTCATCTCGCTCACGCCGCTGACACCACCAACATTGACCGGCGTCTGGTAGTAGAAGCTGCGATTCGAAGTGTTCGTGACGTTATGGTAATAACCGTAACCCCAGCACTTAGCCGAACCATTGTTCAACACAGCGCATGAGTGATTCACACCAGCCGTGACGTTGCGGACGCCAGTCAGCCCGCGCGCCTGAACCGGCGTGCTGCGGTTCGACCTCGAGCCATCACCGATCTGACCGTATCCATTGTAACCCCAGCAGTAGACGGTGCCGTCTGATTTGCGGGCGCAGTGGTGGATTCGACCCGCAGCGATTTCGGTCACGCCGGTCAAGCCTCGGACCTGAACGGGCGTCGAGCGAGTGCTCGTCGTTCCGTCACCGATCTGTCCATAGTTGTTATTACCCCAGCAAAAGACGGTGCCATTGAGCTTCAAGGCGCAGCTTGAATAGGTACTCGTGATCACCTGACTGACCTGAGTCAGGTTGCGAACCTGAACCGCTGAGGTACGGCTTGTGCCCGTACCGTCACCGAGTTGTCGGTAGGTGTTGTTACCGGCGCAGTAGACGACCTCTGACTTGACGTAGCAGGTGTGCATTTCACTCGTCGCCATCGTCACTGCGTTGGTACGGCAGGTGTTCGAGCAGGTGTTGGTGTTGTTGTCATCACCATCATCGCACTGCTCGGTTCCCTGAACGATGCCATCGCCACAACGAGCCGAACGGCATTCGTTGCTGCAGTTGTCATCGTTGACCTGGTTCCCATCGTCACACTCTTCAGAGCCAGTCCGGACAATGCTGTCACCACAACGAGCTACCACGCAGGCGTTGGTGCAGGCGTCGGTGTTGGTTCGGTTGCCGTCGTCGCAGGCCTCACGCCCACGATACAAGGTTCCGTCACCGCAGACATTGTTCTGGCAATCGGTGGTGCAACCGTCGGTGTCGGTAAAGTTACCATCATCGCATTGCTCACCCTCTTCGACTCGGCTGTTGCCGCACACACGGGCGCAAGCGTCCGTGCCGTCGATGACCGGATTTCCGGGTCCTGCCCAGTAGCGGTTGTACAAGTTGATGATACGGCATTCGTTGTTGATGTACCGCTGGAGGGCAATTTTGACGTTACCGCCACGCAGATCCGACAAACCCGAACGGTATTCGCTGATACCGGTCTGAGCTTCTTCATCCTCGTCAACACCTTCTTGAGTGACCAAGGAGTTGGTCGAGTGATTGATCGAGATGTCGAGCATACCGTACACGCCAATGCCAAGCAGGGCGCGCCAGGTGTAGGTATCCACCAATGCGCCTTGAACTTCGCGCAGTTTCTTCACGATCTTGACCACTTCGATGTAGCACTCGGTGAAGTCATGATCGCTCAGACCCTGGCTCTGTAGAGCCGCCATGCAGGTCGACACTTGATTGATCGAGGTGAGCACGGCGTCGAGTTGCGTGCGCCCAGCGGTGCTGGTCTCGCGAGCCGCTTTGATCTCATACTTCAGACCGTAACGAACGGCATTGTTCAGCGCTGCGACGAGCTCGTCGCGAGGCCGGTCTTCCAAATCTTCATCGATCACTGCATCGATGGCGATCTGCGTCTGGCTCACACGATTCTCAGCGGAATACCGCGAGTCGTACATCGCTCCAAGCTTGTCATAGGCTCCAGCAGCGGCCGAAGCTTTTGGCTGTCCAGATGCCTCGTCGCGAGCCGCCTCGACCGCAGCGATGGCAGCGGTACGAATGCCCGCCCAATACTCAGGCGTTTCGTCATCGATGCGAGCCGCCATGGTGGTGTTGGCGTGGACCTTGACCTGCTGCAGAACCGCAGCCGCTAAATCCGTTTCGTAGGTCTTCAGTACCCGAGGGGCGTCGTTACGACGAGCCGAGGACATCGCCTCAATCGAGCGGATGGCACGACGGAAACTCGGGCCCCAGTTGATGGCGACGTCGTTGAAGTCTTCATTGGCGCCTTCGTCGGTCCGGGCATCCCAGTAGGCTTTGGCAACGGTTACGTGATTGATGGCGTCACTTAGATCATCTTCGAAGTCTTCGCCGTCACCATCGACAGCCCGCAGGCGACCGAGGATATAATCGAGCGATGCCGGGTAATCCCTAGGCTGAGCGCTGACCGTTCCCAAGCTGAAGTTCCGCGAAGCGTAGCCGTTGATGACCTTCATGCAGTACGATGCGTTTCGCACCACGTCATTGCCCGAGAAGTTGCGTGTGACCGTGCGAGCGTTCCACGCAACGGCTTGACGGTTCACTCGGGTGCCCGTGCAGTTCGCCGTACGATAAAGCTCGGTAAAGGTTCCGGCGCCCGGGTTAGCGTTGAAGCGCGCAGTGGCTCGAATCGAGGGTGCGTACTGATCAATATCGCTGCTCACACTACCGATGGCAGATACCACCGTCACAACGGCTGAGCCGGTTTGGTTTGCAGCATCCGTCGCCGTGACTTTGACGCAATATTTCACGCCGCGCTTGAGCAAGTTCCAGTTGTTCTGGTTCGTCCAAGTGTAGGAGAAGTTCGTGTTCGAACCGAAGGTGTTGCTGGCGATCCGCGATCCGCCAGTGCAGTTGGTCTGGCCGGCTGGAATATTGCTGTTCTCATACAGCTCGGCTCGAGCCGTGGCGGCCTGAGACAAGCGCCACGTCGCACGCAGCGCAGGCGCTGCGTTGTCCGACACCGCCAAGGCTAAGTTTTGAACCGCAGCGCCCGTACCAAAGTTGTGCAACTGACGCTTCTCAGCCGCGGTCAGGTTCGCCATCACCTCATCAGGTAAGGTGACGATCCGAGCCGCTTCGGCGTGGCTGGCGTTCTGGTTTGGGTTTTGGGTGTTAAAGATCATGAAGGTGATCGTCGAGTTGCCCGGCACCCGGACGTTGTTCCAGTCGATGTACAAGTTGTCGCCGCTGCGACGAACCGAGCTCGGCGCCTGACCGGCGCCGTTTCGATAAATAAAGGCTAGCGAAGGGTCGCCTCCACCATTTGAGCAATCATCGGTTGCGAGCCAGTGATCACTGGTCGACCAGCTCGTGTTGCCATCTGAGGTTCTGGTAATTCGGGTGCAGCCATCCGACCCTAGATTGCCGTAAATACGAAAGTTCAGGTTTTGGGCGCTGCCGGAAGTGTTCTGGACGTTCCAGATCATGCGCATGTAGTTGCGTGAGTCCACATGGCCTGAAGCGGGAACATAGGTCCGCCCTTGCACAGCAAAGTTTCCATAGCGTCGGTTCTGCGACGTACGAGCGCCCCGGTTACCAAACTCTCGATAGTAGTAAGGGTAGCTGTTTGAGTAGTAGCTGCTGCCGTTGATGGTCGAGCGAGCCCAGCCATCGTACGCATCAATGGATCCATTACTGATGTACCAATAGTAGCTGTACAGATCCCATAAGTAGCGATCTGCGTCGTAGGTGTTGTTGTAAAAGTGGCTCGCTTGCGCCTGCTGGCTAGGCCAGAGGGAGACCGCCATGATCGCAATGAGCGAGAATCGTACAGTTCTTAGGACACGCATATCTACTCCAGAACCAATAAAATTAGATTTCCAATATACAACTAAGCAAGAGTCATGCCGGCTCGCAAGGCGCTGCAGTGCTGGATTTTGGCTGATTGAGCGAAAACTTTGCTAGGTTTTGACGCCTAACTGACAAAATTTGGCAATTGGGCGAGACCAAATCCCCTGAGTGGGTCCGTCAGTTTATCTAAAGATCGCGCCGCATTGCTGCTGCGGTAAACTTCCACAGGTAATCGACCGCCGACGTGACGGCGTAGAAAATCGAGATCAGAATCAACGTTTTACCGACGATATCGAGGCTGTATACCGGAGCGCCTTCCCAAAATCCGAACGGAGCGCTTCCGCCCGCCATCAAAAAGGCTAAGCCAATCATTTGGTAGGCGGTCTTTTCCTTACCCATCTGCCCTGCGGCGATGATCATTCCCTCAGCTGCGGCCATTCCGCGCAGCCCGCTGATCGTGAACTCCCTGCCGATCACAACCATGGGAATCCAAGCCTCTAGGCGACCGAGGGGCACCAAAGCGATCATCACGGTCGAGACGAGGATTTTGTCAGCGAGGGGATCGAGCAACTTACCAAGGGCCGAGTCCAAACCCATGCGGCGGGCGAGATAACCATCAAGCAAGTCGGTCAGCGCAGCCGCTAAAAACAGGGTCACAGCGATCAAGTTGGTCAAGGGTGAATCTTGATACAACAGCCAAACAATACCCGGAATCGCGACGATGCGACCCATGGTCAGATAGTTCGGCAGATTAAACACTTCGCGACGCAGGGCGCTTTGCATACCAGTCTCCGCTCCTAGCCCATAGCGCCGACAGCGCTGATCGTACAGGTCGACTGAATCACTGCATACGATCCAGGGTCTCAAGCAAAAGCTCGGCGGTTGCGCCAGGCTGACGAGCGTCTTCACTTAGCGTGCGCCGCCAGAGCCGAGCATTGCGCTGTCCGGCGAATAAATTAGCCATCGGAGCCAACAAGAAGGGCAGCTTCACACCGCGAGCTTGCCACTCTTTAAGGTAATCCAAATGCGCCATCACCGCTTGGCGACGTGTCGAGACCGGATCATCGAGCGCAAAGAACATTGAATCTGCCTTCGAGAAAATCCAAGGCTCATCAGTTGAAGCACGACCGATCATGACCGCATCCACCGAACGAAGCTGCTCCTGGGCGTGCTCGAGACTCTTGAAGCCGCCGTTGATTTCGATGGGCAAATGAGAGCGCTCTGATTTGAGTCGGTAGACATCATCATAACGCAGCGGCGGAATCTCTCGATTCTTTTTAGGACTCAAGCCCGATAAAATCGCCTTACGAGCATGAACGGTAAACCGATGAGCGCCGGCTTGAGCGACGACATCGACAAAGTTGAGCATATCTTCATAGCGATCCAAGTCATCGATACCGATACGATGCTTCACCGTCACCGGCAGCGAACAGGCGCTGCGCATCGCCACAACTCCAGCCGCAACCACTTCGGGTTCGGCCATCAACATTGCGCCAAACCGGCCCTTTTGTACCCTCGGGGAAGGACAGCCCACGTTGAGATTAACCTCGCTGTAACCGTACTGCTCAGCGAGCTCGGCGCAGCGCGCTAAACGTTCAGGGTCGTCCCCGCCGACCTGAAGGGCGACGGGCCCCTCAAACGATGAGAACTCGAGGATGCGCTCAGGGTCACCGCGTAAGATCGCCCCAGTCGTCAGCATCTCGGTGTACAATAAGGTTCGCTTCGTCAGACACCTAAAGAAGGCGCGAAAGTGCCGGTGCGTCCGATCAACCATCGGGGCGATGGATAACGGAGCGGTCGTCGGATACACCATCATTCATGCGCCTTTCGACTGATTACGGCCTACGAAAAAGGCGCCCACAAGGGGCGCCTTTTTCGTTGGAGCGGGATATGAGATTCGAACTCACGACATTCTCGTTGGCAACGAGACACTCTACCACTGAGTTAATCCCGCTCATTGCTTGCAGCGGGCGCCTGTATGAAGAAGGCGCTCGCCATGCGCAAGCGATTTTTTACTGCTCGATGTATTCTGATTCGTGCCGCTCGGCCTCTTCTTTGGCTGCGATCGACAGCGTCGTCACCGGACGAAACTTCAAGCGTTCATAGCCTATCGGGTCGCCAGTGATCTCGCACAGATCGTATTCACCTCGCTCCATACGCTCTAAAGCGTACTCTACTTTGCGCAGAAGCTTTCGATCTCGAGCTCTAAAGCGCGCCGCTAAAGCGAGCGCTCCATCTTCGTTGCTTTGATCCACGTCATCGCCAACAGCACGCTCTCCGCCAGCCTTTGCTTCTTCAAGGTCCGCCTGGCCGGACAGCAACAATCGATCGCGTTCTTCGGTCAGGATCTCGTGCAACTCTTCCGTTTGCTTTTCGGTCAGCCGCTTAGCCATACCCAACTTCCTTTCCTAGGGACTACTGTTATAGACGACGGTAACTGTGCTGGGAAGCCCAGACCGCTTTTTTTTGGCGAGCGCCTTTCGCACGACTTCGCTTCTACCGCAAACCGGTAAAACTTCCGCCTATTCCCAAAGAGCGAATCAGAAGCCGCCGCGACCAAAGCCGCTGCTGCCCTTCGACCAAATTTGATACCAAGCTTTGCGCTGTGCCTTACGGTTTTTTGCGAAGGTGTCGACGTCTGCGCGCACACCGAGTCCAAAGAACCCTACACTGCTGGTGTAGCTTCCGTTATTTTGGACCGTCACCAAATCGTTCTCTCCCTCGCCAGCGCGGTGTGCGATATTGCGCAGCGGTAATGAGCCCGTATTCACCTCAACCGCTTGAGTGAACAAATGCAGATAGCCAACATCCACCGCATAGCCTCGGTCCGCAAAACTCAATCCAGCACCGATACCGTAGCGAGGGCCGGCAAACAGAGCGGCATCAGGCTGCTGGGTCGGCGCGTTCTCCATCGAGCCGCCAATGCGTAAGGCGACCCCATCCGGGACCAACCAAATATCGCTCGCCAGATGGAAGCTCTGAGCCGTCTCGTAGTTCCGAGCGTCGCCCAGATCGCCGAGCTCAACGCTGGTGTCGATGTTGTTCTCATCGTCGAGTTGGTTGTACCAGCCTACTCCATTGGCAGTCGGCGTGGCGCGCAGTTGCGAATCGCCGTTCCAGCTCTCCATGCGCCACTCAAACTCTAGATCCCAACGGTTAAACTGATACCGCATCCCTGCACGGATCTGCATGGGGCTTCCATCGCTCAGGGTCGCCGCCGTTCCATCTGACGTGTCATTAATTCCGCGCCGAGCAAAAACAGGCGACGTCGTATCGTCAGCGTCGCGTGGCTCGAGATCCAAGACATCAACGGATCCATCAGCCGCATTGCCCGTTCCGCCCAAAGACACAGAAACACCCACCTCGAGCCCTGCGAACAGACGCGACCAAAGACCAAACGAAGCAGTGGGCACATAGGCATTGTCGCCAAAGCCAATCGGTACCGTACCGGTTAGGTCCACCACGTGGTCATAGGCAGGCTCCTCAAGGTACCTCCCCGCCGTCTCATTGCCCTGGCTGGCTGGTGAGGTGCTCAGCATAAATCGTCTGACCCGCTTTAGGCGCTCCCAATGCAAACCCAGACCGATCGCAAAGCGACGACTAAATGCACCCGCCAAACCAAAGCTCAACTGCTCGCGTGTGTCGGCGCTGCGGATCAACCGATAGCGCGCCGGGTCGCTCGCAAGGAACTGGTGGTTCTCAACCGGCAGCTGCGTGTAGCCCATACCAATTCGAAAACCACGCGTGCCAAACCCGTAGACGAGCCCTGCTCTCAAGAGCTGCTCTTGAGTTGAGCTTTTCGACACCCCCGTGCTGGCGGTGAAATTAGCCATGGCGTTGTTCAGCCCGCGTTGGTCTTCTTCTTCAAGGCTTTGAACGTAAGGGCCTTGACGCGTGAACTCGCCAGCTTCGGATCCTGAAGTCCACCCGAGCGCAAAACCCAAGTTATCAGCCATTCCGAGCAAAGCCGGATTAACTTGGAGCGCGTTCACTCCTCGCTCCGATGAAACCGAAGCGCCCGCTCGACCGCGATCGCGCACACTATCACCGGGTAAAAACCGTCCGGAAGCCCAGGCAGGTGCTGCCATCAGAGCAAGAGTAAGGCCGAGCAGTCGGATCAATTGACCCCCAAGGCATAGCGCACACCCACACCGAAGCGCTGATGCTCGATCACGTAATCACCGTTCGCAGAGACCGTCTCCAAACCTGCGTTCCCCTTCGCCACTTCATCCGCGTGGAAAATATTGGTGGTGCGCATGTTCGAGTCGGTCACCGTGAGGTTCGCCGTCAGCGTTTTGAGGTAAAAGGCGTCAACATGTAATCCTTTGATCACCTCGACTCCAAATCCGATGGTCAAACCCAACTTCTCCCAATCCAAACCGCCGGTATCCAGCTCAACCAGAGGAGCCGCCGACGATTCCCACTGCGAACCCAAGCGCATCTGTACCGGAATCTTGGTCCACTTCTGGGGCATATCCCAGCGCGTGCCAAAACGAACCCCGTACGTATTATCCCAACGGCGCGGGAAGACGATATTTTCAAGACTTATTTGTGACCCAGCAGCGTCGAAAACTACATTGTCGGGGACGAAGGTCAGATTACCGATCTCACCCCAAGCCTCATAAAACCCCTCAATCGATAACTCGAGTCCAGTCGCCACGCGCTGAGTGGCACCGAAACGAAGCATGTCAGGAAACTTCATCACCAAGGCGCCGCCATCGTTACTGGTGATGCTCGCCACAGGAGTCTCCAGGGGGTCTCCATTTTGATCCTCAGTAAAACCGGGACCTAATTCTGCTTCGACGGTGCCATCCGCCACGACGTGACCACAGATCTCGTTGGACCCCTCACCTGTGCACTTTAATTTTAGGGGGCGTTGCCAACTGACGCCGAGGCGCAAACCGGGCAGCGGCGTCGCCCAAAATCCAAGATTGGCGACGGGAATGAATGAGTCGCGAACCTTTACCGTCGCAAGGACATCAAAAAGCGGGTTTTCTGTACCCCTTTGGTCACCACTGAGCGTAAAATCTTGTCCGACATTCAAATCAAAATTAGCCAAACCTAAGCCGACGCCCCAGTTCTTTTGACCGTAAGCCGCTGAGATCTGTGCGATCGCCAGAATAATATCATTGCTCACCGCGCTGTAGCGCTGGGCTCCATCCCGATCCATCAGTCGTGCCGGCGCCTGTGGCCCATAGATCGCTAAACCAATCACCGTGTCCTTGCGCACAGGAAAGGCGACACCCAAAAATGGGATCTGCCTGGGCGCAGATTCATCTGAGATCGTAGTATCCCCACCAAAGCCACAGCAATTCTGTTGTAAATCGAACTCTGTAGCCGGGTCACTTGCGCGCTCAGACGGCAACAATCCGTCGCGGCTACGCGTGTACGAAAAGTTCTCGTCAAGGGCGGTCCAGTCCAGAGTCAACTCTGCCGTCCCCGTGGTCAAACTCAGCATGGCAGGATTATACCAGTGGCTATACCCGACCGCACCGCCAGAGACACCCGTACCGCCGGCTCCGAGGTTACCGACCCCAATTCCAGGCCGAAAGAAACCCGCCGCCCAAGCAGGGGTGGCGGCTAAGAGGATCAAAGCGAAGATACAACGTGCCATAGCGAGTCTGCTCCTTGCTCGACGGAGTTAGCACCGGGTGGCCCAAACCGGCAATATGCACGACGCATCTTGCGCAAGGCTTGCGCTTGAATGCTGGAGCGGCGAGGAGATGAGCATGATCCAAGACCAGCTGATCACGCTCAACGCGATGCGAGCGGCAGTGCGACGAACCTTGACCGAGCGAGGCCTGCTCGAGGTGGTCACGCCGGTCTCTGTCTTGTCGCCGGGAGGCGAGACTCACCTTGAGGCGGTACCGATCAAACTGCACCCCTTGGGCAGGCAAGCTCAGCAGCTTCATCTAAGGACCAGCCCAGAGGTGTGGCATAAAAAGCTGCTCGCTCAGGGTAGCGGACCGATCTTTGAGCTTGCGCCGTGCTTTCGCGATCACGAAGCTGGCCCTTGGCATGATCTCGAATTCGAGATGGTCGAGTGGTACCGCCCGGGCGAGGGGTTCGATGCGCTGATCGAGGACCTAAGAGCCTTGATCAGCGCAACCTATGAACACACCGGCCGATGCGCTCCAGCGCTCACTCGATACACCGTCGAGGCGCTTTTCTTGGAGCATGTGGGCTGTCCTTTGGATCCGAGCACCTCAACAGAGTCCTTCAAAGCACTCCTTCTCAGCCATGGTCTAAAATGCGCTGATGACGACACCTGGGACGATGCGTTTTTTCGCGCCTGGATCAGTCGAGTCGAGCCCGCTCTGGCTAGATTAGGCGCTGTCGTGGTGGAGCGTTATCCTGCGTCGCAAGCGGCGATGGCTCGACTGTGCGACGACGATGAGCGCTTCTGCGCTCGCTTCGAGCTCTACATTGACGGCATCGAGCTTGCGAACGCCTTTGACGAACTCACCGACGGCTCCGAACAAGAGCGACGCTTTCGCCAATGGCAGGACGAACGCATCGCCTTGGGTCGAGCGCCCTTCCCGATCGATAGCTCCTTCTTCGAAGCCGTCAGCGCCCTGCCTCCAACGGTTGGAATCGCTTTAGGATTAGATCGCTTGATGGCCGCAGCGCTGGGCTCTAAAAGCCTTGCGGATGTTCGATTGTTCAAACTTGATGATTTGCTGGAGAAGCGTTGAAACTTCGCGCCAAAACAAAAAACAGACTCCGGCATCACACCAACCCGCTCACCTATCGAGAGGACCAGCTGGTCGTCCCAGACTGGCAATCCGCTCTAGGTGGCCTTCCCCAAGAGGTCGATATTGGAATCGGGCTAGGCGACTTCTTGTGCGCCTACGCTCAACTCCATCCCGATCGACGCATCGCCGGGCTCGAGGTTCGTGAGGCGTTTTGCGAAGAGGCTCGCCTGCGACTTGATCAGCAAGACATTGGTAACGCTGCGGTGGTTCATGTCGATGCGACGCGCTTTCTCGATCAGGTCTTACCTGAAGGCTCGATCGAGCGAGCGTTCGTGAGTTTCCCTGACCCATGGTTCAAAAAGCGGCACCATAAGCGTCGTTTGATCACTGGTGATTTCCTCAGCAAACTGCATCGAATCCTCATCGATAACGGGGAATTTTTACTTCAAAGCGATAACGAAGACTTAGTCGAGTTTATGGTCGAGGCGGTCGAGACCAGCGGGCTGTTTCGAAATGAGGTTGCCCCTTACGCGACCGTCGACGAAGCCTTTAGCGAGGCGAAGACCGAGCGGGAGGTGTACTATGCTAAACGCGGGTTGCCCGTTTGGCGCTATCGCTACCGCAGCCAAAAACAACAAAAGGACAACTCATGAGTTGTCCTTTGGAGGCGTTGACCGGATTCGAACCGGTGAATCGCGGTTTTGCAGACCGCTCCCTTAAACCACTTGGGTACAACGCCAGCGCGAGAGCGCATTAGAACCGTGTTTGGTCTCGGTCAACCCTCAAGAGTCGCATGGGGACTCTATCTGCTCTCGATCACAGCGTGCCAGACGGACCCGATCTGGTCTCACGATGCGGGTCCAGCCTTTGATGCAGGGGTCGCCCCCGTCTGGACCTTCCCCCCTCAAAGAGTGGATTCAGGTCAGCCTGACCTCGGCTCAGTGGGGCCTAACGATGCTGGCCTCACCGAGCGCTGGCGCGTGCACAAGACGCTACCGATTCTCGAAGGTTACAGTGGAGACCTGCGAAATTTTGCGCTGACCAGATCACCAAACGATCAACCCTGCGTCGCCTTCTCGGGGGTCGGTGGTTTATACTTTGGCTGCTTCGTTCAGGTGAATCACTCCGATGCGGGTCCGGCTGCTGACGTCGTCAACGACCCTGATGCCGGGCGTGGCCCGACCGCTTCATGGCAGCTCGAGCGCCTGGCCGAACAAGGTAACGGCGTCTGGATCGGCGCCGAACTTGATGTGGCCTTTGATGGACAAGAAAATCCGTGGGTGGTGGCGAGGCAAATGCCTCAACGGATCACACACCTTTATCGCTATGAGGATTCAGCCTGGCGACATGAAGAGGTCCCGTTTGCGGTCGGCGGAATCGATCCCCAACTCCACTTCTCTGGAGATGCGTTAATTCTCATCCATGGCACCGAAGAAGCTGAACAAGCGCCGGCTCTGGTGATGAGCCAGCGAAGCGCAGACGGTCAATGGACACACCGCAGGCTCCTGACTGGCTACGACGGACAACCGGGGCGGTGGCACCACAGCTCCTTGGCTGATGACCAGCTCTATGTCTGCAGCTTTGAGCCCTCTGAGCAAACCGTCACCTGGGGCTTTACGCCGCTCAACCCAGACACCAACAGCGACGCAGGCATCGTGCCTGATGTGATGACCAGCGACGCTTCTGAGCACGAGTTGACGCGCTCGATCACGGTCGCTGGTGGTCCCTTCTGCGCGGTACACAGCGAAGACACCTTCGTCTCTGAGAGCCTGATCGGAGCAATTCGTCACTATCGAGGTGAAGACAGAATCAGCACGACCCCACGCTATGGTCCATTCAACCTGACCACACTCGAGGGTGAGTTGATCGTGTTGAGCGTTGAGCGTCAGCGCCTGATGATCGGTGGCTTGAGCTCGCTTCCCTTTGATTTAGGGCCGTGGAGGGCTCATGATCGGCCCGAGTTAGCGTCCGTCCACAATGGCGTCGTCACTGGCGTCGCCAGTGAGCATTCAGACCGATTGGAGTTGCTGATATGGGTCAAGCTCCCGTGAACCCGTTTCACCGCCGAGATCGAACGGCGCTGGTCATCATGCGCTTGGTGATGGGTACGCTCGTCTTTGAATGCGGCGTCGAGTTGTTGCGCAACTCCTGGGGGGCTACCGGGTTTATCAAACGACTCAACCACGGACTCAACCAGAGCACCTTGGCTCCAGAATTTGCGGACCTTCTGGCGCGGCTATCAAGCTTTGATTCGCTGGCTGCGCAGGCGGTCTTGCTCGTTCATCTGATCGGCGGAATTCTTCTGATTTTGGGTGTTTTGACGCGAAGCACAGCGCTGCTGATCGGCCTGATGTATCTCGCCTACGCCTTAGTCTACCCGATGCCCTTACCGATCCTGGTTTGTGTGTCTTGCGCAGGGCTTGCTCTGAGTGATGCCGGTCAACATTTCACGATTCAAGGGGTCAGCTTTTCAACTCGACCAATCCACCAATCCACGAAAACCGGCTGATCGCCGTCCACGCGCTGAGCAGCCTGCTCGATGAGCTCATCGAGCGCCTGGCGCGGCATGGATGGCGCCACCAGCTCAGCCATCGACGGAATCCGCAGTAAGTCGATAAGCGCGGCTTGACGCCCCTCCCAGCGCTGCGGCGTCCACTCGCACACCAGCCCTCGCGATCGACAACGGCGCTCAAATTCAGCGCGATCAAAGCGAGGGTGAACGGCAGGAAATTGATCACGTTGACGCGCAAGCAAGTCAGCGAGCGCAGCTTGAACAGGATGCCTTGACGCTTGTTCGCCGGCGCACTGTGCGACGGGAACATTAAAGACCAACCGTCCCAAAGGCTTTAAAGCGCTAAGAACAGCGTCATAGACCTGAGGATCAAAATGCCAAAATGCTGCACCGCAGGTGATCAAATCAAACCGAGTTTGATCGGCTAAGCCTAAATCCTCCGCTCGCTCGACTCGCCAAGTGATTCGGGGATCTGGCAGCCGCAGGCGAGCTTGATCGATCATCGCTTGCGCCGCGTCGACGGCGAGCAGATCAACCCCCATCGGCAAAAACTGCAGCAAAGCCTCCAAGGTTGCGCCGGTGCCGCAACCCAGATCCAGCACCTGTGCTTCGCTGTGAACCCCAACTCCGTCGCAAGCGACTTCAGCTAAACGTTGGTTCAATACTCTATAAATCCGCCACTGATCGACATGCTCTGCGTAACTCTCGGCGGTCACCAAGTCGTTCCACAAATCGCCCATCAATTGCTCTGGCGTTGTGGACAGACCGTCGGAATCGTTAACCCCTTATCGATCAAGACCAAGCGGTTTCGATACAGATCCGATTTGACCACCTGAAGCTGACTTCGGCACATCCATTCGCCCTCAAGACTTCTAAACCCACGGCACCAACGCCGGTAGCGACGCGCCAGAATTTTGGAGTCCGAAAACTGACTCGCCAAACCACAAACGCAGCCCCGCAAGGTATGACAGGGGCCCTGACTCTTGCCCTCTAAAACGACCGCCGACATCTCCTCGACCGCGCGCTGGTCTACCGCTCTGGCACGTTGGCGTTTCCACTCATTTTCTTGGTCTGTCCGCCGCTTAGCTTGGTCCTCAATCCGCAGTTGCCGCTCGGCAGCAGCCAAGCGCTCCGCTCGCGCCCTGAGCAGCGTATCACCAGAACGTGCAATCCGCTGACGCTCTACCGTTCGAGCCTCACGCTGCTCGCCGGTCAACGACGAGCCGTAAAACAGCCACAACAAGACCACTAATCCGTAGATGCAGCCCAGCACAAAGCTGCCCGTGGCGAACAAAGGACGCTGCCGCTCGTCGCCATAAGGCAGAACCGGCTCAGTCCAGCGGCTATAGACCGCTAAACCAATCATCAACACCGTCGCGATGATCATCAACAGGTTCATGTCTTTTCACCACCTCGACTCAGGACGAAAATTCACGCCGCAAGGACTAGACCCTGTGGCCGTGCGCGTTGCACAGTCGGTCATCGGCGCGAACGACACTAGGTTTCAAGCGCGTTGATCACTTCGGTGTTGGAGTTCGGTTGGGTCTCAACGGGTTAAGCACAGCGGCAATCTGGGCGTCACTCGCCCTCGTGCTCGCCAATTGGCGTCTGGTTCAGCTTGAGCGCTTGCTGCCCAAACCCGTGCCGCCTGGCCTGGGCTGGGTGCGAAGTTTGTCGATGCTGAGCTTAGTCACACTAATCGCTTGGGGAATCGGTTACAGTAACCTCGATCCTATCTATGGGCGCTTGATCCATCAGTTTACCAGCATGACGGTAGCTGCTTCGATCCCGTTTGCGTTTGAGGCAGCCTTTAGCCTGCTGAAACGCCAAGTATCTGCCACGCTCAGAGTCAGTCTTTGGACCGTCTGTTTGACCGGTGGGTTTCTTACCGCATCCTCTGGCTACGGTCCTCCGATCCACAGAAAACTCGTAGCCTTTGGTGCTGACTATAGCATCCCGAGCGTCGCCGGTTGGGTTTTGTACGGCAGCACTTCGCTGATCTTATTGATCCTCGTCTCAAGCGTTCTGATCTACAGAAGCACACCACGCCAGGAACGTCATCTGATTCGACCAATGGCACTCGGCAGCCTGCTGACCGCAGCGACCCTCATCAACGATCAATTCAGCGGTCGAGCGTTAATCGACACCCCCTACCTCACCGTCTGGGGAATCTGGCTTTGGGTGCTGGGGTTTACCCTGGCGTTCGAGCGGCTGACGCGTCTGCGAGTCAACGAGCTCCAAACTCGAACCCAAATTGCGCAGGCTCGAACGGGCGCACGCAGCGCCTTCTTAGCCAATATGTCTCACGAACTCCGAACTCCGCTAGGCGGCCTTTTAGGGCTCACCGACCTGCTGCTTGGAGACGAGTCCCTGTCGCCTCGACAGGTTCGTCTGGCGCACGCACTCCACGGGTCTGCGAACCGCCTTCGCCAACTGATCGATGAAGTTCTCGAGCTTGAAAAGCTTGAGATCGGTAGCCAAGCGCTCCTCACCGAGCCCTTCGTGATCAGCTCTTGGCTCGATAATGTGGCGAAGCGCGCCCAAGAGCTGGTGTCGACTGACGAGGTCCAAGTCGAGTACTCGGCGCTCCCCATCGAGCTTCTAGGGGGCGGCTTTGACGGGGACGCAGACCGCTTAGCCAAAGCCTTGCTGAACCTGATCGCCAATGCGCTGCGTCATACTCGGCGCGGGACCGTAAGCGTGTCGATTCGTCTTCGCAGCTTGACCGACGGGATCGCAGACCTTCGCTTCACCGTTCGCGATACCGGGTCTCGCATCGGTCGACCTGACCGAAGTTTGTCGCAAAATCTGCGTGATGACCGGTTGAGCGACCAACTCGCTGACGACCCCAACCTGTCGCTCGCGCTAGCGCTTCGACTGACCGAGCTGATCGGTGGTCGATTGCATCTGCAAACCGCATCAGGGCTAGGGAGCACCTACACGCTCTCGATTCGGCTCCCCTTCATCGAGTCCGAAGCGCTTCCTCGACACCTCAAAAACTTGCCACCGAGCCGTCTCGCTGTTGACGACAAACTCAGGCTGACCGGATTGAATCTTTTGGTCATTGATGATCACCCGGTCAACCGCTTGATCATGACCGCCCCGCTTGAACAAGCTGGCGCCTATGTGATGGCTGCCGAGGGCGCTAAAGAAGGTCTCAAGCTCATTGAAGAGCACGCTTTTGACTTGATCCTCATCGACCTACACATGCCTGAAGTTGACGGCATCGAAGCGGTGGGCGAGCTGCGTCGCTATGAAGCCGAGGGTCGCTGCGCGCACGCAGAGCGTATCCCTGTGATCGCCGTGAGTGCTGACGTGACCGACCGCGCAAAGCAGCGATGCAAGGACGCAGGCATGATCGGATTTATCGCCAAACCCCACAGCCGAGAGGTGCTGATTGAAGCGGTTGCGCAGACGCTGGGGCGGACATTAGCCAAACCCCTCTCGGCGGAGCCGGCGCTGCTCGCTGAAGGCATCGCAGTCGTTCTTGAGATGGTCGATTCGAACCACGAACTCGCCAAAGAAATTCTGACCGAGCACATGGACAGAACGCCAGCTATTTTGCGCGAGCTCGACGGCGCGCTCGAGCGCGGGGATCATGGGCAAATTGCGCTTCACGCGCACACCTTCAAAGGGTCGCTTCTGACCTTAGGCTTTCGTGATGCGGGAGAATGCGCAAGACGACTCGAACAGATGGCCCGGCTCGGCAAACGCAAGGAATGTGGGCGACTGATTAGTCAATTGCATCGTCTACTCAATCGAGTCGAGGAGACGATTCAAGAGTACCTACAGACTGAGAAAGGCGAGGGCTGATGTTTAACGCGCTCGCAGTCAACGCAATCGGTGGAAGCCTTTTGGTCTTAGGCCTCTGGCTGCGGCTTCGCTCCACGCTGACCTCGCTCGAACACACACCGGTCTGGGCAAAGCCTCTGGATTTGGCGATCATCGTCTCGTTGGTCCGCTTCTCGCTCGCGTACGGTCTGTACAGCGGCTTGCTCAACGAAGAGCAAGCCCGCGTTCTCTTCGGTGTCCTGCTCTTCGCTATCGGTGTTCATCTGCCGCTTGTTTTTGATGCCTTTGCGGCGCTGACCGAATATTCCATGCCGCGACTGAGGCGAGCTTTTTGGGTTCTGCTTCCGGCGACGGGAGCAGCGGTTGGCTGGTTCGGTGTCGCTCAAATGGAGATGCGACAACCCAACGGTTTTAACGTCAGTTATATCGACGGAAAATTAGCGCCAATTGCAGGCATTCTGACCCTCTTCGTCATCCTGTCGTATCTGGTCATGATCTATGTGGTGAAAAACTCGAACGCTCCTCGACTGAAAACCACTCGACACATCATCGTCTACGCTATCGCCATCAATATCGCAGTGCTGACGCATGATCTCGTGGTCGCGCTTCAAGGGCTGAACAACCCCTACCTCTCCATCCTAGGTATGATCGCCTTTGGCGTCGGCTTAACGCTAGCAGGTGAGGAACGCTCGCGCCTTGAAATCGACAACTTACGTCGAGAGACTCATGAGGCTGAAGCGCAGGCCGAGGCACGAACAAGTTTCTTGTCGCACATGAGCCACCAGGTGCGGACGCCCCTGACTGAAATTCGGGGTCTTCAGTATTTACTTCAAGAGCGAGCCGAGGGGCGCCGCCAGGCAGAGCTCGCAGAAGCGCTGGGTACCTCGGCTGAGATCCTGAGAACACTGATCGATGATCTTCTGGATTACGAATCCATCGATGCGGGCTTGCTCGAACTTGAACACAACCCCTTCTCCCCCAAGCAACTGCATGACGACCTCCGCCAGTTCGCTGCCCTTTTGCCTAAAGCCCCAGCTCTTCAGCTAGAATTCGAATACCACGGCCCCAGTGATCTGTTGGTCATCGGCGATGGCGCACGCTTGCGCCAGGTGCTCCTCAATCTACTGAGCAACGCGCTCAAGTTCACTCCCGAGGGATGGGTCCGCGTCACCATGTGGGCTACCCAGAGTAACGGTCAGGCTCAGCTGCGTGCCGAGATTAGCGACAGCGGCATCGGTATCGACCCGAATCGTAAGGAACGTATCTTTGATTCCTTTACCCAAGGCGAAAGTGGAACCAGTCGACGGTATGAAGGCAGCGGACTCGGCCTCGCTATATCGAAACGTCTAGCGAACCTTCTTAATGCCTCGCTCCACGTTGAAAGCCGCCCCAACGAAGGGAGCACATTCCACCTCAAGCTCAGCCTACCGATCCTGTCTGAACGAGATCCGAATGGCACAGATTCTCGCTCCGTGTCGCCCGATGCAGAAGCTCTGCGCGGCGTACAGATCCTTGTGGTTGAAGACACCCCAACCAACCTCCTCATCACGCGCCTCTTGCTCGAGGAGATGGGGTGTCATGTCGCCACCGCCAGTGACGGCATGGAGGCGCTTGAAACGCTCCAAACCTCAACCCAACAGATCGTCCTGATGGACCTTCAAATGGCGCCATGGGATGGCATCGAAACGACCAAGAGAATTCGTAAAGGTGAAGACTATGAGCAACTGGTTCATGACGGCCGGATTCCGATTATCGCGGTGACAGCAGACGTGTCACCCTTAGCTCGAACGGCTTCGAACGAGGCGGGCTGCGATGCCTTCTTAGCCAAACCCTTTACACGACATGAGCTGCTCGTTGCGCTCTGGCAGCAGTTGCCTCGCATTCCACAGGGCCGGCATGAGCACGCCGCGCATGTGTCGACGCCGCCGATCTCAACACCTCTGCTCCTGCAGGCAACTCATGGGCAGCAAGAGCTGGCCATCCGTCGACTCGAAAAATTTCAACGCAGTGTGATGGAATTCTTCCAAGATTTGCAGAACGCTCAAGTCGTCGCTGAATCAGACCAGCGACGACAAACTGAGCGCTGGCTTCGAGAAGCTGAAGAACTTGGCTTGTCTGAACTACAGGTTATTCTCAGCGAACTCTTGCTGGCTTTAGCGCAACCAGACGACCCACGCTGGGCGAGTGTTTTAGAAGGTTGTTGGGAGGCGCATCGTAACTTGCAAAAGCAAACGCTGCACATTCGCCAGTCGTTTGAAACGGCCGCTTATCCTCAAGGAAAAACGCAAGAGTTCCCCGACCTTCCACCACCTACGAGCCAGGACGATTGATCCAGGCTTGTCGCAACAGGGCACCATGGCTACAGAGCGATTGCCTAGCCCCGGGAGTCTGAAGCGATGCCTGTCCTTGATCATACCACTTATTGTCGCATGTTGGATGAAGCCAACCGAGGTCACTACGCCTTTCCGGCGATCAATGTGACCTCCATGAGCACCGCCAACGCAGCGCTCGCCGGTCTTGCCTCGGAAGGGAGCGATGGCTTTCTCCAAGTCAGCACGGGAGCGGGACAGTTTGCGTCGGGTCTTCAGAACAAAGATTCTGTGCTTGGGGCGATCGCGCTCGCCGATGCGATCCACACCTTAGCTGAAGCCTACGATATCGGGGTCGCATTGCACACGGACCACTGCCTCCCCGATAAGGTTGACTCGTTCTTGATCCCCCTGATTGCAGAGACCGAGAGGCGTCGGGCTCAGGGGCGAAAAAATCTGTTCAACAGTCATATGTTCGATGGTTCGATCTTGCCGCTCAACGAGAACCTAAGCCGCTCTCAAGTGTTGCTGGAACGCTGCGCAAAGAGTGAGATCATTCTCGAAGTCGAGATCGGTGTGGTCGGTGGCGAGGAAGACGGCGTCGACCATGGCGTGCCCGCTGAAAAGCTCTACACCACACCGGAAGATATGATGGCGACCCATGAAGCGCTCGCAGCGGTTGGTGGACGGTTTATGCTGGCGGCGACCTTCGGCAACGTTCACGGGGTCTACAAGCCCGGTCATGTGGTCCTTCGTCCTGACATTCTTCGTCAAGGACAAGAGGCGGTGTGCAACCGGTTCGGTAACGACGCACGCTTTGATCTCGTGTTTCACGGTGGATCGGGCTCTGACCTGAGTGATATTCAAGAGACCCTCGATTACGGGGTGATCAAGATGAACGTCGACACCGACACACAATACGCGTTTACAAGGCCGGTCGTTGATCATCTTTTGACCAACTACCAAGGCGTCATGAAAATCGATGGCGAGGTCGGAAATAAGAAGGTTTATGACCCCCGCTCGTACCTGAAAAAGGGTGAAGCTGCGATGGCCGAGCGTGTAGCTCAATGCGCCCGAGATCTTCGCTCCTCCGGGCGAAGCATCCTGCGCTGAGGAGAGACTCTAATGAGTAAAAGAGTAGCCGTTATCTTGAGCGGTTCGGGGGTGTACGATGGCGCCGAGATCCACGAGACCGTGTTGTGCCTGCTTGCGCTCGATCGGGTCGGCGCACAGACGACCATCCTGGCTCCGAACAAAGACCAAGCGCACGTGATCAACCACCAAGTCGGCGCTCCGCAAGACAACGCAACGCGTAATGTTTTGGAAGAAGCTGCTCGTATTGCGCGGGGGCCGGTCACCGCCTTGGACCAAGCTGACGCCGGAGACTTTGACGCCGTTTTGATGCCCGGCGGCTTCGGCGCAGCCAAGAATTTATGCACCTGGGCTTTTGATGGAGCCAACTGCAGCGTCGATCCCGACGTGTCCAAATTCCTGATGGCGATGCACGAGCGTGGCGCCTGGATCGGAGCCTGCTGCATCGCTCCGGTTCTTCTCGCTAAGCTCTTTGGCGACCGTGGGGTTGAAGTGACCATCGGGCAAAGTGAAGAGGACCACGTAGAGGTTGAAAAGACAGGCGCGACGCACATCAAGATGGATGCACGGGGCGTCCACCGTGACCCGGCGATGCGCGTCATTACGACGCCGGCTTATATGGAAGCTCAAAGCATCGCTGAGCTTCCAACCGGTATCAATGAGCTCGTCCGCCAATTGATCGAGGCCTGATCGGTCTTGTCTGGAGCTCGCCTCAGTTACGATTTGGTAGTCCTCGGAGACGGTGCGCTCGCTCGACTTGCGGGCTGCTTAGTTGCCAAGTCCGGCAAGCGGGTGCTTCGTCTGAGGCGATCAGAGGCTCCACCACCTGCTCTTCCTCCCTTCCCACCGCTCGACTTAACGCTGCTCCCAGCGGTCCGAGAAACAGCGTTAAAGCTTGGCGTCTTGGTCCCCTTACGAGACCGCCTAAGACCACAGTTTAGTCTGGGTCACTTTTGCTCAGACCAAGGCAGCGCCGAATTGTTCCTTGAGCGAGCGGCTCGCAACCACCAACAGGAACGTCTAAATCACAGCACCTTTGACAATTGGTGCCGTGAGCTTGCGCAACCGATGGCCGACCCAGTGCCTACCGAATACCCGCCGATGTTTCATCGAGGTTGGTGGAATCGCTGGCGCCATCGCAAAGGATGGGGCGATGTCGACCTTGGCGAAACCGGCGCCGATTTAGACGCCCTGAATCGACCATACTTTCTTCACCCTTGGACAGCACTTGATACCTCAAGCGTTCATCTTCGCTGGGCGGGTCATCGCGACCTTCACGCGCTAGACCGTCCACTGCACAGTTTCCTTGAGCTCGCCGAAGCTCGCTCGGGCGTCGAGGTGTTACCGCGCGACCTTGCGGTTGATTACGACGTCCATCGAGGCCGCTTGGTCTCCGTGATCACCGCCAAAGGGCAGCACATTGGTGGTCATATGGTCCTATGGGCTGACCCGCTAGAGTCCTTTGATGTCACCAGCGAGCGCGCTCGCGCCAAGCTCGAGGCGCGTTGGGCTAAAGATGGTGCACAGCGGACAGAGGTTCGTCGAGTCTACGGGAGCTTAGCTGCAGTCGACTGGCCACCATTTCTGAGCAGCGCCATCTTAGTGGCAGGGGGCAACTTGCAGATCAGCGTCGAAGCCCGTGGGCACGAAATCCATTTGGAGACCTGGCTGCATGAACATGAAGATCTCAAAGCGGTAGACGAATTTTTTGCGCGCCACTTTCCGCTGCTCGGGCGCAACCCGATGACGCAATCCGAGACCTTGTCTTTTGTCAGGCGAACCCACCCGAGCAAACTCCCACCACGACTCGATACGGGCATGGGCGGGTTGTTTGTAGCGCCCGATCGATTGATCCATGGCTTGGGGCTCGATGCGCCCTTTGCCATGGCGCAGCAGCTCGCCGAACGCATCATCGGCGACTAGCCTACGCAGCTTCGCTACTCAGCGGTGCGCGGCACGACCGAGATACGAATTTTATCACCGACTCGAAAGAAGTGGATGGTGCTCCACTTGAAGCGCTCTTCCTTCGAATGAACGCTGATGATCGCGACGCCGTTCTTATAAGCTAGAGGATCGATGGTGCTCTGCTTGCCGTAGTTTCTTTTAATCCACGTCCGAAGCCGCTTCCAGGACCGCGTATAGCGGTAGAAGTTAGGTGCAATTTCAGAAACCTCTGTGGGTATCGGCGCAAGCTTCGGAGCCGCTACCGCTGAGGGCGCGCCCATCACAAGAATCAAAATCCACAAACCAATACGCACGACCAAGCTCCTGCTCTGGTTTAGCCAAGGGATGCACAGACGCGCAACCGCTGTTGCCGCCATGCCCAGCCTTGAGTAGGAGCAAACGAGGGAGAAGCGCATGCAAGAGACCATCGTGGCGACCGGAGCACGCGTTGAGGGGAACGTCAGCGGACAGCTTGTGCGGGTCTTTGGCCAGGTGACCGGCATGATCGATGCGCACGAGGTGATCATCGAGGCAGGCGCTCAAGTCGGATCCGGAATTATTGCTTCTGGGGTCCGAGTTCTCGGGCGCGTCGAAGGTCAGATTCGCGCCGAGCGAGTGGTGGTTGAGTCGAGCGGTCAGAGTTTGGGTGGCATCTCGGCACCGAGCGTCAGCCTGGCCGAGGGCTGCACCATTCAAGGACGACTTGATTCGAACCTTCCGAGCCCGGCAGCGGGTGCGCCAAAGCACACTCAGCCACCGCAACCCTTACCCGCTACCGCGTACACTCGGCCGGGTCATGGAGCGCCTGCGCATCAGCCTTCACATACCCCCCAAGCCTATGCCTCAGCGATCCCAGCGTCCAAACCGATAGCGCCGAGATCAACCGTCACGCCGCCAGCGGCCGCTTTACCGGTCACTGCGTCCCCCACTTCACCTCCCAAACCCGCGCCCAAAACGGCGCCACGAGCGTTCAGTCTCGACGGCGTGCGCTTGAGCGCTAAGGATGGATGATGAGTCGCGCAGAACTCCTTGAACTCCTGACTGAGAGGAGCTTCTCGAACCGAGAGGTGACGCTCGCTTCAGGCAAGAAAAGCAACTTTTATATCGACTGCCGACAGACCTCTTTGTCAGGCCTCGGGCACCGATTGATTGGTGCGCAGATCCTCGAGGCGATCGAAGCCTGTGAACGAGAAGCGGGTGTGCCCTTTGACGCCGTTGCGGGCATGACGCTTGGCGGAGATCCATTGGTCAGCGCCGTGAGTCTAACGGCTTCATTGCGAGGCCGAGAGCTCCCGGCATTGATTGTCCGCAAGGAACCCAAAGGCCATGGGGCTGGGCGACAGGTTGAAGGCGACCTAAAGCTCCCCGCCAATCTGCGCCTCGCGGTGCTCGAAGATGTGATCACGACCGGTGGGTCGACGAAGATTGCGCTCAGCGCGCTGCGTCGCGCAGAGCATCAACCGACGGACGTCTTTATCCTTGTCGACCGTCAAGAGGGCGGCAGGCAGAACGTCGAAGCGGAAGGTGTTCGTGTTCATAGCCTCTTTGATCGCAGTGACTTTCCGGGTTCATGAACCCCTTCGACCCTGAACATGTCGAGGACGTGCTCACTGAGCGCTGGGTTGATGAGCTCGGCTCGGATACGCTGAGCGTCAGCGCGCCCGAACATCGAAAGCGGCTCTGTGTGCGCTTGCGCATCGACTCAAGCGATCAACGGCATCGCTGGATCATGGAAGCTGGCGTCTCTCGGCCTGAGAAAACGCGTGATGAACCGGCAGCTTGGCAGCTAGTGCTCGAATTTCTCGACGCCTTTTTGAGCGAGTGGTTTGGCGAGCAAAGACAGGTCCGATTGTCCTTGAACTATTGCGCCCATGATTTTGAAGGGCAGCAGGTCTTTTTCCGCGGTCGTCGACGCGATCTTCAAGCGGATCGAATGGCGTCAGAGTTTCTCGGCGAGCCCATGGAGCCAGACCTAGAGGACATCGACTAAGGACTCCGCTCAACTTAGGGAGTAGGTTTAGGCTCGGGCTTTGGTGTCGCGTCTTCAACATCATCCGCCATGCCGCCGCTGCGCAGCTTGACCGGAAACTCAAGCTCCCAGTCTTCGCTGTCCCTTGGAAAGCGCAGGTCTGCCAACACGCCACTAAAGCAGGCGACCAAGCCAGCGACGTCAGGCTTCATACGCACCACCTCGACTCGACGGACGGTTCCATCGGCTCGAAGGATCAAGCGGATCACCAAATCAATATCCGGATGATAGATCGGCGTCAGCACCGCTTCATAGCAACCACGAACCTCTGTTTGAGCCGTCTTTAGGATGCGCTTAACCTCAGCGAGCATGACCTCTTGAGTTGAGGTCTCTTGACGCATTCGCTCAGGCGCAGGCTGCCCAGTGCGCGCTGTGGAAGCCGCAGGGCTCTCGACGGGACCAGAGCTCGCACAAGCCGACAATATGAGGATCCAAGCGAACCTCACGGGCTGAACTCAGCCTCGGTCCATGCGACGCCCTGAGGCATCCCCAAAACGCTCACACGATCAAACTGATCGTAGGTCAGCCCCACCGGCAAAGGCAGATCAAAATCAGCATCACTGCAGGTCCCTTGAGCCTCAGCGCAGGGGTGACCGTCCAGACAAGTACCGCCAAAGCAACGCAGATTGATGCTCACAAGGATCGCGTTGTCCGCGTTGATCGCGCCCGAGCTTAGCGCGATGTAGACCTCTTGCCCCTGGCGACGACCGTCATAGTAAAAGTCACGCACCTGGAGGCTGTGACTGTCGGTTAAAGTCACCCGTGCTCGCACCTCAAAGAGGCCTCGCTCTAACCGTGCAGACCAACCGGGTCTGGGCACTGCAGCCACCTCGTTGCATAAGCGGCTACCCTCGACGTCGACGCAGGCGCTGTGCGCTTCGTCTAAGCCCGAGTTCGCTCGAAACTCCGCGCAGTCGTCATCCGACGCACAAGGCACCGCACAAAAGGAGTCGCCGGAGAAACCACGCAAGCAGCGTTGATGCCTGCACTGATCGTCACGATCGCAGCGCGACCCAGGCAGCTGACCGGCTCCAGCGTCCTCTTCGGGACCGCCGTCACCTTGAGCTCCGCCGTCGGCTCCCGCTCCACCGTCAGCACCAGGCCCGGCATCTGGGGGAGGAGGAGGAACTTGAATGCACCAAAGTCGAGTGGTGTCCAGATTGCTTGGGAGCTCACAGATCACCTCTTCACGCGTGAGCTCAGCGCCCTCGGCGAAGTCGTAACACGATTCGGTTCGAACACAGGTCTTTGAACACCGGTGCCGGGTGTTGGGATAGTTTCCGATCAAGCACTTGTGCGAGGGGTTCTCGCAATCCGAATGACGCAAACAGCGCGCACCAAGACCACCGCCAAAGCCAGCGTCAGGAGGACGCGGCGCACTGCCGGTGTCGGCAACCGCTGCGTCAACAACCACCGAGCCTGTTCCAGCGTCTGCGACCGGTTCATCTCCGCTGCAGGCTGCCAAAAGGCTGATCAGGCTAAGACCAAATAGACGCATCATCGAGGCTCCAGCTCATTCAAAAGCCGTGTTTGATCTGCGAATGAAGGCGCATCATCAAACACGGTCCACATGCAGGCATCCTGCCCGAGTTGGCTCACCTGCGCTAGCACACCGCGTTGCGCATGCTCGAGCGCTTGAACCCCTACTCCAGTGACCGCCGGTAGACCTGAGCCTCTGAGCGTCATGGGCGCCACCATCTGGATCCATTCATCGACGACGCCGGCTTGCAGTAGACTGCTCGCCAGGC
>JBDQPD010000056.1:0-21799 GCA_040260805.1 Myxococcota bacterium | reverse complement strand
CACTAAGACCTTTGAATCGGTGGTGGGTGCCCTTGATTTGACCGATGACGAGCCCTCGGACCGGGTCGCTGAGCTCTTGGTGTTGACGGCTCGTGCCTTGTTTAATCGTCCGAACTTTGGACGCGCTGTGATGCGCGCCGCCGCCATCGGCGGCGCTGAAACGACGAGCCGAA
This sequence comes from Myxococcota bacterium, assembly GCA_040260805.1. GTDB lineage: Bacteria > Myxococcota > UBA4151 > UBA4151 > UBA4151 > CACGMS01. The sequence goes on along the minus strand of JBDQPD010000056.1, from coordinate 21,626 downwards.
TTTACAATCATCAAACGACGATGAACCGGTTGATTCTGGCACGGATGCGAGGCGGCGCGAGCGGTGAGGCGACAGAGCGTGAGCTGCAAAGCTGTCGTTTGCTTCAGCAGATCAGTTTTGCCTGCCTGATCTCGTGGGCGAACGGGATGCGCAGCGAGGACGAAGTCGTTGACGATTTGCAAACCGCTGCGAACCGCTTGATCGGAGAAGGTTCATGACCAAACTGCAAGACCAAGTAGCGGTCATCACCGGAGCGGCTTCAGGAATGGGTCGCGCCATGGCTCGCCGATTTGCCCAGGAAGGCGCCAAGCTGGTTCTGGCTGATCTGCAAGCTGATAAGCTCGATAGCGTCGCCGCGAAGCTCATCGAAGCCGGACACCAGGTGGTCACCGAGGTGGTCGATGTCTCGAACGCTGAAGACGTGGCGCGCATGGTCGAGCGCGCTCAAAGTGAGTTCGGAGGGCTGAACATACTGTGCAATAACGCGGGTGTTTTGGACAATCTGACACCGCTCCACGACACCGATGAGGACATGTGGGACCGGTTGATTGGTGTCAACGCCAAGGGACCGTTTTTAGCGAGTCGATTAGCCGTAAAGGTGATGATGGAGCAGGGCGGTGGTTCGATCATCAACACCGCATCCGCTGCCGGTAATCATGGTGGCCGAGGGGGCGCTGCGTACACGGCATCAAAACACGCCGTCGTCGGTCTGACCAAGTCGGTCGCGTGGTTCTACGGCCCGCACAACATCCGCTGCAACGCCATCTGCCCAGGCGCAGTGATGACCGCAATGGCTTCGAGCTTTGTACCGCACCCCGAGGGGTTCGAGCGGTACTCGAAGCATTTTCCGACGGTACCTCCCTTTGGTAAAGCGCGGGATATAGGAGATGTCGCAGCGTTTTTAGCCAGCGACGACGCTCGCTATGTCAACGGCGCGATCATACCCGTTGATGGCGGCTGGGTCGCTTATTAGACGCAGCTCGAGTCAGCCCGAATACGGACGGGGCCAGCGTCCTTCCGAGCAGCGAAGCAGCGCGCGCACTGTGCCCGCTTGACAGCATGCCCCTCGCGACGACTAGAACGTGTTCTATTCGCACCGACACGCATCCATTTTTCACGATGATAAGGGAGTACCTCATGAGTTTTCGAGTCAACGATGTTCAAGAATATTTCGCCACGCTGGACAAGCGCTTTACCGCCGAGGGTGCCAAAGGCGTCACCGCAACCTATCAGTTCAATCTTGAGCCCTCGGGAACCTGGCATGTGAACGTCAGCGACGGGACCTTTTCAGTGCACGAGGGTGCCGCTGAGAAAGCCACCACCACCTTTATCATGAAGGGTGACGACTACGTGTCGATGGTCAACGGCGACCTCAACGGTCAGATGGCCTTTATGACCGGTAAAATGAAGATCAAGGGCGCCATCCCGATGGCGATGAAACTCAAGCAGATCTTTCCTCAAAACTAGCTCGGAGCGATCTCGCACTTGGACACTCACGGCTTGTTCATCGACGGCGAGGAGCGTCCTGCGCTCAGCGGCGCAACGTATCCATCGATCAACCCGGCTAACGGTCAGGTTTGGGCACGCTTCGCCGCAGCCGGCGTCGACGATGTCAACGCAGCGATCGCCGCTGCTAAGCGAGCTCATGATGAGGGGGTTTGGCGCAACAAGACGCCCGCTGAGCGGGCGGTGGTTCTTCGAGCCATAGCCGACTTGATCACCGACCATCACATGGACCTAGTGATGGCCGAGATTCAAGATTCCGGTGGCACCATGCGCAAAGGCAACGGCGCTGACATCATGGGCGCCAACATGAGCTTTGGTCAGCACGCCGACTTTTGTGAAGAGCTCGAGCTTGAGCAGGCGACCCAAGAGTTCTTCCCGATCGAAGCGACCAATATTATCCGCCGCGAACCGGTCGGCGTCGTCGCTGCGATCATTCCCTTTAACTTTCCCTTCGCCGCAGCGTCTTGGAAGGTCGCTCCAGCGCTGGCCGCTGGTTGCACTTTGGTGCTCAAACCCTCTCCGCACACGCCGGCGACGGCTTTAATGATGGCTAAAATCTGCACTGAGGCTGGCGTGCCGCCGGGCGTGATCAATGTTGTGACCGGACCCGAGCCCGAGCTTGGTGCTGCGATGGTGGCTCATCAGGATGTGCGCAAAGTCAGCTTCACGGGCTCAACGTCCGTGGGCAAGCAGGTGATGAAATCCTGCGCCGATCGAGTCACCAACTGCTTGCTTGAGCTCGGTGGCAAGTCGGCGACGATCTTGCTCGACGATGCGGACCTAGACATCGCCGTTCCGGGCGCCATTTTTGGGACCTTCTTTCATTCAGGGCAGGTCTGCGAATCTGGGACTCGGATTTTGGTGCCCGATGCGCTGCACGATGAATTTGTCGCACGGCTCAAAGCCGAAATGGACAACGTGATCGTGGGTGACCCGATGGACATGGACACGACGGTCGGACCGCTGGTTTCAGAGCAGCAAAGGGCGACCACTGAGCGCTATGTTGAAAGTTTGATCGATGAGGGTGCCACCCTGATCTTCGGGGGGAAGCGTCCTTCGCATTGTGACCCGAACGGGTTCTATTATGAGCCGACCGCGTTTACCGATGTTCGCTCAGAGATGACCGCAGCGTGTGAGGAGATTTTTGGTCCGGTAGTCGTGATTCAGCGCTACGGCGATCAAGCCGAGGCGATCGCGATGGCAAACGATTCGATCTACGGACTCGGTGGATCGGTTTGGTCTCGTGATCTCGATCGAGCGACCGACGTGGCGCGTCAACTGGAGACTGGCACGGTCTGGATCAACGATTACCATCTGATCAACCCAAAGTATCCCTTTGGAGGATACAAACAAAGCGGCTTGGGGCGTGAGCTTGGGCTCAAAGGTCTAGAGGGTTATTTTGAGACCAAGCACATTCATGTGGGGCAGAGCTCAACCCGTCCTGAGAAGCACTATCTATCGATGATCCTGAAAGAGGGTTGAGCAGATGAGCCAGGCAGCTGAGTTCACCGCACCTTATCGCTTAGAGTACCCCTACAAACGAGGTTTGGGCCCTGTCTTAGGTGCCTTTTTTACGGGGCTCAGATCAGGGCAACTGGTCGGCGTTCGAAGCGCCCAAGGCGAGGTTTTTTGTCCACCTACTGAGTTTCACCCCAACGACGCTCAAGCGCTGACCGAGCTGGTGCCTTTGACCGGTCAAGGCACGGTCGAAACCGTGTATTGGATCGAGCGCCCCGCGCCACATCACCCCATCCAAACGCCCTTCGGTTTCGCGCGGGTTCGACTCGATGGGAGCGACAGCTTCTTTGTCCACGCGCTTGACACTCAAGGGGACTCTTCGCTGGCTCAGCCCGGCCTTCGCGTGGCGCCAAGGTGGCGCGTTGAGCGCCAAGGGGCGATCACCGACATCGAGGCTTTTGTGCCCGTCGATCAGGCTAGCCCGCCGGAACCCTGCGACGGCGAAGCGATTGAGCGCGCCGTGATTCCGGTCGGTCTGGATTACGTGATCCGAGCCGGCGTGACTCAGTCGACCTTTCTGACCCACCTTAAGGATCGACGGTTGGTCGGAAGACGCTCACCGGACACCGGTCAGGTTTTGATCCCGCCGCGCGGCGCGTGCACGACCAGCGGCGAGGTCTGTGATGAGCAAGTTGAGGTGGCGAGCACGGGGATGGTGACCACCTTTTCAGTCATTCGAATTGAGTTTCCCGGCCAACGTTTGCCGCCTCCTTACGTCTGCGCTGCCATCGTCCTTGATGGTTCGGATGTGCCCCTCATCCATTTGGTCGGCGGCGACCCTGATGAGGTGCGCATGGGGATGCGAGTTCGAGCGGTTTGGACGGACGAGCCTCAAGCCTCGATGGAGGCGATCCGCTTCTTTGAGCCTACCGGCGAGTCGGACGCTCCTTTTGAGCAGTATGCGGAGCATCTCTAATGCGGCCTGTAGCCATTGTAGCGTTCGCTCACTCCGAGCTCGACGGACCGAGCCACCTTGATGAGGTCGAGCTGATCCAGTCGGTGTGCTCATCGGTTCGTCAACAGGTCGGCCTTTCGCAGCAGGATATCGGCTTTACCGTCTCGGGTTCGAGTGACTTTTTGTCGGGGCGACCCTTCTCATTCGTCTCAGCGCTAGACGGCGTTGGTGCCTTTCCACCGATTGAGGAAAGTCACGTCGAAATGGACGGTGCCTTCGCGCTTTATGAAGCCTGGGTGCGTCTGCAGCACGGCGATATCGACACCGCGATGGTCTATGCGTTTGGGCAACCCAGCTTATGCGATCTGAATCAGGTTTTGGGGCTACAGCTTGACCCTCATTGGGCCGCTCCTTTGGGTTTGGACGAAGAAGCGGTTGCGGGTTTGCAGGCGCGCGCTTCAGGCACCGAAGACTCGCTGAGCCGAGTGCCCTTGAGCGACGGCGCAGCGGCCATTATTCTAGTCGCTGGCGACCGAGCCAAGAGCTTGTGTCCTCGCCCTGCGTGGATTCGAGGGATTGATCACCGCATGGATGTTGGTGAGTTGTCGCAGCGCAACTTGGCGGCGCTCAACTCGGTTGTCGCGTGCTCCAAAGCGCTGAGAATTTCGGATCAAACCATCGAGCGTGCGGAGCTGCACATCAACTTTGACCATCAACGCAATCTGATCGCTGACGCCCTGGGCTTGTCGCCTAATGTAGCGGTTAACCAAGGGCGCACGAGCGCGGTCGACACCTATATGGTCAGCGGCTTGCTTCGGATTGGTGAGGCTGCATCGGCGATCATGCGTGGCACTGCTTCATGCACGCTGGGCCACGCCAGCGCCGGGCCGGCGTTGCAACAAAACCTAGTCTGTCTTTTGGGAGCCAACCCATGAGCCGGCCGTGCGCAGTGATCGGCGTCGGCCAGACCCGCTATGCGGCGAAGCGGCAAGATAAAAGCTTGGCTGGTTTGGTGCGCGAAGCCGCCGATGCCGCGATGCTTGATGCCGGCTTAGAGTGGCACCAGATCGATGCGGTAGTTATCGGAAAAGCACCGGACTTTTTCGAGGGTGTCATGATGCCCGAGCATCATCTCGCTGCCGCTCTTGGGGCCGTCGGCAAACCGATGATTCGGGTGCACACGGCAGGGTCTGTCGGGGGATCAACCGCAGTGGTTGCGAGTCACCTGATTCAGGCGGGTGTGCATCAACGGGTGCTGTGTTTGGCCTTCGAGATCCAGAGCTGCTCGAACGCCATGTGGGCTTTGTCACCGCCCTATCCTTTTCAGCCGCCAACGGTTGCTGGAGCAGGCGGTTACTTCGCTCCGCTCATGCGCGCGTACATGCATCGCGCCAAAGCCCCTAATGATACGGGCTGGAAAGTCGTGATTAAGGATCGCCGCAACGCGCTGAAGAACCCGCTCGCCCACATTCAAAGCGAGCCAACGCTTGAGCAATGCGCGCAAGCGCCGGTTCTTTGGGACCCGATCAACTATCTGGAGACCTGTCCAAGTTCAGATGGTGCGTGCGCGATGATCCTGGCGTCGGAATCGGCGGCTAAAGAGGCGCCGAACCCACCTGCTTTTGTTCAAGGAACGGCGCTGCGTAGCGAACCTATTTTCTTTCCCGGGCGTGATCAGGTCAGCCCTCAGGCGGGGATCGATTGCGCCGCTGATCTTTATCGTCAGGCGCAGATTACCGATCCTTTGGCTGAGCTCGATATGGCTGAACTCTACGTTCCGTTCTCGTGGTTTGAGCCGATGTGGCTCGAGAACCTAGGGTTCGCTGAGCCAGGCGATGGCTGGCGTTTGGTCGAGGACGGAGTCACCGACTTTGGTGGCGCCTTACCGGTCAACGTCTCAGGGGGTGTTTTGAGCTCAAACCCCATCGGCGCCTCGGGGATGATTCGTTTTGCTGAGGCGGCTTTGCAGGTGCGCGGCTTAGCTGGAGCGCATCAGGTGGATGGGGTGCGCAGAGCCATGGGGCACGCGTACGGTGGCGGCTCTCAGTTCTTTGCGATGTGGGTCGTTGGCGATACGCCGATGGCTTCTTAAAGGAGTAGTTCATGGCGGTGTTTAATCTCGCAGATCTTTTCGAAATCGTGGTCGATACGGTCCCCGAAAATGATGCGTTGGTATCGGGCGATATCCGCTACACCTATGCCGAACTCGAGGCTGCCTCGAATCGGATCGCCCATCATCTCCAAGCCCAAGGTATTGTCAGCGGTGATCACGTGGGTTTGCAGCTTTATAACGGTCACGAGTACTTTATTGCGGCGCTCGCAGCTTATAAACTGCGCGCCGTGCCGATCAATATCAACTATCGCTATGTCGCCGCCGAACTTGCCTACCTTTATGACAACGCGGACCTCAAAGGTTTGTTCTTTGAGCCGGAGCTTGTTGGGCTCGTGGAAGAAGCGGTCGCACAGGTTGCGGGACTCCAGGTCTTAGTGGCTGCTGGCGATGTCGATTGCGAGGTGGGGGCTCAGCGAGCGACCGCCTTTGAAACCGCATTGGCTCAAGGTCACCCGGCGCGCGACTTTGAGGAGCGCTCAGGCAAAGATCTGTGCATCATCTACACCGGAGGAACGACCGGCATGCCGCGCGGGGTGATGTGGGAACATGACCAATTGCTCTTTGCGGGTTTGCAAGGAGGGCGTCCGGGCGATGACCCGCTCGAGCGCCCAGAGGATCTGATCGAGTTTATCAACGACGGGATGCCCTATTCGATGCACACCGCCGCGCCTCTCATTCATGGTTCGGCTCAATTTGCGTGTTGGATCGCTATTTTTACCGGGGGTAAAAATTGCCTGACTCCAGGCGCTCGATTCATCCCTGAAGAGACCTGTCGTTTGCTCGGTGATGAGGGGGTCACGGTGGTCAATTTGGTCGGCGACGCCATGGCAAGACCCTTCGCCGAAACTTATCTGGCTGGGGAGTACGAGTCACCGATGCTTGGGGTGGTGACCTCGGCTGGTGCCGTGCTGAGTCAGACCGTTCGGGAACAGCTTGAAGAGGCTTTCCCTTGCGCTATGATCATGAACAACTTCGGCTCCTCCGAGTCGGGTCATGCGGGTATGGCGATCAGCGCGGCTGGAGGACAAGCGAAGTTCTTTATGCTCGGCGGCCGCACCAAGGTTCTGGATCCGGACACCTTCGCTGAATGTTCAGTCGGTGAGACGGGCATGCTCGCCACCGGCGGTCATCTGCCACGCGGTTACTACAAAGACCCCGAGAAAACGGCGCGGACATTTATTGAAACGCCTTTCGGACGTTATGTGATTCCTGGTGACTTTGCTGTGCTCGAAGACGACGGAACGATCACCTTACTGGGCCGCGGCTCGGTCTGCATTAACACGGGCGGTGAGAAGGTCTTCCCTGAAGAGGTTGAAGAAGGAATCAAAGCCCATCCGAGCATCGCAGATGCTATCGTCGTGGGCATCGCCGATGAGCAATGGGGTCAGCGAGTCACCAGTCTAGTGACCGTGCGGCCAGGTCACACGGTTGAAGAGGCGGACTTGATCACGCACACACGCTCTAAAGTAGCAGGCTATAAGACGCCCAAACAGTTCTTCGTCGTGCAAGAGATGCCGCGGCATCCCACCGGCAAACCCGACTATACGACCGCTCAAAAACTGGCTTCTGAGATGGCCGATCGATGATCGATGATCAGATCAAAGCCTTCGTTAAACGTTCATGGGACGTTCTTGAAGAGCCCACGACGCAGGCTTGGGGCGGCAAGCGAAAACTCGCGCAGGCCCTACGTGAGTTAAATCATTTGGTCGTGTGCTCAGACGCTCCAGCGCCCGAGCTGCTCGAAGCCGCTCAGCGTATTGATCAAGCGCTAGCGCTGCTCAAACCCTACGGTGCGCGGACCTTCTTTGAGCGCTTCAAAGATGGCGATTATGTCGCTCGTCCTGAAGTCTACGCCGACCGAGCGTGGATTACCGGACAATCCAACCCGATCAGTCCCTTAGCGATTCTGGAAGAGGAGTCTGAGCGGGTGACCGCAAAGGTCTGTTTTGAGAATGGCTATGTCGGCGCGCCCGGATGGGTTCACGGCGGCGCCGTCGCTTCGGTCTTTGATCAGCTCATGGGCTTTGTCTTAATTCTGGATGGGACCCCGTGTGTCACCGCTGAGTTGACCATTCGCTACCATCACCCGACGCCTTCGCATCAGGACTTAGTGTTTAGCGCTTGGGCCGAGCGAGAGGAGGGCCGCAACGTCTACTTGCGAGCCCACTGTCATCGTGGCGATCAGCACACTGCCACTGCAGAGGCTATTTTTGTTCGGCTCAATCCCGAACAGTTCGCCAAAACACTCTCATCTGACGACACCGATTAGGAACCGCTAGTGTATCTCGACTTCACCGACGAACAGCGCGCCCTTCGAGACCGCCTACGTCGCTATCTTGATGAGTTGATGACCGACGAGCTCGAGGCCGAGCTCATCGTCAGCGAAGGCGGTGGTCCTCATTACATGCAGGCGATGGAGCGGCTGGGTCGAGACGATTGGCTCGGTATTGGTTGGCCGGCGCAGTATGGAGGTCAAGGCGCAGGGCCAATCGAGCAGTTTATCTTCTTTGATGAGGTACAACGCAGCGGGTTTCCGGTGCCTATTTTGACGCTCAATACGGTGGGTCCGACCCTCTTGTCCTACGGAAGTGAGGAGCAAAAGAAGACCTATCCGCCGAGGATATTGGCGGGCAAATGCCACTTTTCAATCGGTTATACCGAGCCAGACTCAGGAACCGATTTAGCCTCCCTGAAAACCCGAGCCGAGCGCCAAGATGATCATTACTTGGTCAATGGACAAAAGATCTTTTGCTCGCTCGCCGACCACGCCGACCATTTTTGGTTGGCGGTGCGCACCGACCCTGAGGTGGCAAAGCATAAAGGCATCTCGATGTTGATCGTTGACGCCGACAGCCCGGGTGTTTCGATGACGCCGATCCATGGTCTTGGAGACAATAATATTTGGGCGGTTTATTTCGAAAACGTCAAAGTGCCTCTGGCTAATCTCGTAGGAAAAGAGGGTGGAGGCTGGCGCTTGATCACCAGCCAGCTCAACCACGAACGCGTCGCCCTGTGTTCCGTGGGTCCGCTTGAGCGAATTTGGGAAGAGACCCGAAACTATGCAGCGGAGACCAGCGATGGCGAGAGCGCTCGTTTGCTGGATCAGCCTTGGGTTCGCCGTAATCTCGCTCAGGTTCGAGTTGGTCTCGACTGCTTGACGCTGCTCAATGGAAAACAAGCCTGGGCGATCGCCGAGGATAAGCTAGGGATGGCTGAAGCTTCAGCGATCAAGGTCTATGGCTCTGAGTTTTATGTGGAGGGCTCTCGGCTTCTTGCGGAGGTCCTTGGAGCGAGCGGGATGCTGCAGGTCGGCTCACCCGGGGCGGCTTTAGCCGGCCGTCTTGAGCGGTTTTATCGGATGAGCCTGGTCCTGACTTTCGGTGGCGGCTGCAATGAGGTGCAGCGCGACATGATCTCGATGGCCGGCTTAGGTTTGCCGAGGAGTCGATAAGCGATGGATTTTACCTGGTCAGAAGAACAGCAGGCGATCCGAGACTTGAGCGAGGAGGTCCTAGCTTCTAGCCTGCGCGACTCAGATTATACTGGCGATCGATTTGCGGCGCACGCCTACGCGGAGCTGGCACGAACTGAGCTGCTGAGTGTGGGGTTAGCGGCTGACCACGGCGGCATGGGATTAGGGTGCGTTGAATTGCTCTTGTTGCTCCGACAAGCGGCTCGTCACGCCGCACCGCTGCCCTTGCTCGAGACCGTGGTGATGGCTGCGCCGCTCTTGCAAGAGCTTGGAGACCCCAGCACCAATGATTCGATGCTTCGATCGATTGGAAGCGGAGAGACCCTGATCACTCTTGCTCTGCACGAACAGGGAGGCTCGGCGTTTCGAGCGCCAAGTTGTCGGGCTGAGCAGCGTGGTGATCATTGGCTTTTGACCGGTGAGAAAATTGCGGTGCCTTATGTGGATCGGGCGCAGGGTTTGATTGTCCTTTCAGGGACCCCGCAAGGACCTGGGTTGTTCTTGGCAGGAGGCTGCGGCGCCACGCGACAAAGCGGAACCGATGATGCCCCCTTGTGGTCGCTGCGCTTCGAGCAAACACCAGCCCAACTTCTCAGCCTCGACCCGGCGGTACTGGAACGCTTTGAGCGCCGCTTGCACCTCGCCTATTGTGCGACCTTAGTCGGCTTGTCCGAGTCGGCTCTAGATCTCACCGCAACGTACCTCAAAGAGCGTCAGCAATTCGGGGTCCCGATCGGCTCATTTCAGGCGGTCAGTCAGCGCGCCGCCGATGCCTTTATTGCGCTTGAAACGATGCGGGTCACGCTCTGGCGCGCCGCTTGGCTTGAGCAGGCTGAGCGTCCCTCAGGTGCTGCGGTCGCTAGCGCTCGCTACGTCTGCGCCGAAGGCGCTCATCAAGTGGTCTCAGCAGCTCAGCACCTGCATGGTGGCATGGGCTTTGACCGGGACTATCCACTTCATCGCTATTTTCTAGGGGTCAAACGCATCGAGTTTTTAGAAGGCGGTGCGAGCGCCCAACTCCAAAATTTAGGCGACCTAATCGCTGAGGGGCTGTAGTGCAGATCGTTGTTGATTTAGATCTTTGCGAGGCGAACGGGATCTGCATGAAGGCGTGTCCCGAGATCTTTGAGTTGACCGACGAAGATCTCCTGATCGTTCATCAAGATCAGGTTACAGACGCACTGAGCGCCAAAATCAAAGCAGCGGTTCAGTACTGCCCACGCGGCGCGCTTCGATTGGACGGGTAGGGCTGTCTAGGCGTCGGCGAGGACCAGTCCTTGGCCTTCGAGCTCACCCGCCTTCAAACACAAGCGCTCAAACGAGCCGCCCTGCTTGGTCTCGATCAAGCGATCCAAGCCCGTGCTGTCTTGCCCATTAATGACTCGGGTCAGGCGCGGCACGATCACCTGTTCGATCAGCTTTCTGTCCTGTTCGATAATCACCCATCGACGGTCGAGTTTTTCAGCGACCGCTGCGGTCGTCCCTGAGCCTCCATAAGGGTCGAGAACCATGTCCCCAGGCGCTGAACACATCGCCAGGACCCTCTGCAGCAAGCGCTCAGGCTTTTTGCCGCCAGAAAATCGCGCTTCGCCTTCATAGCCCACCCCATGAAAGGGAATATCGGTCCACAGATTGGTCAGCATTTTCGTCGGGGTATCCTCCCCGTTGAGCGAGCGAACTTTGTTGCTGTAAAATGTCATCTGCCGGCCGCCTCGAAGAAACACATCCCGGGCTTGATCTCTCGCTAGATGAAAGACTTCTTTGGGTCGCTTCTGGCTCTTTTTAGCAAGTTTTTGAATTTCGGCTCCAGCGCGATCATTGACTCGGGTACTCTGAAACACTGCGTCAGGGTTCTCGAGCGCATAATCCGCAAGCTTCTTTTCAAACATGACACCAAGCTCCGCGCGTGCTGCTCGCACCGAACGGTAACCGAGTCGGTTCGCCATGTAGCGGGGGAAGCTTTCCACCTTCCACGCAGAGACAGGGTCTGAGGGGTTGATGACAACGTTTCGATAGCAAGGGTCATATTCGGCCCGAACGTACTGCGGGAAATAGGTGAACTGCTTCCGGTCTTTGGCGAAGATCAGGAGGTACTCTGTTTGGTTAAAGGGCAAGGCATTGCTCGACCGCAGACCTGAAGGGTCTGAGGTTTTCAAGATCACCATGTTGAGAAAGTTCTCGGCGCCAAATATTTCTTCAGCGAGCGTCTTAACCTGAGCCAGCTTCCGATCGTCGGCGTGAATAAAGACAGCGCCGCTCGGTTTGACCATACCAGCGGTCGCGCTGAGCACCGCTCTGAGGTTGGCTTTCCACGAATCGACGCTGCGCTTACCGCGGCTTGTGTTGTATGACGGATCAATGACGAGACATTGGACTTTGGCCTGCAACCGCTCGCCAAGCAAACGCACGACATCGTCGTTGTTTCCATGAACCACCAGGTTGTTCGACCGTGAAGGTTGAGGGGTATCAATTCCCTGAGACGTCATGATGGGGGCATTCCTTGAGTAAGGGTTAATCCACCCTATATGCCCAAAAATATGAGTCTTCTAATCGCTCAAGTGTTTTTTTAGATCGAGCGCCACATCTTCGATCATATCTTCTTGACCACCTACGGTTTTTCTTCGGCCAAGCTCGACCAGGATGTCCCTCGCCTGGAGTCCATATTTGCGAGCGGCGCGATCAGCGAAGAGCAAGAAGCTTGAATAGACGCCGGCATAACCTAGGACCAAGGCGTTGCGATCGACGCGCACCGTATGAGCAGGCGGCCGCTGCATCAGCGGAACAACGAGATCTTCCGCTACATCCATGAGCCGGTATAGATCGCAGCCATGATCAGCGCCCATGCGCTCAAGCACCGCCACCAAGACCTCCATTGGGGTGTTTCCTGCGCCTGCGCCCATCCCAGCGGCGCTGCCGTCGATTCGCACGGCGCCCGCTTCAATTGCTGCGACCGAGTTGGCGACACCCATCGCCATGTTGTGATGACCATGAAAACCCACCTCGGTTTCGGGGCGAAGTCCTGCGCGCAGTGTTGCGATACGGTCGGTGACATCGGCGGGCAGCATATAGCCGGCAGAGTCAGTGCAATAGATAGTCGTGGCGCCCTCGTTCTCCATGATCTTCGCTTGGACCAACAGGTCCTCCGCAGAGATCATATGCGCCATCATCAAGAACCCGACCGTGTCGACGCCGAGCTCACGGCTCATACCGATGTGTTGACCTGAGACATCCGCTTCGGTGCAATGGGTCGCCACGCGCAGGCACTCAACACCGCAATCAACCGCCATTTTGAGATGATCTACCGTGCCGATGCCAGGCAGAGTGAGCGCCGAGACCTTAGCCTGTTTGAGTCTTGGGACCACCGCGCGAAGGTACTCTTCGTCGCTGTGAGCAGCGAAGCCATAGTTGATCGATGCGCCGCCTAGACCGTCGCCATGCGTCACCTCAATCAAGGGAACGCCCGCCTGGTCGAGGCCTTCAGAAATCCGTACCATTTCATCGATGGAGATCTGGTGCTGTTTGGCGTGCATGCCGTCGCGCAGGCACATGTCATGTAGAATGACTTTCGTCCCTCTTAAGCTCATGAGGAGGCCTCCTGACGCAAGCTCGCGATCAGCTCGCCGGTGCGCAACGCCGCTGCGGTCATGATGTCCAGATTTCCTGCGTACTGAGGCAAAAAGTCCCCCAGACCGGTGACCTCCATAAAGGTCGAGATCCGATGACGACCATCGGCGAGCTTTTCAAAGACAGGTCCGTTTTTTAGCGCATAGCCAGGGACGTAGGTTTGAACCTCAGCGACCATCGCTTCGACTGAGGCGCGGACAGCCGCTTCATCCGGTGGTTCGTCGATGACGCAATGGATGGTGTCGCGCATCATGATCGGAGGTTCAGCCGGATTGATCACGATGATGGCTTTGCCGACTTTGGCGCCACCGACGCGCTCGATCCCTGCCGCGGTTGTGCGCGTGAATTCGTCAATATTGTTGCGCGTGCCTGGGCCGATCGAGCGTGAGGCGACGGTAGCGATAATCTCACCATAAGCGACCGGGTGCACGCGATGCACCGCCGCCACCATCGGGATGGTCGCCTGACCACCGCAGGTGACCATGTTCACGTTGTCGATCGAGTCATCCACTTGCTGCGCCAGATTGACGGGCGGAATGCAGTAGGGCCCGATCGCCGCTGGCGTGAGATCTATGCAGGTCACACCGAAGGGCTTGAGCAGCTCATAGTTCGCCTTGTGCACATAGGCAGAGGTTGCATCAAAGGCGAGATCAATGCCTTGGGCTCCGCCGGCTTCAATCATCCCTTTGACACCCTCTGAGGTGGTCTTTAGACCCAGATCAGCGGCTCGCTTTAAGCCTTCAGATTGGGGATCAATTCCGACCATCCAAACGGGCTCAACCCAGTCTGATCGCAGGGCCTTATAAAGAAGATCGGTCCCGATATTACCCGGTCCAATAATCGCTGCTTTTAGCTTGGTCACAACCATTCTCCGGGCGCTACTTGGGCATGCGTCAGCGCGCGGCGCAAGAGCCTGCTAGGGCGCCAGCGTTAAATCGTTCGCATCTCGAGGTAAGAGTTTACGATGCTCGAAGCTGTAATGCGCTATTCCTGTAATCGACGTGAAGGCCACTCCGGTTTGGCGTGGGAACAAACTACCATCTGTTAGGTTGCGAACAATCAGGTCATCCATCCACAGGCCGGTGAAGATCTCAATTTGACCATAGTCGTTGTCCGGACCGTCCGGGTTTGGGTTCATGATCTGCACATCCTCAACAGTCACCAAAACGCCCTCAAGCGCTTCGGCCTGGGAGCCGCCGTCAGCAACATCTGCCGCGCTGACGACGACTGCGTCAGGGACAGCGACGAGCCCACCTGGGAGTACTGTCACTTGCGCATCGGTGAGCTCGCTTAGATCATGGTATTCGACATAGGTCGCTTGGACATCGACGCGTGCGCCACGTCGCCACTCGGGAGGGCTGTCGCCGCGCACGTAGACGTAGATTCCCTGCCCTGCGCCGCTGCCTTGGGCGATCCAGAAGCCGCGACTCTCCGACACCGCAGTGATGACGGCTTGCCGAATCAAGACGGCAGTATCTTGAGCCACTTCGCCGCTGCGAACCGCGCCGATCGTGGTTTCGGGAGCGGGGCATTGGCTAGCGCCTGGATTGGCAATGTTCGGGCAGTCATCACAGGCGTCGCCATGACCGTCTTCGTCTGCATCCTCTTGCTCGGGGTTTGCGACCAAGGGGCAATTGTCCTCGTTGTCACCGATTTGATCACCGTCTCGGTCACGAGTGTCTGGGCAAGGTGGCTCGCCCGGCGCAAAGGGGCAGACATCGCAAGCATCGCCGATGCCGTCTTGGTCCGCATCCGGTTGGACGCCTTGGTGCATGGGTCGGATCGGGTTGAACAAGTTGGGGCAGTTGTCTGCGTCGTTACTCAGCCCATCGCCATCTTGATCGTCGGCGCTGGGTTGACCGCTGTAGGCGTTGGAATCTCCAAATCGCTCCGCTTCGCGCCGAAGCGGTTCGCACGTCGGCTCATTTTGGGGGGTAGCGCAGCTAAAGAGCGGGTACAGCATCTCGCCCTGGCTCTGGAGCTGACTCAACTCTTTACCGGTCTGTGCCCGAGCACAGACCATCTTCGTCTCGCCGCAGACTTCGAGGGTGTCGCAGTCTTGAGCGAGCGCTTGAACCAAGCGCGCATCACCCGTGAGCGGACGCCCCGCTCTAAGGGTTAGGAGTACGTCTTTGCTGCTGCCTTGGACGACGCTTTGGTAGCCGCCACCTTGTCGCCGCATGATCGTGATGTCACCGAGCTGCCCCGCCGCTAGGCTGCCCAGAGAATTCTCCAGCCCAAGCGCCCGAGCCGCGTCTCGCGTGACCATCAGCCACAGATCCTTCGCCGAGAGCGCGCCGCCCCAGTGACGATCGGAAAATTGAGCGGCACATTGCAGCTCGCGCAAGACATTCATCGATCCGGACTGAACCCAGTCGGTTCCCAGAGCGACGGGGATACCCATCGCTAAGAACATGGGGACGTCGGCGGTGTCGCCATAAAGCGCAATGTTTGAACGCGGTGACCAGATGAGTTTCATGCCGCGCAGAGCCATCAAGTCGACGTCGTCGACGGACAAGCCAATCCCGTGAATCAACGCCGAGTTGGCGCCGAGCACGTCGACCGACCCTTGGATGTCGGCGCCGGTCATGCACGCGAATTCATTCTGGGCTTCGCCATCAATTCCTTCCGCCACATGAGGCGTGAAGGCTCTTTTGTTGGGCGCATTTCGGAGGCGGTTCTCACCCATCCCCGGGTAGGTACACACTCCATCGTCAATATAGCCGTTCGAATCACCGAGCGGAAAGGTCTCGTAGGCGACGGGCTCGTCGCTGAGCCCTTCGTCGAGGTCGCCGCGGTCGACGTTCCGCAAAAACCCGCTGGCACCACCCGAGCCGTTGATCGACGTCGCACCCGCGAGCGCAAAGCGGATCTCTCCGAGCTGTTGCGCCTCTTTATTGGCTTGGCCACCTTGGATCGAAATTCGGGGATGGTCACGACGACCGCGCCGCCAGTCGTGGCGATGGCGCCAACGCTGCTCATCATCGACTTGGTGTTCACTCGCAACCCAGGGGCGGCCGTTGATAAAGCCGATATGATCATGGGTGTTGATCAAGCCAGGGCTGACCACAGCGCCGGGGCAGCTGATGGTGACCGCATTGGTCGCCTGGGCTGCACAATCGCAACCGACGCAGGCGATCTCACCCGAGGCGTTGATCAGCATCCAGCCATTCTCGAGGACCTTATCCTCGAGCAGCAAGTGACCACCAATCAAGCGCGACTCACCGCTTCCTTCGACCAAGCAGTCTTGACCCTCGGGCGCTGCCGGGAGCGCCTCGGTGCAGGTTTCACTGGGTTCAGGGCCGCTGTCTCGAGCGGGAGAGCCTGAGTCAAAAGGGGTGGAGCCCGCATCGACAGCGATTCCTGCGTCGGGGGTCGCTGGTGGCGTCGACATAGGACAACCAGCAGTCAGTGTGAGAAGAGCTAGGGCGTAGCGCATGGCAACCTCCGCGTTCGGCGGACCTCTTTAGAGAACTAATCAGCGCTTCGCCAGCGTCAACGCTCGGTCGGGCGGCGCATCAGGCGAGCAGGGTTTAGATAAAGACCACCTCGCAGCGACCGACATCGCCGATTTCTAGGCGCATCGCGTCGCCGGGAACGACCGGCTCAAGGGGCACCCATGAGCCCGACAAGATGACGTCACCAGCGTCGAGGCTTATACCGTACCTCCCCAGCGTGTTTGCGAGCCAAGTCACGCATTTAACCGGCGATCCAAGCGCTGCACTTCCTTCGCCTTCGCTCAGCAACCTGTCGTTTTTGTAGACCCTCATCTTGAGGTTAGGAAAATCCAAACCTTCAGGGGAGACGCCCTTGCCAAGAAGGTACAACCCACAGCTGGCGTTGTCGGCCACCGTGTCTTGGATTTTGACCTTCCAGTCGGCGATGCGTGAGTCGACAACTTCGAAACACGGAACCACCGACTCGGTCGCTGCGAGCACTTGTTGGTCGGTCACCCCAGGACCTTTGAGGTCGTCCTTGAGGATGAAGGCGAGCTCACCCTCGGCGCGTGGTTGGCTAAGGTGCTCTGAAATAGGCATCACTCGACTAAACACCATGGTGTTGAACAAGAAGCCAAAGTCCGGTTGATCGACGCCGAGCATATCTTGCACCGCAAAGCTGGTGACGCCGATCTTTTTACCCACCAGCCGGTCGCCCCGAGCGCTGCGCAGGTCGCGCAGTCTAAGGTTGACCGCATAGGCGTCATCGATGGTCATCTCTGGGTAGCGCTCGGTGAGCGGTGGGATGGTGCGTCGTTCGTTCAAGCAAGCCCAGAGTTCATCACCCAGGGCGTCGGTAATCTCGGTTGAAAGAGGCATCTAGCCCTCCAGCAGAAAGTCTCGGACCATGCGGTTAAACACCGCCTCGCGCTCGACCATGACCCAATGACCGCAGTTCGAAAAGCGCATCACGCGCACGTCCGAAATATTTTCAGCGAGCGTGGTGGCACCGGATACCGGGCAAAATTGGTCCTCATTGCCCCAAAGGCCGAGCACCGGACACTGAATCGAGCCGAGCTCATCGCTGAGGTTCGGCACTCGACTGGTGGCAAATACCGCTTGGGGTTGGGACTGAGCGATGCGCATGCGCTGCTCAAGCAAGTGCTCCGAGATGATGCTCGGGTCGTGCAGTTGTTTGGAGAAGACTTTGCGCATGCTCTCAAGCGTTAAGCCGCCTGGATCAAAGATCGCTCGCAGCATGCTGCGGATCCCTTTCATACCCATGTACACCTCACGCGCCTCCATACCCCCTGGAGCCATCAAGACCATCCGCTCGACGCGCGCTGGATGCTCGATCGCCATCCGAATACAGATCGCTCCACCGAGCGAATTACCGATGAGCGTGAACCGATCCAAGCCAAGGGCATCGATAAAATCGACGACTCCGCGGACTAAATAATCGAGCGTGTACTCAGCATCTTCGGGTTTGGACGAGTAGCCGTAGCCTAAGAGGTCAGGCACCAAGCAGCGAAAGCCAGCCTTCGCTAAGACCTCGTAGTTGCCCTGAAAGTTGGACCATCCACTTCCACCCGGACCGCTGCCGTGAACAAAGACCACCGCCGGCCCTTCGCCTGAGTCATGGTAGTGAACCTCTCGGCCATCATCGAGAGCCAGAGTGCTTCCGCGTGGAATCTCGTCCGGAGTTTGAATCAAGGTCTTTTCTTTCGCGGCGCTAAAATAGCGGGCGGATGGTGTCCCCAGTCTGAGATCCGATCAAAGGCCCCGGGGGGGTGATTATCGACATCTACAGTTCGACCGCCCCAGCCAAATTCAAACTGAAACCCTGACGGCGTGAACGCATAAAAGGAGAACATCTGATCGTTGGGGTGACGCCCCAGGGTGTTCATAATCGGAACCCGTTTGCGAATGCAGCGATCGTAGGCACAGCCGACCTCGTCCATCACCTTGGCTTCGATCATAAAGTGGTGGATGCGTTTATCGATGCGCGCGCCAACGGCTAAGCTGTGGTGTCGAGGGTTGGTGTGAAAGAAGGCGATATCGACATCAAAGCCGTAGATCTCGCACGCAATTCGATCCGAGAAACCAAAGCCGAGGACCTCCCCATAGAAGGCTTCGCTGGCGGCTGGGTCGTGACTCGTGACCACCAGATGGCCGAGGCCGAGCTCTTCAGCGACAAAACCGTCGGCTATGAGTTCAGATTCAAAGGGCTTGGGATCGAGCGGACAGCCCAGCGCAAGCTCGCTCGGGATTCCAGCGGGGTCTGTGAATTCGACTAAGCGCGCAACGCCGCGCTCCATGCGCAAGGACTCAGCGGCATTTTTCGGCTGCGCTCCTGCGCCATCGAGTCGCTCAACCAGCGCGTCAAAGCTTGTGTCGTCATCAGCTTGCCAGCCGATGAGCGTTAGATCATCGCAGTCGTCCTCGCGAATCATGAAGCGGCGCCGGTGACTGTCGAGACGTAAATCGAACCCATGGTCGCT
This sequence comes from Myxococcota bacterium, assembly GCA_040260805.1. Lineage (GTDB taxonomy): Bacteria > Myxococcota > UBA4151 > UBA4151 > UBA4151 > CACGMS01. The sequence continues at coordinate 2,560 of JBDQPD010000056.1, read as the reverse complement.
TCGGGCGCCGATTTGTAGCCCGAGAATTTTCGTCGCAAAAGATTCCCATGCGCTGAGGTCTGAGACGCCAAAGCCTAGGTAGCCGAGCTGGGCTACCGGCCGGGTCATAAGAAGAAGTCCTGGGTCTTGAGCTCAAGCAAGACTCTGCCCAAGTTTTGAGCGGGCTTAGCGGGGTTGTTCGCGTAGTGTCCCCGAGCCGCATGTATACCCTGAAAAAAGGGCTGTATGGGCGCTTGAGCAAAGATCGCTGTGCCGCCGCTTTGGCTCATGAGTTTATCGACTTGTTCCATGCAACGCTGCACCGCCATAGCGCTCTCGTATCGAAACAAAGCGCGTCGCTCGATGGTGGGCTTGGTACCCTGTTCTGCAGCCGCCATCAGCTCATCAAAGGTTCGCTCAAGCACGAGCTTGACGCTCTCAAGCTCAGCGCGCGCCTCGGCGCACACTTCTTGGCTCTTCGGATCCTCGGTCACGCGCCGCTGATCGGAGGCGCTCACTTTAGTGCGCGCCACGCTGAGGTACGCATCTAAGGCGCCTTCAAGTAAGCCAATGGCGGTGGTTGAGACCGATCGCGTAAACAGCAAGCCGAACGGTACTTTGTACAACGGGGCAGTATTGACGGCGTTTCCTGGGCTCTTCAAACGAAAGCCATCCGCCATTTTGTGGGTTCGGTAGTCGGGCACGAAGGCGCCATCGACGACCACCGTGTGGCTGCCGGTTCCCTGCAAGCCGGCCACCTCCCAATTGCGGTCGATGGCGTAGTCGCTTCGTGGCAGTAAGAAGGTGCGCATGTCGGGCGGACCCGGGGGCGCACCCTCCTCAGGGGGCACAAACCCTCCCAAGAAAACCCAATCGCAAAACTCGCAGCCAGAGCTAAAATGCCAAGACCCTGAGAGGGTGTAGCCGCCCTCCGCGCGCTCGACCTTACCGGTCGGAGCGTACGAGGATGAGATCAAGACGCTGCTGTCCTTGCCCCAGACCTCTTCTTGGGCTCGCTCGTCAAAGAGGGCGAGCTGCCACGAGTGAACGCCGACCACGCCGTAGACCCAAGCGGTCGAAGGGCAGCGTTTAGCGATCGCCGTTTGGCAAGCGAGAAAGGTGTTCGGGTGCGCCTCTTCACCGCCGAAGCGTTTAGGCTGCAAAAGACGCCACAACCCCGTCTTGTGAAGGTCGTTCACCGTATCTTCAGGGATCCGAGTTTGCGCCTCGCAGTCGAGCCGCCTGGACGCTAGCGCGTCGCCGATTGATTCTGCCGTTGCGACCCATTGGTGGTCGATGGTCATGCGCCCTCCAGGTGGTCAAAGAAGAGACGTTGTGCGTTGCCGTGTAGGTACGCGGCTAAGCTATCTGGTTTAAGCGATAGCTGACGCGCCTCACTGCAGCAACGATCCATACCCAAAACAGGGTGGTCTGACGCAAAAATAATCTTCGATCGCCCTCGAGAGTTCATGAACTGAAGTAGGCTCTCGGGGAGGTACTTCGGCGCATAAGCCGAGGTCATAAGGTGTAGATTTTTGTATTTGAGCATCAGGCGAATTGCCTCAGCCCACCAAGGATCTGCGCCATGAGCCATGACCAATTTAAGCTCGGGAAAGAAGAGGCAAACCTCATCCAGATGCATGGGGTGCTGAATCATCCCAGGCGCTGGCGGCCCCGGAATACCGGTGTTGACCGAAATCGGTACATCGAGCTCGCAGCATTTACTAAAGACCGGATAACAGGCCGCCTCGTTGGCTGCCAAACCGGTCATAAACGGGACCATGCGAGCCAAACTGACGGGGTGATTCTTGACCAACTCTTCGAGGGCGGAGACGGTCTTCATTCCGGCGCGAGGGTCGCAGCTGATGCTCAAGCTAAAGCGGTCGGGGTAGCGCTCAGGAAAGGCGAGGATTCGAGCGTCGGGCTCAAGCGCTCGCATGGTGATGATCGCTTTGCTGACGCCCAGCGAGTCCATGGTGTCCACCAGCGCATCAGCGTCGATGTCCTTAAAGATCGCATCGGCGCGCTTGAAATAGTCCTCCGCAACTCGAACCAGCCAGTCAGGGCGCTCCGTTGAGCCCATATTGACGTTCACAAAAGTGTCGATCACTGGCGCTTGGTCAGCCAACCTCATCGCCTCCCTTAAGCGCACTAGAACATGTTTCAGTTTTGCCGTCCAGAAGTGGGCTGAACTTGACCTTTTGACCTTGAGCGCCAAAAGCAGTGACTCAGATCATGGGGGCGTGATGCGTCATATTTTTGGACTCGGTTTGATGCTCTTCGCTTCGGTCGCGTGGGCTCAAGATGTACCTAAACCCACGATAGTGGTTGCAGCGATCAAAGCACCAGAGAACTTTAAAGGTGGCGTCGTTTTGACCGAGGAGTTGCGCACTCAAGTGGCGCGTCATGGAGCTTATCGTTTGGTCACGCCCGAAGAGATGACGGCGGTCGATGCCGAGCTTCAGCGCCAGCTCGAGGGCGGCTGTGAGGAGGCGAGCTGTGTGGGTGAGCTCGGCGGCGCTTTAGGCGCTCAGTTCGTGGTGACGGGTCAAATCGGCGCCTTGGGAGACCGCTACAGTCT
>JBDQPD010000085.1:0-15019 GCA_040260805.1 Myxococcota bacterium | reverse complement strand
GGGCGCCTTTCGCTGCCCGCCGCTCAACCAACCCCTGATCAACAGCCAGCCGCTCGCATGTTATTCAGCGGCGCCTGAGACGCTGGACTCATCGGCGGGCTTTGATGGGTTCGCCCCGATCGTCAGCTTAGCCTTGCGACCGATCGGGGCGAAGCCGTCAAAGCCCGCCGATGAGTCCAGCGTCTCAGGCGCCGCTGAATAACATGCGAGCGGCTGGCTGTTGATCAGGGGTTGGTTGAGCGGCGGGCAGCGAAAGGCGCCCGGTACCAGCTCAGCTTCAAGAGTCGTCGAGCCGCTCTGCCGTGCCGCATCCGGGACTAAGATCGCGAGGATATCGCCGGTGGCGAAACGCAGCTGCAGATCGGCTAGGTTGGATCCTGATAGTTCGAGCAGGTCGTCTTCGGGGTCGAGGCTGAGTCCAGTGAAGGCCAGGGCCAGTCTGGGGCTCTCCCAGCTGACCAGATCAGCGTCGCTTTGATCGACCCAAGCGAACACCGCGCCGGATAGGTCGACGCTGCGATTAACCCCGGTGTTGTTGGACAGTTCACCGGTGATACCACCACAGGCACCCGAGACGATCATGACGCATGCCAAGAGCAAGTGTTTCATGGTGCATGAATGACCGCTTGACGAGGAGAGCGCAAGTCGGTGTTCCTAACACTCAAATCGAGCTAGCAGCGCTTCATGCACAAACTGACGACCAAGCCCATGCAAGTGATCACCGGCAAAGGTGGGGTGGGTAAGTCTGCGGTGGCTGCTGCGTTAGCCTTAGCCTTGGCTGAAGATGGCAAGAAGCGTGTTTTGCTCGCTACCCTTGATGGCTCGGATGACGTGTCTCGCCTGTTGGGTTGCATGCCTTTGGACGACACGGAACGCGAGGTTTTGCCCGGCGTGTGGGCGGTTTCGATGAGCGGCGAGTCGGCGCGGCTTGAGTATGCGATCAAGGTCTTAAAGTTTGAGCGCATGGCTCGCATCGTCTTCGCCAATCGTTTGGTCCGCAATCTGCTGGATTTTGTGCCTGGGCTTAATGCGGTCAATCAGCTCGGCAAGCTATTTTGGCATGTGACAGAGCGTGGCGCTGGGCAGTTCGACCACGTCGTCCTTGAGGCTCCCGCTAGTGGCCACGCTCTCATCACCTTGCGCTCGCCGACTCTGATTCATCAGATGTCGCCTCCGGGGCCGATGCGCAAAGAGACCCAGCGCATTGTTAAGTTTCTCGCCGATCCTAACCAGACAGCTGTGCACGTGGTCACGCTGACGGCTTCGATGAGCTGTCGAGAGGCTGTTCAACTCGCCGATGCGCTGCGTCAACGCGCTCAGATGCCGGTGGGTCTTTTGGTCTGCAACCGCGTGCCAGACCAGCCGCCGACCGGCGTGATTCCTGAAGGCGATTCCGACTGGTCTGAGTTTATGACCACCGAGGTAGAGCGAGCCCTCGCCGAGCATGAGCGCTTAGCTGCCGCTGAGCGAGACTCGAAGCTTGAGCGCATCGATTGCCCTGAGTTCCCGGGCGCTGGCCGCGCCGTGGTGGGCCGCTTAGCTGAGCACTTTAGGTCGCTACGATGAGTACGAAACTGACCATCGTTTTAGGCCCAGGCGGGGTGGGAAAGACCACCTTGTCGGCGAGTCTTGCTCTGGCTGCGGCACGGCGCGGCGAAAAGACGGTGGTGGTGACGGTTGATCCTGCCAAGCGTTTGGCTCAGGCGCTTGGGAGTGAGGATTTACCGCATCAGCCGATCGAGGTGGTTGAGCAGCCGGGCTTCTTTGCGGCGACTTTGGACCGGGCAAAAGCTTGGGATCAGATGGTCGAGCGATGCGCAGCGCGCCGAAGCATGCCCGCAAGCAGCGTCTCTCGTTTGTTAGCCAACCGGTTTTACCAGCACCTTCGTGATGAGCTCGGCGGAAGCGCTGAGATCATCACCACCGATTATCTGGCGCATCTGCTCGAAGCGGGCGGGTTTGATCGAATTGTTTTGGACACCCCGCCTGCTCAAGATGCGCTTGGGTTTCTCGATGCGCCGGAGCGGTTTGCAGGGTTCATGGATTCAAAGATCTTAGAATTGTTGCTCGGCAAGGGAAGCTTCCGCCTGTCTCGCACCTTGGTCTTAAAGGTTCTGTCTCGATTGACGGGGCGTGAAATGCTCGACGATCTGATCGATTTCTTGAGCTTGAGTCGGGATGTTTTGGAATACATGGGCGATCGAGGCCGACAGGTGATGGCGCTGCAGCGCGGAGCGCAGACCGAGTACGTACTGGTCACGGCGCCTGACCGTGAGGGCGAAGTGGCGGCGAAGCGCTTGGTCCATGAGCTCAAAGTCCGCCGCCTGGGCTTGAGCGCTGCTTTCGCAAACCGCATGGTCGCTTCGCCTCCGGCGATCGCTTGGGAGGGTAAGCCGGACGCCGCGTGGTTGGCGTTTGGAGCCAACCGCGCAGAGGTGCGTTCGCAACAGGCTAGCCGTGACCTGAGCAGGCTGGATGATTTAGCGACTCGACTAGCCGGAGTGGCGGTGCACCCGATCGCATGCTTGGATAAAGAGCCTCAAAGTTTGCAGGATTTAGCTCTGCTCTCGGCGCAAGTGCCGGAGCAATTCTGGAGTCGATAATGACACGATTGATGACGGGCTTTGTGCTCTTATCGGTTGGTTGTGCGACCTCGGCAGAGCGCCAGGTTACCCCCAAAGGGGTGACGATTAAGCGAGTGACGCGCCACCGGTTTGCGCCGACACATATCGTGGGTCGACCGCTGCCAACGCTGACTGCGAACGAGAAAAAGGCGATGCCGGATCCGCTCACGGGGCTATCCGCAGCGGCGCTTTATGAGCTCGCGAGTAGGGCTCAAGAAGATCAGCGCTGGGCGAAGTCGCTCAGTATTTGGAACCGTCTGCTCGCCGAATACCCGAGCGCGGTTCAGCGGGTCTTTGCCTTGCTCGGCTCAGCTACTTGTCTTCAGCGCTTGAATCGATGCGGCGAAGCGCTCCCTCGCTTTGAAGAGTCCGTGGATATGCTCGATCCAGAGGATGACGCCGAAGACTATGTCGACGCTCGTTTCGCCATGGGCTCATGCTATGCAGAGAAACGCCAATACGACGAGGTGATCGACCTCTTTACCGGCCTGCTTGATAACTTTGCGATGCCCACGGAGATGAAGATCGGCAGCTTGGTTAGCCTCGGAGTTGGGCTGTTCATGAACGGCGAGCTTGAAGACGCGAAAAAACGCTTCCAGCAAGGCGTCGACGTGCACAACCTCAAGAAGCAGAGCGAGTTCTTGGATGACCGCTATTACATGGGTCAGGCGCATTTCTATTTGGGTGAGTTAAGCCGAACAGACTTTCGAAAAGTCGACCTGGGTGCTGCGACGGAGTCCAAAGCCATGGCGAAGTTGCTCGATGACAAGTGCAATCATCTGCTCGATGCGCAGGTCAGCTACGTGCGCGCCATCCGGACCCGTCATTTCGGCTGGGCGAGCGCTGCAGCGCACCAGGTAGGGACGATGTATGAGGGCTTATATGCTCACATGCAGGAGTTACCCCGGCCTGATGACCTGACCGAACTGCAAGGGTTAGAATACAAGCGTGAGCTGACCAAGAAGGTCGCCGTATTGTTGCGCAAAGCCATCAAGACCTGGACCTCCGCCTTGGAGTTCGCTGCGCGCACCGGCACCGACAACATCTGGGTTCGAGAGACGAAAAAGAAGCTCGCCCGGGTTGAGAAGATGTACTTTGACGAATACCTCGACCCGACCATCGAGAAGAAGCTCGACGACGCCTCCGACCAAGAGGCCGAGGTCGAACAGCTTGCTGCCGCCGAAAAGGTAGAACCCGAAGCCTCGGATCAGGCATCGAAAACCGCGCCTGGTGATCTGACCAACTAAAATCGCTTAGGGCGCCTGCTCGCAAACGGTGACGCACACTTTATGAGCTCGCTCCGAGCAGCCCAGCGCGTCCGTGGTCGTCTTTTGTTTGACCGCCTCATCCAAACATACCTTGAATTCCTTGTAGCTTTCACCCTCCACGAAGGGCGTAGCGAAGGCATAGCGTTTGGGTACTTCTTTGGAGCCAAACTTTGCCTTGAGGTCGTTGTTGCTCATGTTGGCGACGCGGCATGCGTCCTCGCAGCTTGGTTTGCCCTCGTTCTTTGTTGAGCAACCAAGGCTCGTCACCAGCAGCATCAACGCGATCACGGTTTGCGGCTTCATATTCGTCCCTCAATTGCCTGCGTGCTCGCTTGTATCGGATTCGGCTTGCGGCTCCAAGGTGGGTGGAGGCAGGAGGGGGTATGACGACCTACCTCTCAGTTGATCTCGGGGCGAAGCGCACTGGTTTAGCCTGGTGCACCCATGCCGGATTGGTCGAGCCTTTGCCGACCGTCGATCGTGGCGCCCTCGAGCATGAACTGGGACGACAAGTCGAGGAGCTCGAGGTCGATCTTTTGGTCTTTGGGTTGCCGTTAAGGCGCGGAAAAATAGGCGAAGCCGCTCGCAAGTGTCGACGAGTTGCCTATGCGCTCGCCGAGGCGGTTGATCGACCTCTGGTTTTCGTCGATGAGGCAGAGTCAACAGATGAGGCAAAACAACGGTTTCCGAGTTTAGATAAAGATGCCGCAGCTGCCGCGCTCATCTTGTCGCGCTTTTTGGCCGATGGACCGTGGGAGCCCTCGAGCGGGCGCGAAGGGTAGTACACAGTGAAACGCGTGATCCTGATCGTATTGGGTTTGATGGTCGCCGGCGCAGGGGTGACCTACAAGCTGGCGATGGACCGAATTCAGAGCGCTTTGAGCGCGCCGATGAGTGAGGTTCCAAGCGACGAGGTGCTTGAGGTCACCAAAGGAACCAGTTTGAGGCGCTTACTCGGCGAGCTCGAGAGCCGCGGCTTGGTGACGAGCGCTCAAGAGGCTTACCTCGCGCTGCGCTACGAGCGATGGCGCTCCGGCACGCTCCCGATGCCCAAGGCTGGCGAATACGAGATCCAAACGAGTTGGTCGCTCATGGCGCTCTTGCGGCACCTCAACGCAGGCAAGGTTAAGTCCTACACGCTCACCATTCCTGAGGGCTTACGGGTTGGCGAGATTGTCCAGCGATTAGGAGCGCACGAACTCCTGGACGAAAAGACCTTACGCAAGCTGACCAAAGACCAGGGCTTCGCCGATCAGCTCAAGCTACCTCAGTTCCCGCGCCGGGTCGTTGGGCATCCCAACGCCGAACGCTTCGAGGGCTGGCTTTTTCCAACGACCTACACGTTCACTCGCACCACCAGCGAGCGGGACTTGATCAAGCAGATGGTGTCTCAGACGCGCCAGGTACTCAACGACCCTGAGATCGCCAAAAAGGCGAAGGCTCTGGGGTGGTCGCACGTCCAAGTCTTGAGCATGGCGAGCGTCGTCGAAAAAGAGACCGGCAAAGCGAGCGAGCGACCGATTATTTCAGGTGTGTTTCACAATCGCTTACGTCAGGGAATCAGGCTCGAAACGGACCCCACCATCATCTATGGAATCGTCGGCTATAATGGGAATATTCGCCGAAAAGATATTCGCAGGCCGCATCCGTGGAACTGTTATGTACACCATGGTTTACCGGCGACGCCGATCGCCGCTTCGGGGCGAGAAGCCATTGAAGCTGCGGTCAACCCTGCGACGACCAAAGCCTTGTTCTTCGTGTCTCGAAACGATGGCAGTCACGTCTTTTGTCCGACGCTTCGCTGCCATCAGCAGGCGGTCAACAAATGGCAGATTCAATACTTTAAAAAGAAGAGGCGCTGACCGATGAGTCTGACGCTGATGTTAACACTTGCCGCTGCAGGTGATGTGGGCGCCAAGCCGGCGCTCGATGCCGGAGCGCAGCCGGTCGCCGAGCCGGTGATGGTGGTCACCGTCCGGGTGGGTAAGCGAACCTTTGGTGAGGTGCTTGACGATCTAGGAGTGCCGGGCTCCGAAGCGCACCGACTGATCTCGGCGACGCGACGAACCAAAGAGCGAAAAAAGGGTATTGATTACCGTCGTTTGCGCTCCAAAGACTTGGTGACCTTGCGCCTTGAGGGCAGACGCGTCGAGTTCATTGAGGTGCGCCGAGAGTATGCCACTGAGATGCCCGATGTGGTGCGGGCGCAATCCAAAGGCGATGAGTTTGAATCTCGTCAGGTCGATTTCGCGGTGGATATCAAGCTGGCTCGAGTCACTGGTGTCGTCAAAAGCACCTTGTCCGAGGCTGTTGATGCGCTTGGTGAGTACCCGGTTTTGCTCAACAACTACGTCGAGTTGTTCGGCTGGGCGATGGATTTCTATCGAGAGACTCGAGTCGATGATCGGTTTAGTGTCCTAGTCGAGAAGCTGTATCTTGATGGCGTTTTTGTGGGCTACGGGCGTCTGCTCAGCGGCGTCTACACAAGCGGGCTGCACGGCGAGATGATCGCTTTTCGGCACTCGCTCAAAAAGGGCGGCTTTGCAGTCTACGATGCGACCGGGCGATCGATGCAACGTGCCTTCTTGCGCAATCCGCTCCCGATCACACGGATCACCTCTTCGTACGGAATGCGGTTTCATCCGGTGCTTGGAAAACGCAAAAAGCATAACGGCGTGGACTACGGCGCGCCAACGGGGACCAAGGTTTGGACTGTGGCTCGAGGGCGCGTGAAGTATGCAGCTTGGGCCGGCGCGTCGGGTAAACTGGTTATCGTCAGTCATGCCAACGGGTATGAGACTATCTACGCACACCTGAGCCGTATTCATGTGCGTAAAGGGCAGTACGTTGCGCAGCGCCAGTTGATTGGCCGAGTCGGCACGACGGGGCGCTCGACCGGTCCTCATCTCCATTACGGTATGAAGCGACACGGCCGCTATGTGGACCCCTTGCGGCAGCGCTTTGCCCGAGGTGCGGCTCTACCCAAAGCCAAGAAGGCGCAGTTTCTCGCCAGAGTTAAACGCGAGCTGCCCTTACTGCATGGCAAGGAGGCCTTACCGAGCGGCGCCGTGGATTGGTTAGGCGAAGCCTTATGACCCGTGTCATCGTCCTACCCATCGCTTTGGTCTTGAGCGCTGCCCATTGCACCTCTCGTCCGCCGGCTCCCCTGGATCAAAAGCCTGAGCCGCCGCCGCCGCCTGCCAAAGTCGTTGAGGTGCCTGCTGGCTTTGCCTTAGAGCATTTCGGGCAGGCTCCCGATCTGCGAGCTTTGATCAAGGTGACCGACCCTGAGCTTGATAAGCTCTGGACCGATGGTGACGTGGTGGTGGTCCGGCGTCAGAGTGAACGTTGCGTCTTTGTGCGGCGCGGACACCGCGTTGAACCGCTCATCCCATGCCCCAAACCCGCCGACCCCAAGGCAGCGATGCAGTCTCTTGATTTGGTGCCGACCCGCTTCGCTCAGGTGCTCGTCGAGGGTTCGTTGATCGTACCCAAAGGTAAGCGTGAGGGGTCAGTTCGAGTGCCTAGCGCCTGGGTTCAAAGCCTCTTATCTCCCTTGGGTTTGCCTGAAGTTGAGCTTGAACCCGAGCTCGAGGTGAGCGTTTATGGATCCGAAGAGGGGGCGGGTGTTGCCTTGGAATTCGGCGTCAACGAGGAGCTCTTAGAGCGCCTCGGTCGCTTTGACCTCGCCAAGCGCTACGGCGGCTTTCCAGACTACGTCAGCGATGTTCGGGCGTGGGGCGATGGCAACAGTTTTCAATGGATTGTTCGGCTCGATGGGGGCGGCGCCGGGGTTCGCCTGGTCGGTCGTCAGTTGCGTTTAGCCGTACAGACCGGCGAAGCCTGGAAAGCTGCTTTAGACAACCTGCTTCGGGCTACCGAGGCTAGTCCTGGTTTGATTCCTCTGTTGACGATTGAGGGGCTCTCCCTCGAATCCTTGCCAGGCGCCAAGCTGCGTCCGACCGCTCAGGAAAAGGCGTTGCCTACACGCCCCGTTCTCGGGCAACTCGCAGCCCGCCTCAAGCGCTGGCTCGCTGAGGTCAAGGAGGAGCCGTGAGCGGATCGCTTTATCGCGTCTTGTTACCCGACCCTGGTCTTCGGTTGTTTGTGGCTGAGGGACGATCGGTAGTGGCCGAGGCGATTGAGCGGCACCAGTTAACCGCAGGCTCAACGCTGCCCCTTGGTCGCGCCTTACTCGGCGCGTCGTTGCTCGCTTGGGACGCAAAAAGTGCCCATCGAATTACTTTACAGTTCAAGTCAAAAGGACCCATCGGCGGGGTCGTCGCTGATGCGCAGCCCGACGGCTCGGTGCGCGGCTATGTGCACGTGCCCCAGATCCAGTTTCCGATCGATGATGTGCAACGTTTAGCGCATGCTGCCTTGGGCAGTCGGGGGGCGGCTCAGCTGGTGCGTCAAACCGAGAGCGGCTTGTCGACGGGTCAAGTCGAGCTGGTCACCGGTGGCATCGATCGCGACATCGAAGCGCTGATCGGCACGAGTGATGGTGAACGCTGCGCCGTCGGCCTTGGCGTGTTTCTCCAGGGAGGCGATGACGGCGTGCCCCTTGAGGTGACCTCGGCGACCGGCGCGATGGTCATGGCGCTGCCTGACGCCGACCCTTATGCTTTTGATGACGTCGCCCGCCGCGTCCGCAAGCTCTCAGAGACGCCCTTTGAGGGCGAAATGGTCGATCTACTCAACGAGCTGACCGGTAATTATCGCCACGAGACCATGCTGATGCAGGATCTGCGCTTTGCCTGTTCGTGCAGTACGGAAGCCGTCGCCCGTGTGCTTATCAGCTTGGGATCCGAGGAGCTCAGGTCGATGGCTTTAGACCCAGGGCATGCCGAAATAGTGTGTCATTATTGCAACCACGCGTACCGGTTTGAAGAAGAAGCGTTGCGTTTGATGGCTGACGAACTCGAACCCATCACAGATCTCCCCCTAGGGGAGGCTTAGTTTAATCGCAGCTGGTTTGGTTGACGCTCAGCTTGGAGCGGCGCAGGTTACGGCACCGGAGGTTGAGTGATTCGCTGCGTCTTGATCGGGTTGGTTTTATGGGCGCCGCAAGCCCTGGCGGTCGATCAGGTTCTGCTGCTCCCTGTGGTGGCGACCGGTAAGCGAGCCGACTGGCGAAGCGCTGGGCGTATGGAAGGGCAACTCAACGAACGTTATGGCGCCAAGCCAAACGTGATGACCACGACCGAGGCGGGCGCTGAAAACGCTAAGCTTGGCGCTTCGGTGATCGCCTGCAAGGGCCGGGGTAGCTGCCTCGCCGGCTTGCTCGATCAGATGAACCGATCCCATGGTCTGTATGTTCAGATCCGAGGCAAAGGCCGGCGAGCTAAGATCACTGTGATCGGACTCGAGCGCTCGAAAATGCTCAGGACATGGACCGGTCCGTGGTCGGGCGTTGATGCAGCCACTCAAAGCATGATGGATGAAATGCTTGAGATGCTTAAGCAGACGACAGCCAAGGCGGAGGCGAAGGAGCCTGAGCCCTCAGGCCCCGCCATGGAGCTCGCGGTGATGGACTTGGCGAACCAAGGCGGGTTCACCAAGCAGGAGATCGCGTTGGTGCAAGGCAACATCATGGGGTTGATGCAGCAGTCGAGCCGTTTCAAGTCGATCGTTGGCGGCGCTGATTTGCGCGCCATGATGGATTTAGAGCAGCAGAAAAGCGCGCTGGGCTGTGATGACACGTCCTGCCTAGCTGAGCTTGGTGGTGCGCTGGGTGTGCCCTATCTCATGACGATGAGCTTGGGGCGTTTTGCCAGCCAGCGGGTGGTTAATTTGTCGATTTTGTATGTCGATGAAGCCCAGGTTAAGCACCGCGTCAGCCGCATTTTTGAGACCGACATGATGCTGCTCGCCAAGCTGCCGTCGTTGATCGAAGAGCTGCTGACAGGCGCCTATGGTCAGGGCGGAAAAGCGCTTAAGAACAACGAGTTTCAAGTGACCGCAGCTCAAGAAGCGTACGCTCGTGAAAAGCAAGCGAGTCAAGCCAGAGCGCCGTACCAAAAACCTTTGGTATGGGTCGGCGTTGCGCTGCTCGTTGGGTCGGGGCTGGGCGTCATGATTAGCCCAACCGATGACGCGCTGCGCACCCAGCGAGAACGCTATGATACGGCCACTTTATCTCAGGTGGCGCGTGAGTGGGATGATTTTGATGCGTTGGTGCAGCAACGGCAAACCATGAACATTGTCGTGCCTAGCCTGGTTTCGGTTGGTGGTGGCGCCTTGCTTTGGGGGTTGCTGAGTCGATGAGAAGATTCGCTGTCTTCGTGTTGATGACCGCCTGCGGCATGCCCGCTGGGCTGGACACAGTGCGCAACAATCCGATCGATCCTCAAGCCGATCCGGCGCAGCAACGCTGCGGTAATGGAATTATTAACTCTGGCGAGGAATGTGATGATGGAAACATCGTGGCTACCGATGCGTGCACCGACACCTGTAAACTTGCACGCTGCGATGATGGCCATACCCGAACGGACCTCGGCTCAAACGAGGATGACTTTGAGTCCTGCGATGATGGCGACGCCAACAGCAACGCGGGAGCCTGCTTAGAAAACTGCATCGTTGCACGGTGCGGCGATGGTGAGGTCCGCGCTGATCTCGCTGAGGCAGATGAGGGCTTTGAAAGCTGCGATGACGGAAACACCGTGGATACCGATGACTGCACCAACGGATGCCTGCAGGCGCGCTGCGGCGATGGCATTCTTCGAACCAATGACGACGAGAGCCCGAGCTCCTTTGCGCCTTGTGCCAATGGTGGTGTCTGCGGCGAGGGTGAACTGTGCACCAACGAGCGCTGCGTGAACCCAAACTACGAGGTTTGCGACGACGGGAACTCGGTCAACGATGACGGGTGTACGAACACCTGCCAAGTCGGGCGGTGCGGTGATGGCGTGATCCAGCTAGGCGAGGAATGCGATGCTGGTGAGGCACCGAATGAGTACTGCATAGAGTGCGCGCTCAAGCGATGCGACTCTGGGTGCTTTGACGCGCTGGATCCGGACTCGACAGACCATTGCGTACGCGTGCCAGTGCCTGGTGGACAATACGTCAACGCCTGCTTGCCGGCGCAAGGTGCGCCAAACACGGTGCCAGCGCCCCTAGGTGTTTGTCGCAGCGGCGATGACGACTTCGATACCCGCTCGCCATGCGCTAGGGACACTGACTGCGAAGATGAGTCGAGCACCTGTGACATTCGACCGGCTTGGCATCGCTGTGTGACCAGTGAGCCCAATCGATTACATGGTTTTCTAAAGTCCTGTATTCCTGGCGAAGGCCATTGCTCCGAAGAGGGTCTTTTATGTAGCTCGATGGTCGCCAAGCGTTGGCATGGATTCTGTGATGCCGGCGAGTCACCAGACGGGTGGCACCTCACCGGGTACCAAACGCAGATCCCTGGTCGTGATGACGTGATTTGTTATCCATCGGCGTGTGAAGGCGTTGCGGTGGATGATAGCGCCGACCAACCGACCAACGCACAGTCGAATGCTTGCCCGCATTTGAACGGCTTTAACGGACAATCGACGCAAAATACGTACTGCGCAGCAGGCTCGGATTTTACGCAAGCGCAACTCACCTCTTGTTTGTGGGAGGAATGCCGGGCGAATGCGGATGATGAAGCCGATTCGGTCGCTGCATGCGACCACCATCAAGTGGTTGATACTGGACCTGCGCGCTGTACTGGCGCTGAGGTCTGTGGCTACACACCAGACGATGCGCAGGCACCCGCACAACTCTACCCCTTAGATCTGACCCATCCCTTCAATCTGATTAGCTTTACTGATCGCTGCGACTCGGCCTGTATGTGGAGGGGAGCTGCTTGCGCCGCTGTTCACGATGGACTGAGTCCCGTGGCGCAGGCGCAGTGCATGGTCTGTGACAGCGACGACTGTTGCCCTGAGGGTACCGCTCGAGTGGCGCCGGGCCGAGAAGACAACCTTGATGAACTGGCTGGGCTTTGCTTGCGTCCGTGCATCGTCGATCGGGACTGTGGAAGCGGATTTGAATGTGGCAGTAACGACGGTCAAAGTGGATTTTGCATGGCTCAAGTGGCTGAGGGTCAAGAGTTTGACGTGGGCGGGCGTACGGTGCCGACCTCATGTCAAACCGATGCGGATTGCCCCGAATCGCTCTGCCTACCTATGGTCACCTCGAATCCAGATTCACTGAAGGTCTGCCAACTCAAGCCCTGCCGATATGAGTGGGACTGCCCGATGACGCAAAACTGCGGTGGCGGTCGTTGCCGGCAAGACATCTTGTGTGGGTGGCCTAATCGTTGCGATTCCGGCGCTGTTTGCTCACAAACGCAACTCAATCGTGGTCTTTATGGTCCCGTTTGCGCCAATGATTTGGACTGCGAAACGGAGGGTTCTGAAGGCTGGGAGGTGTGTCAGTTCGGTGTTTGCGGCCACGCCTGCGATAGCAACGAAGATTGTGATGATCATCTGCCATGCCTGAATGGCCTTTGTCTGCTTGATCGCGATTTTGGGACTTGCCGATTGCCGAGTTCAGGGTTGACCGATGACGCCGGTGGTTCAATTCAAATTGAGCTTCAAAATATGCGAGGCTTCAGCGAGGGGTTCATGCTGGAAGGTGGCTCATATCGCGACCTGAGCATCGTAACCCCCAGTTCCGGTCTTTTGGGGTTGGAAGGCTTCTCGCGTCAGGACATTCGCTGCAGATTCATGCTTGAGGGTGACCAGATGCAGCCGGTGGACATCGCTGAGCGATTTAGTCTCGATGAGAATCTGTGTGCCGGATGGTATGAAATCCAAGCCGGTCAAGAGTACACGTTGAGGATTCAAAGCAATGATGCATCCAACATCATGTGGCGTCCGCCGACCCATGTCTTCCTTGAGGGTCAATTCGTACAGGATCAGACCATCACTGATTCCTGCACTGGTAGTGGAGAGAGCGAACTTCAGCCCTGGGAAGGCTGTGTTGACCCTGACCCGAACGAGCTTGACGACGGTTGCGTCGATTGTCGCTGCACCGAACCCCAGTTGCAAACGACGCGCGACCGTTTGCTGGCTAACTACTGGCATCTACAAGACACATCTTTTCTAGGCTGTCACCATGGGCACACCGACCACATTATACAAGGCTTCGACTACCCATTTGCTGCTGAGGAAGGACCCATGGTTTTCGTCGCCGATTCAGTGAACTTTCAGGCTGAACATACGTGGATTGATTGCATGGTGATTAGGCGCTGGACGGAGGATGGCGAAGACCGCGAGGAGCACCTTGGGAAAGATGAGGAACTCAGTAGTTTGAACGCGTGCGTCGTCGTCTTTGAGCCAGAGCGTGGCGATCAGGTTGATTTCCATGCACGTTGGGACGGTGAACCTCCTCCGGGTCCGATTCCTGTGCGGTACACCACCGGGATTCAATGTTCGGCTCAAGATGGTGAACCTTGCCAAGGTGTTTGCAGAAGCTTCGGGCAGGTTTCCGTTTGCGAAGCGCTCAGACCTGCACCATAACCTCGTGCTTAGGCTCGTCACCTTGGATGACGGCTAAAGCGTCGCTAAAGGCCATACGCGCCATCTGCTGACGGCATTCGGTAGTTGCACTTCCTAAATGCGGTAAAAGCACCACATCGTCGCGGTCGATCAACCCGGCGTGAACCACTGGCTCGAGCTCATAGACGTCCAAGCCCGCGCCCCAAATGGTTCCTTCATCTAACGCACGGACCAATGCGGCTTCGTCAACCATCGGTCCACGCGCAGTATTGATGAGCACGGCGCTGGGTTTCATCTGTTCGAGCTCACTGCGACCAAAGGCGCCTTGGGTCTGCGGCGTGAGCGGCGCGTGCAGGCTCAAAATATCGCTGCGTTTGAGTAAGTCTTCTTTACTGACGAGCTGGGCGCTAAAATCGATCTGAGCGGCTCTGCGGTTATGATAGATCACGTCCATGCCAAAGGCGATGGCGCGACGAGCGACGGCTTGTCCGATTCGGCCCATGCCATAGATGCCCAAGGTCTTGCCTTGTAGGCTTGGTCCCAAGAGCATGTTGGGACCCCAGCCATCAAACTGACCGGCTCGAACCATGCGCTCGCCTTCTCGAACGCGGCGCGTGCACGCCAAAATAAGCGTCCAGGCAATGTCGGCGGTGGCGTTTGTGAGCACGCCTGGCGTATTGCACACCGTGATGTTGCGCTCGGCGCAGGCTTGGACATCGATGTTGTTGTAGCCGACCGCCACGTTGGCGATCACTTTGAGCTCAGGCAGCGCATCGAGCAGCTTCACATCGATCGGGTCATGCAGCATGGAGATGAGCCCTTGAGCGCCTTGAGCAGCCTCGATGAGCTCAGTTTGTGTCAGCGGGCGATCGTCGGGATTGACCCGTACGAGCGCGTCTTCGCCTAGATAATCTTGCGCATCGATGGCTAAGGGGCGCGTCAGATAAAGGATCGGTTTCATCACCCTCTTTTCTCCTCGTGAACTCGGCGCTAAAGCGCAGCCACACTTTGCTTGTGAATAGGTCCTATGGAAAGTCCGACGATCAGCGCTTTTCGCCCCGTTCCCCGAACGGGCGTGATCTACGTCAACACCGAGGCCGCCGCGCGTGGCTTTCATCGAGGGCACTCCGATTGGTGCAATCTAGGGCAGGGGCAACCCGAGACGGGTTCGCTCGAGGGCGCGCCGCCGCGCGCCGAAGCGGTCAGTATTCACCCTGATGATCAAGAGTACGCACCGGTCGCTGGTTTGTGGGAGCTTAGAGAAGCGGTCGCTCACCTCTACAATATCCGTTTTCGAGACGGCAAAGCGAGCAAGTACACCGCTGATAATGTTGCGATCTGCCCAGGCGGTCGAGCCGCGTTGACGCGAGCCTGCACGGCGCTGGGGCGAATCAACCTCGGTCATTTCTTACCGGATTACACGGCCTACGAAGAGCTGCTCGATACGTTTAGACGCTTTAATCCGATCCCCATCCTGCTCGAGCGGGATCGAGGCTACGCCTTCTCGGCGGATGAGCTCGCCCGTGAAATTGAGGGGCGTGGACTCGGCGCCTTGCTGCTCTCAAACCCTTGCAACCCGACCGGGCGAACCATCCAAGGTGATGACCTAGCGGCTTGGATCGACACCGCACGTCGCCTCGACTGCGCCGTGTTG
>JBDQPD010000132.1:0-8509 GCA_040260805.1 Myxococcota bacterium | reverse complement strand
GCGGACGTGATCGCCGAGCAACCCGATGCGTGTTTGATCGATTGCACCCCCGCGCGCTGCGGCGATGGGCACACGCAGATCGGGGTGGAAGCGTGCGATGACGCAAACCAAGTCGAGACGGACGCCTGCCTCAACAGCTGTCAAGCGAACACCTGCGGCGATGGCTTTGTGCACGCTGGAGTTGAAGAGTGCGACGACGGTAACAACGCCAACGATGACGGCTGCGACGCGAACTGTGTCGCTGAGTCTGGATGCGCCAACAATCCACGCTGGCAACCTGTTGATTGCGCAACCGGGGAGTATGTGTGGTCGCGAAACCGAGCTCATACCAGCTTGCAAGCTGCGAATGCCAACCGTGTTTTGGCGGCTGGATGTTCGCACAGCAACGCCGGAAATACATGCAGCCTAGACGGTAATGGCTGGGTCTCAACTCAAGAGTTCACGATGAGCGGATGCAACAGCAGCTGGTATCATATCGGGGGCAGATACACCGGGAACTGCGGCGGTCACGACGGCGATCGCTACCGCTTACTCGTCCTAGGCGCCAATGACTGCTACGACTATTAATCGCCGGTCGTTGGCTTGGCACGCCTCCGGGTTTGCACATCGGTTCCGCGGAAGAGATTGGGCTGTCGCCCCTTGGTAGATAGCGTGCTATATGGGGGCTGTAAGCTTGACGCCGGAAGTGTCAGGCTGAGCCACTAGTTAGGTTCGTGCTGATGACCCTTAGGGTATTACTCCTGGCGATATTTTGGGCGGTAGCCGGTTGCCAGGAGGCGACCCCGTCCGCAGACGCTGGTGGGCTCGTCGGTCGCTCCTTTGATGCCGGCCCTTGGTCGGACGCTTGGGTGGGCGCTGACGCTTCCGCTGCCCCTGACGCTGCGATCGAGTCGGACTCAGGGCCGGCGCCTTGCGCTCCGCTGTGCGACGAGGCGGAGCAGTGTATCGAACAGCGCTGCCTAAGAGCGTGTCCCTGCGCCGAGGGAGAGCGCTGTGACCCTGGAAGCGGATTTTGCCTGCCTAATCGCTGCATTAATGATTCGAATTGTCCGCCAAGGTTTGGCTGTTTGCAGCGCCGTTGTGTTCGAATGAACCGCCCTTGTTCCGTCGACAGCGACTGCGCCGAGGGAGCCCTGTGCTCGACGGCGCGTGAATGCACTCGCGACGAATGCATCAGCCATACCGATTGTGGTCCCCTTGAGCGCTGCGCTCAGAGGCGCTGTTTGAATCGCGTAGCAGCGGATCCTGGGGTCGTGTTTGAGCGCGTGCGAGAGGACGACCTCGAGGCTCATTTCTCAGCGCTGCCCGGCGAGAAAGCGGACCGCCATGAAGAACCAGACGGTCAGTATGGTTACGGTGGGGCGCTCTTCGATTACGACGGCGATCTTGATCTGGATGTCTTTGTGGGCAGCCAAACTCAGGACCAAGGAACGGGCTCTTCAGGCTGCGTGTATCGTAACGATTCGGTTCCCGGCGAGCTGCGTTTTCGTCGCCTCGAAGAGCACTGCGGCTGGCGCGACCCAGCGCTGTACGGAGCCTTCGCTCTCGACCTGCGTGCAGATGGTTTCCATGAGCTGCTGTTACTCGGTGAGCGGCGGCTAATTTTAAAGCAGTTCCAGCCCGAAGAGACGCAGACGAACTTACTCAGCTTGATCGATTTCGGCGATCCACGGCGCAGCTGCATACCCGCCTCTGCCGCCAATATTGATGTCGATTATGACGGACGCCTTGATCTCTATGTCGGCTGCCAACTCCATGGCAGCCAACTCGAGCGCAATGCGCTTTACAACATTCTGTTTTTGCAAGAGCCCGATGGCAGCTTTCGACTCGCAGAGCGTTGGTCAGACTACCCTTTATTGCTCGAAACCCAAGGCAGCACGCTGGCGCTCGGAGCAGCGGATCTCGACGACGACGGCTTGATGGATCTGATGGTCAGTCAGGACTCGATCATGTTACCTGGCGAAGTCTTCCAGGATCCGGGTGGCGTCTACATGCGCTGCTCACCGACTCAGGATTGTGTCTTTCGACCGTACACCTTGGAGCAGGGGATGGCGGCCTTCCGTAACCTGATGGGCAGCGCCGTGGTCCAGATCGAGAGCCAGGGCGAGTTTCTCTACTTTACCGACGTGGATACCAATCAGTTGATCCAGGTCACCGACCAGCCAGCGACCAATCTAGCGCTCGATTACGGGGTGGCGATTGAGCGCCGCGGCAATATGGTGGAGCTGTACTCGTGGGGGATCGCAGTCGACGATTTCAATCGGGACGGTCGAGATGATCTGTTTGTTGGCCGTGGCGCGGTGATTCCCCATGAGTCGTATGACTTTGCGATGCATCATGACGCCTTGCTTTTACAGCAGCCGGACGGGCGATTCGTGATGCACAGCGACGACGTCGGGATTACGCCTTTTAGTACCGCTGATACCGGTCATGAATCCTACGTCTATGCGAGCCGCGCCGTGCTCAAAGCCGACCTTGATTACGACGGCTATCTCGATCTGTTCGGAATGGGGATGGAGGGTCCACCGCGGCTTCACCGCGAGGTGCCCTTGCAGCCGATCACGCCGGACCGCTGCACCCTGATTCCCATTCCGCGTTATGCGCCAGGCTTTGGATCGGGCTTCCAGATCACTCCTCCCGGCGGCGTCGCCCGCAAATGGGACAGTCAGGGGCAAATTCGCAGCAGCGCGTCACCCTATGTGGTGAGCCCGTGGCAGCGGGGTTCGCTTCGGTTTCCAAGTGGGAGCCTCCAAGCCTTCGATTGCGAGGGGCGTATCGGCCCTGTAGTGCTTGTCGAGCCCGAATGGTTGACGCTGGACCAAACTGATGAGGGTTTAGGCATCACCACTCAACCGGGCAGACCTGAAGGTGTTCTTACGGTGCTGAGTCGCCCCGAAATGACGACACATCAAGTCGAAGATCTCGGCGCCGGGCGGGCTCGAGTGATGTTGCCGGAGGGCACGACTGAGGTCATGTTGCGCTTTGGTGAGCGTTGGCTGCCTCGCTGGTTTCCCCTTTGATGTCGATCCCTCGAGGCTGGTTGACCCATGGGGGCACCGCCATCATAGTCTCGCACCGCTGAGAAGGAGCCCATCGTGTCGTTGATCCATTCCCAAGTGAGGATTGTTAAACCGGGCGCTGCGCTGCTCAGTGCGCTCTGTGCGTTCGCTCTAGCGGGCTGTCCGAGTGAGGTTGCATCACCGACTCCCGACGCCTCAGTGTCGCCGACAGCTGACGCTGGCACGCAGGCGCCAAGTCGTTGTCCTGAATGCGAACTTTGCGATGACGAGCAAGCGATCGAGGCACAAGTTGAAGCCGGCCGCTTGACCTTTGAAGCTTTGACCGCCGGGTTGCCAGAGCAGCCAATCCTGATGCCGAGGCCTGAAGCCACGAATGGGACGCTCACCCTGGGCGTCAACCCAAAGGTGGTTCCGATTCTAGCCAGCCCTGCAGGCGCGTTTGTCGCCGCTTCCGAGCTGGGCGAAGGGCGCGTGGTCGCCTTCTCGAGCCAGGACTTCTTGAGCTCTGGTGATCGCTCCACCTTGTTGTCCGATCCTGGTGTTGTTCAGTTGATTCGCAACGCGGTGCGTTGGGTGTCGCCCTTTCATGCGGGCGACAATCCGCGGGTTTTAGCCGACAACTTCGCCGTGGCTGCGGTGATCGAAGAGGGCGGCGTGGACTCCGTCGAGGTGACCACTATCCGCTTCTCCCAGGGCCTCGAAGAGATCCGGAATTGGGACGCTGCTGCCATCGGCTCCGCCGATGTCTTGGTCGTTCAGGTCAACGAGTGGGGCACCTCGCACATCGACGAAGAGGACGTCGCGGTGATCCGACAGTTCGTCCGAAGCGGAGGAGGACTGCTTCTCGCTGGCTCCGCATTGCACTGGAGCTGGTGGCTTAATTGGACCGCCGATATCAACCAAGGTGACGCCATTTTGGAAGGGACGGGGATCTCGTTTCGGGCGCATGACGTCAAACCCACTCAGGAGGCTCGTGCGAGCTATGACCCGATGGGTTCACCGACCAAGCTCTGGTGCAGTTACGTCAACGAGGACCCACTCAACCCGACCCAGCTCGCTCGTATGGCGCCTCTATTCGATGCCGCTGCCGCCGACGAAAGGCGTCATGAGCTGGAGCTTGCGCTCTGGCGCTTGGTCGATGAGACGCCGCCGCTGGCGGTCGGCAAGAGCACCGCCGAGGGCCGCTTATCAGCCGACGTCGGCGCGCTGCTCGGCGGTCAGGCTTGGGAGACCCCGCACCCGTGGGCTTATGTTCTCCCTGGCTTGGTGACCGAAGGCGCGCCCCGAATCGACTCGACCACGACCATCGACACGCGCTGGAAGCGGGCGCGTCCGCTGGGGATCTACGCGCCCGCTGGCGAGGTGGTGACGGTCAGGATTCCCGCTGAGTTCGCAGGCACCGGGCTCAAGATTCGTCTAGGCGAGCTCCACGATGACCTGCGCACTATCGACCGGATCGAGACCTGGGAGCGAGCGCCCTTACTCTGGAGAGACTTTACGCTGACTGAAGCTGAAACCGCCGTGGGGACGGGGATCGGCGGCTCGCTGTATCTCTTGGTGCCCGACGACTATGAGGCGCGCAGCGTTCGTGTTCAGACCTCGGGCGGCGTGCGCCAAGCGGTCTTTAGCGCAGGGCGAACCAACGCCGCCGACTTTAGCTCAGATTTAGCAGGCGGGGCGCCTTTAGCGATCCTTGAACAGCAAGGTAAGGTCCGCTTTGTGGTCGCCAGTGAAGCTGCGGCTCAAGTGGCTGATCCAGCCGCCGTGGTGGCGTTTTGGTCAGGGTTTTATGACAGCCACTTTACGCTGAGCCAGGAGACCGCTCCTCGGGCTTATGAGAGCGACTGGATCTTTGATCCACAGGTCGGCTACGGCTACGCCAACGCAACCGATCGCCGAATCAACCACCCTAAGCTTGCGACGGGCTGGGTTCTACGGACTCAAACAGGTGACGAGGATTGGTGGCTCTTTGCCCACGAACTCGGGCATCAATTCCAGACCAGCAACTGGTCAGGCGGTGACGTCACTGAGGTCTGTGTTAATCTGTTTAGTATGTACACCATCAACAGCTATCTTAACGAAGGCGGCGATCGAGAGACTCGAGGGTTTAAGGATAATACCATCGATCACGCCGAATTGCGCTCCTTGCGCTGGGGTAGCTCAGGCTTGTTTGAGAAGCTCGAGCTCTACAGGCAGCTGGTCTTTGAGTTCGGCTGGGACGCCTACCGCCAAACGTTCGCTAGTTACCATTCGGCTGACTTCCCAGAAGAAGACTATGGCGTCTTCATGGACGGTTTTGCGGCTCGCTTTAGCCACATCGTCCAGCGCGACATTACGCCCTTCTTGGACCACTGGGAGTATCCATTGTCCGACGAGGGCAGGACCCGTGTTCAGCGCATGCGCCTAGCCGACTGGTTGCCGCCAGGCTGGTAGGGGTCTAGCCTTCAAGCCTGAGGCTTGTGAAAGACAAAGCGCCAATTCAGGGTGATCAAGCCGAGCTCTTCTGCTTCGATGTAGGAGGCGCAGTTGGTGTTCATGCGCTGCAGCATCGTATCCACCTTCTTAGGGATCATACGCAGCTTCGCCATGCGCTCGGCGATGACGTTGTAGCGATCATAAAGGGCGCGCTCTTTGCGGATCATCTCAACGGCTGGGCGCCCCTCGGATGAGACCAGCTCAAAGCCCGCATCTAAGAACGCCTTCTCCCAATAGCGAGCGTGCCAAAACCCGCCAAAGGCGGTGAGCTCGCGGGTGTGCTGAATCAGTAAGCGGTGGTGCTCGTTGTCGCGGTCGTAGGCGTCGAGCGCAGCGACATCATTGATCAAGAATCGAGCCCCAGGCTTGAGCACCCGAAAGATCTCTTTAGCCGTCGCCGCCAGATCGGTGGCGTAGGTGAGCGCCTGAACATTATAGGCCGAATCAAACATTTCATCGCCAAACCTTAAGGGCTCGTTGAAGTCGCCGACGGCGAAGTGAAGTTGCGAGCGGTTTGGGTTTTCCCAGGACTTCTCGATCTGAGATTCGTCCAGATTAATACCGTACACGGTGCTGCCGCTGAGGTCCGCTAGGTGGGAGGCGATCGCGCCACAACCGCAGCCTAAATCGAGCACGTTGTGGTTGGGGTTGAGCTTGAGATCAACCGCCATTTCACGCTCGAAGATGTTCTGGTTTTCACGGACCGATTGGTTGATGTCCATCACCGGAGGCATGTACATCTTCTCGACTGAGCCTAAGGTGCACATCATGTGGATGAACTTGTAGTACAAGGCGAGCTCGTCGCTGCTGCCGTGGCGGTAGCCCTGCATGGGGACGCCTTGTTCAAAGTCCTCTTTGGTGTTTTCTGGTGAGTCGATGAACAGCGTGTTGTAGCTGCTCATAAACGCGTCGAAGTCCTCATCGTTGGTTTTGATGAGTTGGCGAAAGGCGCTGAGCTTTACGCCCGCTTGAGCAAAATTAATCATCTACAGTCCAGCTCTCCTCGACGACGCGTGCGCCGAGCTCATCGTGCTCAAGCAGCTCGCTGCGCACGAAGGGGTAAAAATCATTCGACCAAAACCAGCTCTCGGTGAGCTCGGCAAAATATTCCATCATGTTGGTCTTCGCATAGGCTTCTTGCGTCCCGCCGCTCACGTAAGCGACCTGGTCGTAGATGCCTGATTCCATCGCCGCTTCATAGGCGGCTTGTATGCCCTGGTGGTCATAACCGAGTCGTTGATGATGCCAGGCATGGGCGAGCTCATGCAGGACCATCGCCGGCTGTTGCTCAACCCACGACATGTAGTTGGCGGCGTTGCCCAGCATGACCCCTTCAGCCCACGCTTCGGGGTAGCCGTTGTTGCGGAGCCAACCCACCGAGGGGTGATAAACGCCCCCCGGGAAGGGTTGCTCATGCTCGAGCCAGATGGTGACACGTTTGAGGTAGGCTAGGGCAGAGGCGGGCAGGAACGTAGCGACCTGCTCGATGTCCTCGTCAAGCGCCGCTAGAGCCTGCGCGGCGAGTCCAGCGTCCGCGTCTTCTAGTCCTTGGGCGAGACAGACCCTAAAACCACGGATCCAAAGCGCCTGATAACCGAACTCGGTACCACAGGGCTTGACCGAGCAGTCCTCTCGGCAATTGCTCACTGGGTTTGGGGCTTCATCGCAGCCTTCAACCCCGACGTGGACGTGCCCGTCGCCGCAGCGAGCCAGAGAGCAGTCGCTCAGACAGGCATCGGTTTGATCCTGGTTCCCGTCATCGCACGCCTCGTGCTCAACATCGACTTGCCCATCTCCGCAGACTCGGACCGGCGGCACCGCAGCCTGGTCGGAGCTAGGCTCGGATTCGACTGAGCAGCTTATAAAGGCGAGGCTTAGGACGAACAGAGCATAGTGAAGTGGGTTCAAGTTAGGAATCTCTCGAGGGGAACTGGCGAGCTATTTGGTCGAGGATCAGCGCTTAAGTCCAGCGTGTGCCATTCGGTTGACTTGAACAGCAAAGCGGTTGAAGGCGTTGCCGCAGAGGCGCCGCAATGATCCAAGCACATCAGCTGAGCATCGATTTTGGCTTCGGGCTCTTACTCGACGCCGCAAACCTTGTTCTCGAGCCCTCTGAGCGCGTCTGCCTGGTCGGCAGAAACGGTCAGGGCAAGACCACCTTGATGAAGATCCTCGCCGGACAGCAGCAAGCTGACAGCGGGCAGGTGGTCTTCGAGCCTCATACTCGGATCGCCTATCTGCCACAGACTGTGCCGCAGGACCTTAACGGCTCGCTGCTCGATGTGGTCTTGTCGGGCGTGGACGCCAGCGCATCGATCTTGCGGGCTTATGAAGACCTGAGCGTGAGCCTCAGCGACCCACCGAGCGCGTCAGAGCTCGACGAAATGCAGCACCTGCAAGACGAGCTGGACCGCCGAGATGGCTGGGGGGTTCGCAGCGACGCAGAGGCAGCTCTTAGCCGGCTCAACCTTAGCCCCGAGCTTCGTTTCGAAGACCTCTCGGGCGGGCGCAAGAGGCAGTGCTTGTTGATCCGTGCGCTGGTCTCTAAACCTCATCTGTTGATGCTCGATGAGCCGACGAACCACTTGGACATCGAAGCGATTAACTGGCTCGAAGATCTGCTCAAAGGGTTCGCTGGCTCCGTTTTGTTTGTCACCCACGACCGAGCGTTTTTGCGCAGCGTTGCGACGCGTATCTTGGACCTCGACCGCGGACAGCTCACCAGCTACCCCGGCGACTTTGATCGCTACCAAGAGCGCAAGCAGGCGGTGCTTGACGCTGAGTCCAAGGCTTGGAGTGAGTTCGATAAGAAACTGGCAAAAGAAGAGGTCTGGATTCGGCAGGGTATCAAGGCGAGAAGGACACGTAATGAGGGCCGGGTGCGCGCGCTCAAGCGGCTGCGTGAAGAGCGCAAGCAGCGGCGTGAGCGAATTGGCAGCGCCAAGATCGTGCTGCAGCAGGCAGGTCGGTCGGGTAAGCGGGTCATCGCGGTGGAGTCGTTAGGCTTTGCGTGG
>JBDQPD010000162.1:0-5670 GCA_040260805.1 Myxococcota bacterium | reverse complement strand
CCATCGCTCGCTACTGCGGCAAAGTTTCGGGGCTCTATCCAGCTAGCGACCTCGTGGCTGCCGCTCGAGTCGATGAGCTTCTCGATACCGCGACGCAAGTCACGGCACTCTTCGCCTCGTCGATGCGTGAGAAGGATCCTCTGAAAAAGATGGAGATGCGTCGGCGCATTGCCGAGGGCTCACTCGCCAAAACGCTCGGATTCTTAGAAGCTCGACTGGGCGAGCGCGATTATTTCGTTGAAGACCGGATCACCATCGCTGATCTCGTGATTTGGCGCCTTTTAGGGTGGGTCAATGGCGGCATCATCGATGGAATCCCTGAAGGCATCCTGGCGGACTATGCAGGGCTCCAGGCGCATTCGGACCGTGTGGGCAGCGAGCCTGCGGTCGCGCAGTGCATGGCGCGCTACGCACGATAAGTCGTCTGGCTTTCGGTGATCAGCTCAGGCTTAGGCGAGTGAGCGGGCAAGTAAAGCTCGCGGCGCCAACGCTGATGAACAGCTCGTCATCGTTGCGCATCAGCGACCACGTATTAGAACGAGCGACCTGTTCGGCTAGCGCTTCCATGGTTCGAGGATCCAAAGCATAAAGCTCCAAGGCCTCTGCTCGATGAATCCGCTCTTTGCTCAGCTTGTCGATCAGGTGCTCTGGCTTCTTGTGCGTATAGACCACCACCCGCTCGACGCGCTTGGAGGCCTTGTGCAGCCGCTCAGCGCTGGGCGAGCCGATGTCGACCCAAAGGGTCATCTCGCCGGTCAAGGTGACCGACCTTAGCGCGGGTTCATCCGCATCGCACAAACCCGCCTTGGACAGCTCGATGCCGTCGCCGAGGTGCAAGCAATAAGCGATCACTCGAGCGACACAGTAGGCTTCGCTCTCGGACGGGTGTTGCGCGACCCGCAGCGATACGTGCTCATAGACGCTCGCGTCGACATCGCTGACATCGATCTCGAAACGTAGGATAGTTGCCGTGCGCGCCATAGGGTCCCCCATCTCGACATGCGCACCTTTTGGCCTGGCGCGTCAATCCATCGAACAAATCTCCGGATTTGCCATCCCTCGGTTCCTGCGAACCTTGACTCAAGTCTCGCACGCCGTTTGGATGACGCCTGCGGTTGTACAAAGGATTTGCCGATGGCCATGCTCAGCTCACTGATGATGTCGATGATAGTGACGGCCTCCTTACCCTTGCCGCCCACCTTGATCGTGGCCCCTTTGTCTTCGGGAAAAACGGACAGCGCCGACTCGAACACCCTGACCCGTTTGATCAGAATCTATGCCGGGCAGTCCAGCCAGTTCACCTTGGTCACCCCCGAAGAGCTCGGAGCGATCGATGAAGAGCTCAAGCGGCAGCTGTCGGGAGGCTGCGATGAGACGAGTTGCATCGCTGATATCGGCGGCGCCCTGGGCGCTAAATACATGCTCACAGGGGGGCTCAATCGTCTGGGGAGCCGCTACATCCTGACCTTGAAGCTGATCGATATCGAGAAGGTTCGTGCGGTCAGTACCGTGGCGGATCAGTCCAACTCCATTGAGGCTTTTGCTGACTCGCTGCCTGCTAAAATCCGTGAGTTGTTTAAAGAAGGCGGCAGGGCGCCCAATGCGCGTGAGCTGCAGGCTCAAACCGTCCAAGCCGAGCAAGCGACGAAGGCGGCTCGCCTCGAGGCCGAGCGTGCGCGTCAGGAGGCTGACGAAGCCAAGCGACAGCTCGCAGCGGCGAGGCAGGCTGCCGACACCCAGCGTATCCAAGCCGCGCAGCAGCGTGAGGCAGAGACGAGATCACTAGAGTTAGCCAAAGAGAAGCAGCGCCGCCGAGCGGCCCGGCGCGAAGCTGAGGCGAGGGCGCTGGAGGCGGCGCAACGAAAGGCTGCGAAGAAGGCTCAACTTCTTGGTAGCCCAGAGTTCCCGGCCAAACACTGCAAGGCGATCAAGAGGGCCCGTCCAAAAGCGAAAGACGGCATGTACTACCTCAAGCGCAGCAAAGCCCCCTATCCGAGCTGGTGCGACATGCAAACCAAGGGCGGCGGCTGGACGCTCGTCTTATCGATCGACGGACGAAAGAACACCTTCGCCTACGATTCACCTCTTTGGACCAACAAAAAGACGCTCAACGCAAAGCTCGCGAAGAAGCCCCCCTTTGAGGCGAAGACCAAAGCCTTTTATCGCGTCCCTTTCAAGGAGGTGAGAATCCTCATGTGGGACGGCAAAAAGCGTTGGACTGAGCAGATCATCCCGTACAATGCTCGATCGCTCTATGACGTATTTAGAGACGGCAAATACAAGCCCACTAAGCTGGGTCGAAAGCGCTGGAAGAGCCTAGTCAAAGGCGGCTCGCTGCAGAGGCGCTGCAACAAAGAAGGCTTCAACGTCTACAACCGCCTGATGCGCGTACGCATCGGCATCATCGCCAATCAAGAAAACGACTGCAGTACGCCTGACTCTCGTATTGGAATCGGTGCGGGCTCAAGTGATCCTCTGCGCGGACCCAATCGATCCGTAGGTAATGAGGCGATCGGTTTTGAGCCCGACAACGGGGTCAAACGGACCACCGCATGGGGCCTCGTCTACGTTCGCTGATGGCTTGGCTCAGCGCTCTAGTTGAAACACTCGATCCAGAGCCAGTCATCCCCGGCACCCACGATGTCAAAGCCGTTCATGTCCTCGTGAATCACCGCTTCGATCGATGAGTTCACCCCAGACGCCTGACCCGTGGACTGGTTGTAGCCTAAAGCTCGGCAGATGCGCTGGTGGTTCTCGGGGACTGCGCGGATCGATTGGTTGTAGTTTCCACGCCCGGCGAAAACCCCCACCGGAGCAAAGCGTAGAATATCGTAGTTTGAGGTTTCATAGATTCGAATTCGCCCATTGCCTCGGTCCTCACAACGCACAGCGTGCGTATTGTCGGGTCCAAGCACGACACGCCCGGGGACAATAATGACCTGATATCCGTTGGGGTCATTGATCTCACCGCACCCGCTCGCCTCGCCAGTACAGTCGGCTGCGCAGCCGTCGCCATCCACGAGATTACCGTCATCACAGCTCTCGACACCTGCACGCACATGACCGTCGCCACAGGCGGCAGGAGCGCAATTGTTGAGGCAGCCATCGGTCTGCACTTGGTTGCCATCATCGCAGGATTCAACGCCCGCACGGACCTGACCATCGCCGCAGGTCGCAAGGTTGCAGTTGGTGAGGCAGGCGTCGGTTTGGTCGGCGTTCCCGTCATCGCAAGCTTCAACACCCGCTTGAACATGACCATCGCCACACGAAGCCGTTTGGCAGGTGTTCAGACAGCCGTCGGTTTGGTCGGCGTTACCGTCGTCACAGCTTTCAACGCCCGCTTGCACGTAACCGTCGCCGCAACGCGCCGCGCTGCAGTCGCTCAGACAAGCATCCGTTTCGATCGCATTGCCATCGTCGCAAGCCTCAACACCGAGGGCGACGATGCCATCACCGCAGATGGATGACGTGCAGTCGTTACGGCAACCATCGCCGTCCATCTGATTGCCATCATCACAAACCTCAAAGCCCTCGTAGACGAACCCGTCGCCGCAGCGAGGGGTTTGGCAATTGCTCAAACAACCGTCGGTGTCGATGTCGTTGGCGTCGTCACATGCTTCCTCACCCTCACGCAGGATCCCGTCTCCGCAGCGCGCCTCAGCGCAGCCATTCGTGCACCCGTCACGGTCGTCACGGTTGCCGTCATCGCAGGCTTCGCCCTGATCGACTCGGCCGTTACCGCAGACCTCTCGTTGGCAGTCCTGAGCGCATCCATCGCCCAGCTCATCGTTGCCGTCGTCGCAGCCCTCGTAGCGCTCATCGCCTGGCTCAACATCGCGACGGACAATGCCGTCACCGCATCGAGCGACGGCGCAACCGTTTGTGCACCCGTCTTGGTCTTGAGCGTTGCCGTCGTCGCACGCTTCGAATCCTGGCTGGTCTGGCTCGAGATCGCTGCGCACCACGCCATCGCCGCAACGCGCCGCCGCGCACCGGCTCAAGCAGGCGTCATCGTCGCTGTCGTTGCCGTCATCACAAGCTTCAAGCTCCTGAACCACACCATCGCCGCAACGCGCAGGACGACAATCGTGACAATTGTCGGTCGGGTCGTCGTTGCCATCATCGCAGCCTTCGCCCGGTCCGAGCACGCCGTCGCCGCAGCGAGCGATCACGCAGCGAGAGAGGCAGCCGTCATCATCTGCGTCGTTGCCATCATCACAAGCCTCAAAGCCTACGTCATCGGGCTCGAGGTCCGTGCGCACCACGCCGTCGCCGCAGCGCGCCAGCGAGCAGCTGTCGCGGCAGCCATCCTCATCGCTATCGTTACCATCGTCGCATTGCTCGTAGCCGGCGCTGCCCTCGCTCAAGTCTGCGCGCACGATCCCATCGCCGCAGGTCGCAAGCTGGCAGCCGACCGTGCAGGCGTCTGCGTCGTCGGCGTTGCCATCGTCACAAGCTTCGAACTGTGGGTCCTCTGCGGAGAGGTCACTGCGTGTGATGCCGTCACCGCAGGTGGCGAGCGCGCAGCCGCTGCTGCACTCGTCAGTGTTGATCAGGTTGCCATCATCGCAGGCTTCACCCTCTTCAATCGATCCATTGCCGCAGCTCGCCTGGGTCTCACGCACCACCACTTGATCACCGCATGAGCTGGTCAGCAACAAAGCCGCCGCGGCGACCAGCGACAAATATCGGCTAAAACTCGTGTGCATAGATCGACCCCGTTCGGTGCGATATATAAGAGCGAACCCCGACGCTTGTTAAGCCTCCTCAAGCGCGGAACGATTCGCCGCCTTGCGGTCAATTTTGTGCTGAGCTAGGTTCAGCCGACGTAATCGCATCGCTAAAAAGGGGTTTATCGTGCTTCGTCGTCCTTTGATTCAACCGCTAGTGGTCGTGTGTTCAGCTTTGATCCTGATGGCTTCGGGGCCGTGCGGCGATGATTCGACCCGTAGTGTGTCCGTCGCTCCTGATGGACTGGTGGATACCCCGGATGCGGGCGAAGCACGCTCAGATGCTGGGGAACCCCGAGGTGACGCCGGCGGCGAAGGGGCGAATACCGACTGCGAGACCAATGAAGACTGCGAGCGCGGCGAGCGCTGCGTCGAGAACCAGTGCGCTGGTGATGAAGAGGCGAACGAATGCGAGGACGCCTGCGCCCGCGCCGGTCGTGCGGCGTATCAGCCGTGCATTGATGAGGGTGGCACCGAGGACGATTGCCGGGCTCGCTCACGCCGGACCATTGCGCAGTGCATCGAAGAGCGCTGCGAGCGTGACGACGAACCTCAGCGTTGTCGAAGCGACGACGATTGTGACGATGGCGAACGGTGCGTGGAGAACATGTGCCGAGGCGGCGATGAGGACATGAGCTGCGAGGACGCTTGCACCCGCCGCGCCCGTGAGAGCTACCAAGGCTGCGTCGATGGCGGCGGCTCCGAAGAGGACTGCGCAACCCGGGTTCGCCGCATGGCGGAGCAATGCATCGCCGATCGCTGCGGTGATCGCCCTGAGCCCCAGCGATGTCGCAGCGACGAAGACTGCGAGCGCGGTCAAGAATGCGTCGAGAACATGTGCCACGACCCTGAGATCGACCAGCGCTGCGCTGATCGCTGCCGTGCCAATCTAGGCGCCGCCTTTGATCGCTGCGTCGCCGATGGTGGATCCGAGGAGGAT
>JBDQPD010000190.1:0-3283 GCA_040260805.1 Myxococcota bacterium | reverse complement strand
GATCGACCCCAAAGGGTTGCGGATTTCATGCGCTAGCCCGGCGCTCATTTCGCCGAGCGTCGCGAGTCGATCACGCAGCCTGAGTTGGTCAGCGTGGCGTGTATTGGACAAGCCGATTCCGAGGCGGCCAGCCAAAGCCAGCAGCGCCGCACGTTCAACCGGTGTGAAGCCCTCTGGACGACGCTCATCGCTGATCGCAATCACGCCGACCGAGCGCGTCTTGGATGGGATCGGAAGCAGGAGATCAGCGCCTAAGTTTTTCAGGGCATCGATGAGCGCATCGTAATGGACCACCTGCGCATCTTCGGAGGCGGTCATTTTACCGATCCAGTCCGACCGTCGGCGCCGCTCACGCTCGATGTCACCCAGCGACAGAGCGCTGGGCTGATCGCGCAGGCGAGAGAAGAGCTCGGGTGCATCACGAACCCAGAGCCGAGTGCAGGGCTTTGTCCCTCCAAATGCGGCGAGACCAAGGTACTGCTCAGAGGGATCAAGGAGATGAATCGCCACCCCGGTGACGATCCCTTGTTGTTCAAGCTCACGGACCACGGCGTCGAGCATCTGATCCATTTGGACCGACCGTCTGATACCATCTCTGGCCCGGAAGCAGGCTTCTGTCAGATGAGTGGTTCCCGCCATCATCAGCCGCATCAGGGTCGCTTCGACTTTGATGCGCAGTGGATCAAAGAGCAGGGCGAGCACCGCGCTAGAGATGAGCGTAGCAAAGACAAACGTGGCGCCCTGCTGACGAAAGGCCACCACCAAGAGCGAGTAGAGCGCCGTGAGCGCTAAGGTGATGGTCCCAAAGATCGCGCCGCGAGCGATCAGCTCCTGACTATCGAGCAAGCGCTCTCGCATCAGCGTTGCGCTGAGGTAACCGAACAAAACCACCGGGGCGATGGTCCCTAGACCAAACAAGAAGTTGCCTGCGAGCGCCTCAAGGGCGCTCATGCCTAAGGCCAAGCTGCACCCCATCCAGAGGAGCCGTAGACGCCCGGTCTCGCTCTGGTTTTCTGTATTTTGAGCGGCGAGACGAAGTTGGTCACAGATCAGGGTGAGCAGACCATAAAGGACGACCGCCAACCCTTTGGAGACATAGTTGCCCTCCTGGACCCATGGGGTGAAGGCCAGCAGGATACTTGAGCAGGCGAACAGCACGCCGGCCCAACGAAGCGAGCCTAGGCTGGCACTCTGCGCCCCGGCGGCGAGGTGCCCGACCATCGCTGCGGTGACACTAGGAAGCAGCCCTGCCGTCGCCCAAAACGCCCCTGACCAGACCCTTGATTCTGGCCCGATAGCCGCTGCAGCGCTGAACAGCTGGAGCAGGCCGAAGACGGCTGCGAGCATGACGAGTCGGTCGTCTTTGGGGCGGCCTTGCCCACGAGCCGAGTGATTCACGGCGATGACCGCGAGCAAGAGCGCGGCAACAAAACCTGTCTGGGCGGTCAGAAGCATGAGGTGGAGATGCCTTGTCCAAGCGATGCGAGCAACCGTCCTCGTGCACGCGAGCGGTTGCGTGCGCGCTCGGCTCGTGTGAAACTACCGCCTGGAGACGACCTATGCGCCGACTTGCTTTTTTATCGTGTTTGACTCTGATCGCGCAGTGCGGCCCAGGAGCTCCGGTCGGCGGTGAGTCTCGCTGCGGCGATGGCGTGCGCCAACAGGGCGAGACCTGCGACGACGGCAATGATGTCGACACTGACGAATGCACGAATGCTTGCGCCGAAGCCCGCTGCGGCGATGGGATCGTTCGTGACGACCTTGGCGAGCGGACCATCGGCGCCGAAGCCTGCGATGATGGCAACGATTTTGATGGCGATGGCTGCCTCGGAACCTGCCAACTCGCTGCCTGCGGTGACGGCGTGTTGCGTACAGATATCGGCGAGGGCGAAGAGGGCTATGAGGGCTGTGACGACGGCAACGACGTGAACGCAGACGGCTGCACCAATGGCTGTGAAGTGCAGCGCTGTGGCGATGGGGTCATTCACTCGGAGCTGGGTGAGCTGTGCGACGACGGTAATGACCTTGATACGGATGCTTGTACCAACCGGTGCCGTCCTGCGGGATGCGGCGATGGTTCGGTTCACGAGGGCGTTGAAGCGTGCGACGATGGAAATCGTGATCACTTTGACGGCTGCCTGAACACGTGCACGGCAGCAACCTGCGGTGATGGCATCCAGAGGCGAGACCTCGAGGAGGGTGTCGATGGGTTTGAGAGCTGCGATGATGGTAATTTTGAAGAGGATGATGGCTGCCTGACCGACTGCACGGTGGCGCGTTGCGGTGATGGTATCCATCGCAGAGACCTGAATCCTTCCCACGAAGATTTTGAAGAATGCGATGACGGCAATGATTCGGACGATGATGAGTGTTCGAGCGAATGCATCTCTCTAGGGTGCGGCAATGGACGCCTCAACGAGGGTGAGCAATGCGACGACGGCAACATCGAAGAAGCGGACGCCTGCCGCAACAACTGCACGCTAGCCGCTTGCGGTGACGGCGTCGCTCGTCGTGACCTTGAAGATGATGAGGTCGGCTATGAAGCCTGCGACGACGGCAACGTCGACAACAGCGACGCGTGCACTGAAGCCTGTACAGTCGCTCGATGCGGTGACGGCGTCGCCCGGGTCGACCTCGTTGAAGGTCAAGAAGGATATGAGTCCTGCGATGACGCCAATGAGGTCGACGATGACGCCTGCCGAAACGACTGCCTGGTGGCGCGTTGCGGTGATGGGGTGGTTCGCGTCGACCTTGAAGAGGGCGATGAAGGCTATGAGTCCTGTGACGATGGTAATGAGATCGACAACGACGCTTGCCCTAACAGCTGCCTGAGCGCTCGCTGCGGCGATGGGATCGCTCGAGTCGACGTTGAGGTCGGCGATGACGGCTATGAAGCGTGCGATGACGGCAATCAGAGCCAGAATGATGGCTGCCTCAATGGCTGCGTGGCGGCGCGCTGCGGCGACGGTCAGCACCGTCAAGACCTTCAGCCCGGTGATGACGGCTACGAAGCCTGCGATGACGGCAACGAGGTCGACTCGGATGCTTGTCTGAATGTCTGCACCTCAGCAGCCTGCGGTGATGGCGTCGTGCGCGCCGGGGTAGAGTCCTGCGATGACGGGAACCGAGTTGACACGGACACTTGCCGCAACAGCTGCGAGCCGGCGGTCTGCGGCGATGGCGTGGTCAACGAGGGCTTTGAGGGCTGCGATGACGGCAACCAGATCCAAGACGATGGCTGCAACAACCTCTGTAGACTCGGCAGCTGTGGGAATGGTCAGGT
>JBDQPD010000031.1:0-34082 GCA_040260805.1 Myxococcota bacterium | reverse complement strand
CAATCAGCTGCACAGCATAGGCGCCCGCTAGATCGACGCCAGCGCGCATGCGACCGGAGTTCTCAAAGTGGAAGCCGGGCTGCATCGAACCCGGGTCATCTAGATCCGCAGTCGAGCCATCCGGCGCCGAAAGAATCGTCCACTCAAAGCTTTCAATGTCAGCACCTTGAACCTCGGTCTCGCTCTCCTCGCCGGTCAAGCGGACATCAGAGAGCGGCTCGATATCATCTTCGATGACAAACTCGATCTCACCATCGACCGAGTGAATATCACAGCGAGCGATCGGGGCTTGATGACCGATCCCGCGCAAATCGATCTCGACGCCGTCAGGTCTCGGAAAGCGAGGATCGTTCGTCTGCAGGCTAAGTTTGCCTTCGTAGCTGTTGAGACCAGGCGGAGCAAAGCTCACCACCAAGTTCGCAGCAGCGCCTGCTTCAATCATAATCGGTGTGTTGACGCTGCCACCAAACTGGAACACCGGCACCGGATCCGATTCGGGATCCGGACGAGTTGAAGGATTGTTCGGATCGAAGATCAGATCATCAAGTGTCAAAACGCGCTGGCCAACGTTGCGGATCTGAATCCGGCAAACTGCCGTATCGCCCTGACCCACAGCGCCAAAGTCGCACGCCGCATTGGTT
Organism: Myxococcota bacterium; assembly: GCA_040260805.1. GTDB lineage: Bacteria > Myxococcota > UBA4151 > UBA4151 > UBA4151 > CACGMS01. Next base: position 33,441 of record JBDQPD010000031.1, on the reverse strand, counting down.
CCATCTGCAGCCTGTATTCCAGGCATCGGGATCAAGACCATCTGCGGAACACCGAGGTCGACGCCCGAGGCGACCAACTCGATGCGCGTGATGTAGCAGCTCTTCGGCGGCGACATCGGCACCTGCTCGGGGTCACCTTGCCACGCAAAATCTGGGAAGCTGCAGTCTTCGTCCATGCTCTCGCCGTTGGTGGCGTTCGAGATGATCTCGACCGTCCCACGGACGTCGGACTCGACACTAGGTCGGACCCGCACCTTGAACTCTGCGGTGATACCGCCTCTGACCAAGACCGGCTGTGCGACCAGCTCAAAGGAGGGGTCCGAGTCCTCGCTCAGGCGGATGTCAGCGACCTCAAGGTTGAGATTCACCGGGTTCTTCACGTGCACAACACGTTCGGTCCAGGTCGCCAGAGGCACCTCACCAAAAGCGAGTTGGCAGTTGGTGCTGTCACCTTCGCACAAGGGAGAGACCTGATCACCTTCTGGGACACTCAGTTGAATACGCGCAGCGACCTGAACGACAACCACTTCGTCACATGAACAGTTGGTCAGGCTAACAGCCAAAAACATCAAACCCAGAAAGTGCGGGCGGAATCCCATATCAATCCTCGCTTTCAAATCAGAGCGTAGCAGGAAAAAACCTCTGCGCCCGTCCCTTTAGGGACTAAGCACTTTAGCGACCTGTTTCAGCACCTCCTCGTATCGGAACGGCTTGGCCAGGACAAGCGACGCGCCGGCTTGCTGCGCCTCTTCCATATCCAAGGTGGCCCCCCACCCTGTAATAAAGCCAAGAAGTACATCCGGATGTTCGCGCTGCATCGCCTCTGCGAGGCCCCAACCATCGAGTTCGGGCATACCCAAGTCGGACAGCACCAAATCCGGCGTTATCTCTGGAATCATAAGTAGCGCTTCGCGCCCATTACAAGCGGCGCTCACCTCATATCCACCATCCGATAAGATGTGCACCAACAACTCGCGCACCATATCATCGTCTTCGGCCACCAAGACCCGGCCACCGTGGCTAACCTGGGCCGAGGGAATCGCCGAACTCTCAATTTCTGGCTCGGGTTCGGCCTGAGTACTGGCCACTGGCAAGCGCAAGGTGAACACCGTGCCCACGCCAGCCACGCTTTGCACATCAAAGGTTCCACCACTGCGCTGAACGATACCAAAGCTCACCGCCAAACCCAGCCCGGTTCCTTCGATCCCTTTGGTGCTAAAGAAGGGGTCGAAGATCCGCTCTTTCACCTCATCGGGAATACCCGCTCCATCGTCGCCGCAGATCAACAGCCCAAACTCGGACTCAAGGTTGGTCGCTAAACGCAGTTTACCGCCCCCCTCCATCGCGTCCAAGGCGTTGTGAATAAGATTAGTGAGCACTTCTCGAAGCTCTCGAGCGTCTGCGTTCACCATCACCCGATCGGCTACATCGAGATCGAGCTCGACAGCCCCGCCGCCGCGTCGCTCCCAATTCGATTCCGTCTGGGCGATGGTGTCGCGCACCACCTGCGTGAGATCTGCGACCGCTAGCTCGTCGGTTGCTTCGGGGGTCTGGCGCGAAAACTCCTGAACCCTTCGAACCGTCCCCGCACCATCGAGCGCTGCTTGCTCAATCACGGACAACGAATCGATAACCTCTGGGCTGAGTGGCTGCCTTTTGAGCAGCTGAGCGCGACCAAGAATCGAAGCTAAAATATTATTAAAATCGTGCGCAACACCAGCAGCTAAGCGGCCTAGACCCTCAAGCTTCTCCGACTCGAAACGCGCTCGAAGCGCTCGATCCCGCTCATTTTGGAGACGCGCATGGTGATGAGCAAGGGCGGCATGACTTGCGAGCAGCTCCAGACTTTCAACACGCGCCGCAAGCTCGAGCGTGACCCGGTACCAACGAAATGCCATCGCCCCCAGGAGTTCCCCGCCTTGCCGAATCGCCACCACCAGGCGTCCGTCATTATCGAGCCAACTCGGACCATGATGTAAGCTCTTGAGCGATCGCTCGCTCAGCTCAACAACGTCATCCTCGCCCCGCTGCAGGCGAGCGATGAGTTGCCCGTTTTCATCGACCCACCAAAGGGTTGCCGCATCACTCGCAGCGATCTCATGAGCAGTATCCGCTACCCGCTCGAGCAGATCGCCCGTTGAGCCGAACTCAGCGATGCTTGTTGCCAAGTTATCGAGACTTCTTAGGTGGCTGATTTGTCGCTCTTGCTCCTCATGGAGGCGATTACGATACATTGCCGGGCCAAGTTGGTTCGCGACGCCAGCGATTAGATCGGCATCACGCGTGTCGTAATCGCCCGGGTCGCGACTGTAGGCTTGAAGCGTACCCATCGCCCGGTCGCCATGAAAAATAGGAACCAACAATTTGAGGCGGAAATACTGAGCGATGTTCGGGTGGATCAAAACCGCTTCATCCGCCGCCTCGCGCAGATCAGGGAAGACGATCGACTTCTCTGAGACGCAGGCTTGGCGGGGCACCTCATAGGCCTCTTGCTTAGCAATATCTGCGCACATGTTTGGCGGCAGACCGCGCTGAGCAACGACTCGATACAGTCCGTCTCGAGCTTCCGACCGGGTCGCTATATACGCGTCGAAATGAAGCTGATCAGCCAACAACTGCAGCGTACGATCCAACACGGCGTCAAGCTCGACGCCCTGATTTACCACAGTGGCGACATCATTGAGGATACTCAGCTCACGGTTCTGGCGCTGCAGCGCACGACGGACCTGTTGCTGCTCTGAGATGTCGCGCAAAATACCGAGCGTGGCGACGCGCCCCCGAAAGACGATGCGCGCCGTGCTGACCTCAACCGGAAAATACCGACCGCGGCTGTCCGCAGCTTCAAACTCGTACTGCACGGGGTTGTCTTCGCCTTTTCGGAGGGCTTCTTCACGAGCCGAAATGACCGCCATACCCAGAGGCGAGACCAGGCGAGCGAACTCAAAATCCGGTCGACACACCTCTTCAAAGCTCAGGCCCATCAGCTCCTGGAACATGCGATTAACAAAGACAAAGTAACCTTGGTCATCGAGTAAGTAGATCGCATCGTTTGAGTGGTGACGCAGCGCTTCAAAAATCGCCCGATCGAAAACCTCCATCTCGCGCAGCGCGGCGAGGCTCTCTAAAGCATCAAGAAGCTCTTCATCGCTGGGATCAGGCAGCGCCTGAATCCACGAACCAGCCAACCCGCGATCAACCTCTGGATGCAGAGCAATCAGAGGCAAAAAAGGGTCGAGATCAGCAGGCACTTCGCGATCGGTGAAGATACCGAGGAGGGCTTCTTCAGGGGTCGCTACTCGCCAGCGCTCCTGCCCTAGAACGGCGTCGAGTCGACGCGTGAGCGCCTCGTCATCTCGTGGGTCGATCCAAATTTCAAAGGGAGATATTTGCTGCAGCATATTAGAGGTCGGTCGCTTCCATGCGGCTCGTGATGGTCGGAGTATAGGCGCCCTACGGATGTCGCGCTAGGAGGCCTATGCAAGCAAGTTGATCTGATGACTTTCCAGCCTGGTTCGGGCACGCTTCGATCGGCTGGCACCCAAGGGGATAACATGCATCTTTTAGCGATTGATCAAGGCACCACCGGAACCACCTGCTTATTGGTTAACGAGCAGCAAGAAGTGGTAGACAGGTCCTATCGAGAGTTTGACCAGCACTACCCACAGCCTGGCTGGGTTGAACATGACCCCGAAGCGATATGGGCGTCGGTGAAGGATACGATCAGCGAGCTCAACCAGCGACATCCCGAAGGTTTAAATCTGGCTGCGATCGGCATCACAAACCAACGCGAAACGACGATCGTTTGGGACCGAGAAACAGGGCGACCAGTACATCGCGCCATTGTCTGGCAATGCCGCCGTACAGCCGAATTTTGTGATCAACTCAAAGCCCAAGGGCTTGGTGAGCAGTTCAGTGAGCGTACCGGGCTCGTCCTCGATCCTTATTTCAGCGGCACGAAGGTCCGATGGATTCTTGATCAGCATCAACTTCACGATCAAGCCAGAGCGGGTCAGCTCGCCTTTGGCACGGTCGACAGTTTCCTGATCCATCGTCTGACCGGCGGCGCGGTTCACGCGACCGATGTGACCAATGCGAGCCGCACCCTCTTGATGAACCTTGAGACCACCCAATGGGACGCCTGGTGTCTTGACCAGCTCGGTGTTCCCGAAGCCATGCTCCCTGAGATCCGCTCTTGTGACGCGCTCTTTGGGCACACCCAACAGATCCCGGGTCTGCCCGATGGGGTCCCGATCCACGGTGTCTTAGGCGACCAACAAGCGGCGCTCTTTGGTCAAGCCTGCTTTCGACAAGGTGACGCAAAATGCACCTACGGCACCGGCGCATTTTTGCTCGCTAATGTGGGCGCTAAACCGGTTCACTCGAGGCGTGGTTTGTTAGCGACTCCAGCCTGGCAACTTAAGGGTGAGACGACCTATGCGCTTGAGGGCGCTACCTTTATTGCGGGCGCTGCGGTGCAGTGGCTACGCGATGGTCTGGGCATGATCGAGCGGTCATCAGATATCGAGGCTTTAGCGGCATCGGTACCCGACGCTGGAGGGGTCGTGTTTGTCCCCGCCCTTGCCGGCTTGGGCGCGCCGCACTGGCGAGCGGACGCCCGAGGGGCGTTCTTCGGTATGACCCGCGGCACAACCAAAGCTCACATCGCTCGAGCGGTCCTCGATGGGATCGCCTTACAGATCGTTGACTTACTCGACGCCGTCGCCGCCGACGCGGGCGGGTCGGTAGCGCGCTTGCGCGTCGACGGCGGCGCGGCTGCTAATGACCTGCTGATGCAAACTCAAAGCGATCTACTCGCAGTCACGATCGATCGACCACCGATGCTCGAAGCGACCGGTTTAGGCGCAGCTTTAGTCGCCGGTTTAGGCGTTGGCGTCTTCGGCTCGCTCGATGGATTGAGCGACCATTGGCGATCCGAGAAAAGCTTCTCACCCGCGCGCAACGAGGACTGGCGAGCCAAGCAGCGAGCGCAATGGGCGAGCGCAACCGAGCGCTGCTAAGCCGAATCCTGGGTCACCTCGTCGGTGCCTTTACCGAGCAACAGATGGTAAACCTGCTCGATTAAACCCCACCCGATATAACCTCCGGTGAAAATCAGCAGCATCAGCCAAGGCTGACCAAAGCTCAGGGCAATCGCAATTGGGGTGACCAGCGCCACGATCAATCCGACGACTGAAATCGGGCTAAGCTTGAGTGTTTTAAAGCTTCTAAAACGCACCGTGCTGACCTGCAAAACCGCAAGCAAAATGACATACATTGCGACCCAGCGATCAAACGCTTGACCCTCGACATCAAGCTTAATGCAAGCCACCACTAAGCTCACAACAGCGACTGCGGCTAAAGGGATGCTCAAGCCGACAAATGCGTTGCTTGGGTTATCACCACGCGCCGACATCACATTGAAGCGGGCTAAACGAGCGGCTCCTGCAGCCAGAAACAAAAAGCTGGCGATCAGACCGGGCCAACCCATCTCGGACAAGGCCCATTGATAGACCAGCAAGGCTGGTGCGGCGCCAAAGCTGATCAAATCCGCCAGGCTATCAAGCTGCACACCGAAGTCGGTTTGAGTCTTGGTCAGACGCGCTACGCGACCGTCCATACCGTCAAAAAATCCTGCGAAAACAATAGCAAGGCTTGCGTTCAAAAAACTGTGCGGGTCGCCATCGCTAGCTGCTAAGGTCGTCATCGCGTAAAAACCGCACAGCACTGAGCTCATGGTGAACAAATTGGGCAGCACAAAGAGCAGTTTACCGAGATCAGGGATACGACGCCTCATGGTGTTTGTGCCAATCCACAGGCTTCGATCTCACCCATAGCGAGCGCATCACACGTGCACTGCTCCGAAGCCAGCACCTGGTCACATGCTGCTAAATCTTCTTCGGTCGCTGGATGGGCAGCGCGCGCGGCCTCAACCTCACTAAGACAGCTGCGCTGCGAACTCTGATCAGGCTCGCACGAACAGACCACCTCGGCGACTTGGCGACAGGGGTCAGCGCAAGCTCCAAAGGTCAAAACTGTAAGCAAGGTGAGTCTCAGCACCGAAGCTCCAAGTTCGAATAGACGCGCCCCCACCTACGCAAACCGGCTCGCCTCTACAACCGATCATTGTCCCAAGACTAAGAACTCGGGTCCTTCACTAGCCTCTAAATCCAACCACCCATCCTGAACGGCATACTCCTTATCGGCGCTCAACAGCGAAACAAAAGGCTTTCGCAGATCAAACCTGCCCAAACCCACGGGCAGGCTCATCGCTGCGCTTGCTGAGCGTCTTGCCACCACAATGACCGGCTCCTCAACGCGTTCATCAGCTCGACCAAAGGCAAAAACTTCCGGTCGATCAATCGGGCTTAGGTGGACAAAGCGTCCCCACTCAAGAGCCGCCCTTTGGCGCCTCAATTGAGCGAGTGGTCCGTAGATATGCTCTCGCTCAATCACCGCATCAGGAGGCATAAACGGATAACCACGAATCATAAAACTTAGCCCCGAGCCTAAGCCAAAAAACTCATCTCGAACGGAGAGCAAGGACAGGGGATTAAGGAGCCGCCCTGCCAGATTGATCCCAAGTCGCTCCTGCTGACGACTAAGGTGCTGCCCCAAATCAAACCCTGAGCAGTGGCCATTAAGAAAGCGGCTGATGCCGCCGACGCCGACCGGGTCGACGACCCCATCCACCTGGCCATCAAGCAGTTCGCTGTCTGGGCTCATGCCGTGGTCAAGAAACAAGACGGCCCCTTCTTTGAGGCGAAGCAGGCGTTCAAGCTCTAAGATGGCATCGGCTGGCCAGTCCGCCCCCAAACGAATCACCATGCCTGCGAGGTCTAACCCCATCAGTGGTTTGATGTGCAGAGCTTGAAACTGTGATAAAACTTGGCGTGAATGAAACCCTTGGTTGGCTGGCGGCAAGGCGATCTCCAAGAACACCCCAAGTCTCTGTTTTCTCGCCTTGTTTATGTTTTCTCGCAGGCTCGAAACCTCCACGGCAGGGAGCGCTAAAACCTGAGCCATTGATGCCTCTTCAGCCCAAGGCATGGGCAGCAATACCGCATCAGCATGAAGACGCTTTGCCTGACTGATCACCGTGGCCCAGGCGTCCTTTTGATGGCCATTCATACACTGAAGAATGGATGGAAAATGGCGTCTTCGGGTCATCTGCGCCTATGCTCCTACGGGGTGGCTTGCGATTGCTGCTTGTGATCGTCACCCACCCTGCACTATCGACCCGATCAGGAGCCGTCCATGCTGCAGCGCGCTATCTTTGGACTCGGAACCACCGAGATGCTTGTTATTCTCGGCGTCGTTCTCATATTTTTCGGTCCCAAAAAACTTCCTGAGCTTGCTCGGGGTTTGGGTAAGGGGCTGCGAGAATTCCGCAAAGCCTCCGATGAAGTGGGTCAAGCGATCCACGAAGCCAGCGTTGAAGAGATCGAGCCGCCCAAAGGAAGCGTGACGCCGAGCGTAGCCGACGCCGCTGTCGAGCCCGAAGCGGTGGAGCGCGCGGACCAGCAGTGAAGGGGATCGATCCCCACAATGCGTCGTTCATGGAGCATCTAGAGGAGCTTCGGGATCGGCTCATCCGTTGCGCGATCGTTATCTTCGTCGCCACCTGCGCTGCCTTTGCCTTCAAAGAGCAGCTTTTCCAATTTTTTATGATCCCAATTCGCCCCTTACTCGATACTGAGCCCGGACTGCTTGCGGTGCTCAGTCCGCTTGAGATGTTCATTGTCTATCTCAAGCTGAGTATGGTGGCAGCGGTCGTCGTCACGTATCCGGTGGTTCTTCACCAGGTCTGGGCTTTTTTCTCCCCTGCGCTGCAAGGCAAAGAGCGCCGAGCGGTGCTGCCCTTCTTATTCTTTGGAAGCGCAGCCTTTTTGATCGGCGCAGCTTTTTGCTTCTCGCTGGTTTTACCCACCGGTCTTGAGGTCCTGCATGCCATGCTTCCGCCGGAGGTTGAGGCAAAGTACTCAACCGCCTCTTACTTTGGCTTAGTCACCATGATGGTGCTCGCCTTTGGGCTGGTCTTTGATCTTCCCGTTTTGATGGTCCTGCTGGCACGCGTCGGTATTCTACACCCTAAAACGGTCTCGAAATACCGACGCTACATCATCGTGGGGTTGTTCATCATGGGCGCCATGCTGACGCCGCCAGACCCCTACACACAGGTGATGCTTGCGGTCCCATTGTGGCTGCTCTTTGAGGTCGGTCTGATCATCTCGAGAGTGGTCGTAGCCGGCGCTCCGCCGCCCCCTGGTTCCGACTAGAAGTCGGCGCTCAGATCAATATCACCTGATACCGACACCTGGTAGGCGCTCACGCGTCGCTCGAAGAAGTTGGCAAGCTCTTGCACGTCTTGAAGTTCCATAAAGCCGAACGGGTTTGCGGAACCGTAAACCGGCGTCATCCCCAAGTTGCTCAAGCGCTGATCCACGACGAACTGCAGGTATTCGCGCATATCAGTTTGGCTTAGCCCTGCGACGCCTAGCTTGAGGAGGTCGGCAGTAAAGGTCATCTCGCATTCGATCGCTTCAGCGAGCATTTCTTTGACCTGCTCTTCCATCGCCGCATCCATCAAATCTGGCTCTTCTTTGCGAACGATCCGAATGACTTCGAAGGCGAAGTTCATATGGCAACTCTCGTCGCGAAAGACCCAGTTGGTTCCTGTCGCTAAACCACTCAGCAGACCCTTGGAGCGCAGGAAGTACACGTAGGCAAAGGCAGCGAAGAAGAAGAGCCCTTCGATGCAACACGCAAAGCAGATCAAGTTGAGCAAGAAGCGCCGACGGTGCTCCTTAGTGGTCAGCTCATCAAGCTCGTCAATCGAATCCATCCACTTGAAGCAGAACTCAGCTTTTTGCTTAATGCTCGGGATATTATGGATCGCATCAAAGGCGGCTTCGCGCTCGGCAGGATCGGGTACGTAGGTATCCAACAAGGTCAAATAGAACTGAACATGAAGCGCCTCTTCGTACAGTTGGCGCGACAAGTACATTCGAGCTTCTGGGCTGTTGATGTGCTTGTACAGATTGAGCACTAGGTTGTTGGCAACGATCGAATCACCGGTGGCGAAGAATGCGACCAAGCGATTGATCAGATGATGCTCAGCGGGCGTCATCTTATGCTGCAGGTCAGCAATATCCCGAGAAAAATCAACCTCTTCTACGGTCCATGTATTTTTAATAGCATCCCGATACATCTCGTAGAGTTGCGGGTAAGCCATCGGCCGAAGGGTAAGATTAAGTCCTGGTTCGAGAATCACGAGAAGGTCGCTTTCAAATGCTGAGCTGGATAAGCAATAAGGGTCTTGGGTTTACTGACACGATTCGCAGGACTCAGGGTTTTCGAGACTGCACAAAAGAGCGGCCTGCTTTGCGGCTTCTTCTTCAGTGGTCGCCGTCGGTAACCCCGTCGTCGTTTGAGCGATGCGCGTCGCTGGGCGAGAGCGCAGATAATAGGTGGTTTTGAGGCCGAGCTTCCATGCGTAAAAGTACATCGAACTCAACTTATCAATGCTCGGGCTCTCCATGAACAAGTTCAGGCTCTGACTTTGATCGATAAAAGGACCACGCATCGCAGCCATCTCGACCAATGGTTTTTGGCTTAGCTCCCACGCCGTACGGAAGCGGACTCGTAAATCGGCGGGGATCTCAATGATATCTTGGACCGAACCTTCCGAGAGCTTGATCTTGTTGCGAACCTCTGGCGTCCAAAGCCCACGTGAGCGGAGCTCGGAAACCAAGTAGTTGTTGATCTGCAAGAACTCACCCGAGAGCGTCTCTCGTTTGAACAGGTTGGAGACCTGGGGCTCGATGCACTCGTAGCAACCGACGATCGATGCGATGGTCGCCGTCGGCGCGATCGCGACCAACAAGCTGTTGCGTAAGCCGACGTTCGCAATACGCTCCTTCAGCGCATCGAAGCGTTCGGGCTTATTCGGCGTCGTGCCCCACAGATCGAACTGAAGCTTACCTTTAGCCGCACGCGTCTCTGAGAACGTATCGTGCGCGCCGAGTTCTTCCGCTAGATCCGCGCTGGTCTTGAGCGCATGGTAGTAGATCTCTTCTGAAATTCTCGCCTGCAGAATCTTCGCTTCTTCAGACTCAAAGGGTAGCTCGAGTTTAAAGAAGACGTCCTGAAGACCCATCATACCCAAGCCTACCGGGCGCCACTTCATATTGCCTCGCCCGGCCTTCTCGATCGGATACCAGGTCCTATCGATCACGCGATCAAGCTGACGAACAGCCACCTCAACCGTTTCACCCAAGCGCTCAAAGTCAAAGCGCCCATCTTTGAGGTGGTTGCTCAGGTTGATCGAGCCGAGATTACACACTGCGGTCATATCGTCATCGGTGACTTCAATGATCTCCGTGCATAGATTCGAGAGATGGACGACGCGCCCTTTCTCGCCGGTTTGATTGCACTTAAGGTTGGAGGCGTCTTTGAACGTCATCCAGCCGTTACCGGTTTGAGCCAGGCTCTTCATCATACGCGAGTACAGCTTACGCGCTGAGATGGTCTTGAGCGCTTTACCTTGAGCTTCTGCTTCACAGTAGACGTGGCGGAACTCCTCGCCAAAGGTGTCGCAGAGCTCGGGCACGTCCTTCGGATCAAACAAACTCCAGTCCGAGCCGCTTTGCACACGCTCCATGAACAGGTCGTTGATCCAATTTGCCAAATTCAGATTGTAAGTTCGCCGCGCCTCGTCGCCGGTGTTCTCGCGGCAATCCAAGAAAGCCTCGATGTCACCGTGCCAGGGCTCAAGGTAAATGCAGCACGCCCCTTTGCGGCGACCGCCCTGGTTCACAGCGGAAACCGAGGAATCAAGAGTCTTAAGCCAGGGCACGATGCCGTTGCTCAATCCATTGGTTCCTCGAATCAATGAGCCCGCTGAACGCACTCGATGAAACGCAATACCGATCCCGCCGCCGTGCTTAGAGAGTCGGGCGACCTCTTTGTAGCGGTCGTAGATCGAATCCAGATCATCCTGTGGCGAGTCGACGAGGAAACAACTCGACAGCTGCGGATGCAGGGTGCCTGAGTTGAACAAGGTCGGCGAGCTCGGGAGGTAATCAAAGCTTGAGAAGGTGTTGTAGAGCCGGATGGCTTCTTCGGGGGTTTCCGATAAACCACAAGCGACGCGCAGCAGCGCAGTTTGCGGTGTCTCGACCACCAAACGCTTGGTGGGGTGCTTGAGGAGGTAGCGATCGTAGACCGTGCGCAGGCCGAAATACTGAAACAGGTTGTTTCGATCGGACTGAATCGCAGCATCAAGCTGCTCGCGATGAGTCGCTACAAACGCCGCGAGCGAGTCGTTGATGATCCCGAGCTCTTGACCTCTGAAAATGCCCTGTGAAAAGGTCTCAATGCCCTGCTCACGGACCTCTTCTTGGATAAACTCAGCCAGCAAGCGGGCAGCCAAGAACGAATACTCTGGCTCTTCTGCGATCAACAACGCAGCGGTTTGAATCGCTAACGCGTCGAGCTCTTTAGTCGTCGCTCCATCGTACAACCCACCGATGGTACGAGTCGCAATGAACATCGGGTCGACATGCTCGAGTCCGCCCGAACACGAAGCCACGCGATCAACGATCCGGTTGACGTCCACGAGCTCAAGTCTTCCATCTCGCTTCTTCACGCGCATGGTGACGGGTACGCCCGTGGGATGTGGCGTTGCGTGGTTTGGCGGAATGTCTGCCTGGTTAAGGATCTCGGCGTTTTGAATATCGAGCGTCATAAGCGGTAACTTCTCCATCTATCTTATCAAACAGGCAAAGTTTGTGCCGACTCAAAGGCGCAAGAAGCATGCCCCCAGACCTTGCTGGGACCCTCTTCGTGTGACCTGATGTGAATCGACTGCTCACCCGTAAGTTTGCCGTCTAAAACCATCGTTATCGAAGCCCCTCCCGAAGGGTCAACGACGCAGCGCGAGGGTTCTGACTAAGGCGCTCAGAAGAAAGGATGAAAACGTCGAGATATCCGGCTCCAAGCTCAACTCTTGAAAGGCAATTAACTGCGGCCGCGGGGCCGCGGCCACCCCAAATGACGTGCTCGGAACGCGTTCATGGCGTGACGAAGATATCACTGTGACCATGCGCACTTCACGAGAGTTCAAAGCAAAATCAGATAGGTGGATGTATCAACTCAAATCAACTCGAACCTAAAAAACCCTGAGCGCGGACAAGGCGCTTTTAATTATGCCTTATTTTTGCGCGATGTACGGCTCAACCCACCTCGGCGATGTGTCGAGTGGTCAATCTTTTGGCGTAGTTTTGTTGGCGCTGCGTTTGCCGCAGGATCTTTCGAATCAATTCCGCTCGAACCATGCCTCGCTCAAAGGCTTTCTCGCTCAACCAATCGTGAAGCTCAGTCGGTAAACTCAGGTCCACTCGGATCCAGTGAGGAAACAAGGACGCTCCGGCGCCGCGATCTTGTCCATTCTCAAAAAACTCGGTGGGAACTGGATCCAATTCAAAAAGGTCGCTGCTATCAATCCACATGGGGTACTCCTAACGAGATAATGGTCTGAGAATAGATCTGTAGAGCGCTCGAACGAACGCGTGAGGTCGGCTCAACGGTGCACACGAGACGAGATTTACTGGCATACACAGCGCCGATCAGTTTGGGTAAAGACCGTCGAAGCACACGCTGCTGATCGAAACGGTCCGGCAACAAACCATCAAGGCTATCAATCACCACTAATCCAGCGTGCTTTAGACGACAAAACGCGAGCGCCAACTGATAGGCTTGATCAAAACCGCTGGGCTCAAAGCCCCAAAATAGTGAGGCCTTGGAGCGGTCATAAAATGACGTGTTCAAGGCATGGTTTCGATCGCCGTCGATCCAAACCACCGGCTGTTGCTGAGACAAAGCCGCCTCGGCATAGGCTAGGCATTGACGGGTTTTTCCCGAACCAGAAACACCACAAAGCGTCGTCATGGAACCCGTCCGAAGCTGGTCGTACCTGTTCATGCGAGCGGGTCGCTTTCCAGTGCACGCAAGCTGAAGGCTTCCGCTAAATGTCTGGGGGTGATGACCTCGCTCAAAGCGAGATCGGCGATACTTCGCGCGACCTTGAGTAGGCGGGTCGTCAAACGCGGCGACAAACCGAGCCGATCACTGCTGTGACGAAGAACATCGAGCGTCTTGGGGAGCGCTCGGACGTGGCTCAGCAACCCGTCTTGGAGGTGGGCGTTTGCGCATCCTTGGCGAGTCGTCGCCATGGCGCGAGCGTCAGTGATTCGCTGGCGGACCTCCGCGCTGGTGGCGCCAAGCTCTGAACGTGACGATAAGAGCAGCTCAGCGCTGGGGCGGTCCATGCGCACCTGAAGATCAATACGGTCCAACATAGGACCACTGATTCGAGCCTGATAACGCTGGATAACGCTCGGCGGACAGACGCAACCCTTGACCGATGAACCATGATAGCCACAAGGGCAGGGGTTAGAGGCGGAAACGACGATAAAATCCGCCGGGAACGTCATTCTACAGCCGGCTCTTGTCAGCGTCAACTCGCCGTCTTCTAGCGGCTGTCTCAAGCTCTCAATTACCGCTCGAGGAAACTCAGCGAGCTCATCCAAGAACAAGACACCACCGTGGGCGACCGTGACCTCACCTGGGCGAACCGGGTTACCCCCTCCAACCAAACCCGCCGGACTGATCGAGTGATGAGGAGCGCGAAAGGGGCGGGTAGGGATAGACGAAGACAAACCGCCATCAACGACCGAGCGAATACGCAAGACCTCCAGTAATTCTGTGCCCTGCAGGGGCGGAAGAAGCGATGGCAAACAGCGCGCAAGAAGCGTTTTCCCGGTTCCGGGCGGCCCGGTGAGCAGCAGGTTATGACCACCCGCTAATGCGATCTCGGCCGCTCTTTTAGCTTCATCTTGACCGCGCACCTCACGCCAATCAGTCGAGCATTCTGCCGATGACTCCGGGGCGCTTGAGGTCTCATGTTCGGGCGCTGGCCCACCCGAGAGCCAAAGACAGGCTGTCTTCAGATCACGACACGGCACCACCCGAACCCCAGTCACCAAGCTCGCTTCGTAGGCATTTTCATGAGGCACAACACAGTGCGTGATGCCCGCTTTACGTGCAGCCTCGGTGATCGGCAGTACCCCACGCACTGGGCGCAATTGTCCGTCCAAAGACAGCTCACCCAGAAACAAGGTGTGCGCCAAGCGTTGAGGGTCGAATTGGGCGCCATCAGCTAAACACGCCACGGCAAGGGCTAAATCTAGAGCGCTTCCCTCTTTGCGCAGCTCAGCTGGCGCCAGGTTGAGAACGATTCGCTTTCTGGGCCACTCAAAGCCAGACGAACGCACCGCTTGCTCGACGCGTATACGCGCTTCTTTAAGCGCGCTCCCCGCCAGCCCAACCAGATCAAAATATGGGATACCGGGACGCAGATTAGCCTCGACCCGAACAGGTTGCCCCTGAACGCCGATGACCACTCCTGTTGACACGACGATGGTCATCAAAATAACCCTCCACGACCCCTGACAATGCAGGGGCTGTGCCGAGTTATAAATAGCTCTAAATCAATGTATTACAGAGTTTACAGTGCCGCGAAACACCGCCCCGAGACACTCCATGTTCAACGACGGGGCATCCCCATCACTCGAGCATGACGAGCGTCTTGTCCGTCCGCTTTATAAAACGGTTCGTAACGACCTTTGAGGACTTCAACGGGCGTCGCCAATGCAGGCTGGCGAACAAAGCGAAATTCAGCGTCAACCCCGATGAGCTCACCCTCCTCAAGTGGTTCCCAGATGTCTTCTGCCGAAATGGTCTCACTCGAAATCAAGAGGTGATTAATCTCTTGAGCTCGCAGCGGATGCATACAGGGAAGCTCCTCACCCTCTCGCCAGCGCGAGCATTCGTTCATTTTCTCACAATATCGCTTCTGCGTTGAGAAGAACAAACCCCGCCCAAGCCGAACGGCTGCGATCGATCGTCCATCAGTCGCTATAAAGTTGATCGACGGAGGGTTCGCCCCAGCCGACTCTGCAAGGCCAACCAAGGTTCGAACCGTCGCTGCCATCGCCTCAAAGGCGACCCGCCCAGTCGCCTCGTCGCTCGGGTGACAACCCAGCTTACGAAGCTCGGTTAGAAACAGGTAAAAGCAGCGCTCAGAATCTGTCTCTCCGGTAATCAGACTTTGAAAGTCTGGATCGATCTGATCCCAAAGTTGCGCAGCATAAAGCTCGAGATCGCGAAGCGTCCCGTTGTGCGCAAAAACCCAACGCCCCAAGGTAAAAGGATGCGTGTTCGTGATGGTGTTACCACCGACGGTTCCGAGGCGGACATGAGCTACCACTGCGTGGCTGCGGACAAAGCGCGCTAAATTCGAGAAGTCACCATCGCCCATCGCCTTGTTGAGACCCCGGCGCACGATCGGTGAGCTGCCCTCATAAAAACCGATGCCCCAGCCATCGGGGTTGCGCTCGCTCTGAAGAGCCAGCGCGTTCTCGGCGAGAACTAGGCTGTGATGAACGCCAATATTAACCGCACTACGAAAACCAAAGAGCCGGCACATCTTAGTGGCTCACGACGTACCAGAATGCTCCAATAAACAGAGTGATTCCAAGTACGGCGACAGCAATCCACAGACCGAAATTGCTCTCGTTTTCAACCTCGTCGTCAACCCCCCAGCGCTGCTCAAGGGATCGACTCTGGAGAATATGAGTTAGGGTCACCTCACCCGAGACCGTGTCACGATCAGGTGGTGGCTCTGCGCCCGTATGCTCGGACAAACGGTGCATCAGGTGGCGAAGGTAAAAGTCGCTCTGATGGACATTACACAACAGACCGAATGCGGCGTGAAAGAGTTCATCACTCGAGCCCCAGTCCTCGACGGTTTTAGCCGAGGGCAGCGAGTGCTCACCGCCACCTTGCTCAGCCCCTGAAATGACGCCTCGCTCACGCTCCCAGCGCACGACCAGACCACCAAAGGTGAATTCTTGCCGCATGATCTGCCCTTGGCGGTCGACCCAAGACACCACATCGGTGGTGTTCTCGCCGCGGTGCCAAATCCGCCGCAAACCATCCCCACGGAAGGTCGAATCCCCCACAAAGACGCGCTTTAAGCTGCTTGCTACACGACGAATTGTCGCGTCATCTTGAGCGAGTAGCAGTTTTCCAACTTGGCTAATCAGCGCTGTCTCCCCCGGCTTGAGGCCATACGGATACGATTCAAAGGCTACGCCTACTGGGCAAGATCTCAAAAAAGGAGCATATTTTAGTTATGAAGAGTCTCGCTAGCGCTTTGGTTCTGGTTTTGTTGTGCTCGTGCTCAGGCGACGCCGAGACGCCGACGTCGAGTTCTAAAGACGCGGGAACGATGTGGTCAGGGGTCATCGTACCAGGCCCCCCGGCTGAGCAACCGTGTCAGCCGCTTGAGCACCCTTGGGCTAAGGAGCTATCGGGCGGAGTCGGCGAGGTGCTTACGGTCACCAACTCAGCGGAGCTCAGCGCTGTCCTGGACGGCTTAGCTGCCGATAAGCGCTATGCAGTGATTCTGGACGGTGAAAACTTTGAAGCGATCAGGCTCCCGAGCGGGCGCGACCTGCGCTTGATCGGGCGGTGCCAAGCGACGGTCATCGAGGGTGAAGTCAGCGGTGGAGATGGAGGCACAATCGGACTGACCGGCTTTCATTTGGTGGCAGGAGTCCGGCTTGAATCACCAGAAACCGCTCACTCAGACCAAAATAGCTTTAAAAACACCGCCGGATCCGCCTGGCAACAACGCGGCGGCAGCCTCAGGTTCACGCGCAATCAAATCCAAGCGGTCAGCGGCCGTGGACTCAGCTTGGATTCGCTGCAATCCGTGATCGTAGGTGACAATCATTTCCTGGGCCCGCTCGGTGGTGAAGGCGTCTTCATCGTCGCGCAAGAAGGCGCTGTTGAGATCACCGCCAACCGTTTCGAAGACGTGAGCGGTGATGGACTCCATGTGGTCCAAAGCAAGCCGAGCGCACAGAGTATTATCGTCGGCGATAATCACTTCCTTGGGCCTTTGGGTGGTGAGGGGGTGTTTTCATCAAGCAACGCTTCAGCGTTTCACGCCTTTGGGAATCGATTCGAGCAGATCCAGGGCAGCGGCATGAGCCTTATTGACCACACCGCGAGCGTCATCGTCGGCGATAACCACTTCTTAGGCCCCTTAGGTGGAGAGGGCGTGTTCATCTGGAACTCAGGCGGCGTAGAAGCCAACGCTTTGGCGCGCAACGCGGTGGACAACACGGCTAGCTTCGGGGTGCTGCTGGCGGGACTAGAGGGCGCCTGGGCTGTTGAGAGTAATGTGATTTCAGCCAGCGGTGAGCGTGGGGTGCTTGTTCAGGATTTAGGCGCGAACAGTACGCTGACCGTGACCAACAACACCATTGAAGGTGCCGTCGGCTCGGCGCTCGAGATCATCGGCTCTCAAGGCGCTATCGAAATTGCCCACAATCAAATCACCAAAGTCATCACGCCTGAAATTGGTGGGTCGGGAGCGCCCGCTACCGGTCTTGGAATTGTGGCGCTTGATGCCGACGAGCTCCACATCCACGGCAACCGAGTGACCCAAACTGCGCTGGCTGGAATTGTTATCGATTTAGCAAATCGCCCGCGGCTCAGCCCGAACACTCGGCTCGAGGTGGGCTGCAACGATTTTGACGGTTTAGCCAAATACGACGTGGTCATCCAAAATATCGATGATGTGGTCCCGCAAGGCGATGAGATGAGCACGCGGTCAGGCAGCGCGATCGGTTTTGGGCAGCGCTTTGCCCTTGAGCGCCGTCGAGGTAGCCCAAAAAACTGCGGGGACGGACAGACTCAAGCAGGTGAAGCTTGCGACGACGGTAACCGAATCGACGATGACGGGTGCACGAACCAATGCCAGGTCGCTCGGTGCGGTGACGGGATTAGAAGGACCGGGCTAGCTTCTGATGACCCCAATTTCGAGGCCTGTGACCTAGGCGCAGACAACGGCCTATGTGCTCAATGTGCGCTTCAATACCCTAAAGGGTTAAGCGTCGGCTTAGAGCATGCCTGTGCGCGCACAGGGGGCTCGGTGTGGTGCTGGGGCGCTAACGGTAGCGGTCAGGTGACCGGTAATGCGACGCGCACCAACTTTCCTAACCCGCAGCAACCCATTCATATCGAGGCGCGTCCGGATGAGCTGGTCGGCGGACTCAAGCACAGCTGTGTGCTCACCAACGCGACGACTCAATGCCACGGCGACACCGCAAACGGTCGCTTGTTGGGTAACAGCTATTCGTCACCAAACGAAAACAACTGGGACATCACCCCCGGTGGTATTTTCGCAGGAGCGAACGTCTCGTGCCTGATCAAAGATGAGCAGCTCTTTTGCTCGGGAGCGCTTGACCATCAAGCCTTCTATTCGAGTCAACTCATGCAGCTAGCTCAAGGGCACCAGATCCGCCGAGCGGTCGCCTCGTTGACCCATCTATGCATCGAAACAGCAGCTGGGACCTCGTGCATGGGTGATAATTCGGCTGCGGCGCTGAGTGATGACCCTGACGACGCAAATCAGCTCGTCTCCATCGATGACGACGTCTCACGGCGACTGGCGGTTGGCGCCAATCTAACCTGCCAAGTGCTCGAAACCGAGCGCGTGCGTTGTCGTGGGCACGCAGGCTACGGTCGCTTAGGGCGTGGCGGCAGCGGACGATGCGTGCAAAACTGTGGGCGCAGCTGGGATGAGGTCCGCAACCTCGACGAGATCGCTGACGTGAGCATCGGCGAGTTTCACGCCTGCGCTCTGGATCGAGCGGGTAGGGTCTATTGCTGGGGCAAAAATCAATACCGAGCCGTTGGGGTGGGCGCTCAAACGCTAGTCTCGGAGCCTTCGGAGCAAGTTCCGCTTCCGCTACCCGCCATGCAGGTCGGCACAGGGCGACACTTCAGCTGCGCACAGCTCATCGACGAGCGCGTCTTTTGCTGGGGTAAGAACAACGCAGGACAGCTCGGCAGGGGCATGGTCGGTGACGCCAGCAACCCAGCCGCCGTTCACATCCCGTAGATTCAGCCGGTTCCGCCCACCGCCATCGAGCGAATACGCAGGCTCGGACAGGCAGTCTTTCGATCCCAGATCAGATCGTTACCCACCGCATCAATGCCGCCAAATAAATCATCAAAGCTCGCAGAAACGGTAAACTCAGCGACCGGTTCAGCCAGCTTGCCCTGGCGAATCATTCGGCCAAAAGCGCCGCGACTAAAATCGCCCGTTAGCGCGTTGAAACCAAAGCCAATCGTTCCCTCAATATAGATCCCTTCGTCGATATCCGCGATGAGCTCTTCGGGGGATTGCTCGCCTGCACACATGTATAAATTGGTGGTGCCCTCACCAGGCTGACCAGCCATCGGCCGTGAGGCGCTCGCGGTCGGCTCAAGCCCGGTTCGATTCGCTCCATACTGAGCAGCCAAGAACATCTGGAGTTCACCATCTTGCACCAAGACATTACGGCGCCGGGCGCGTCCTTCACCATCGACCGCGGACGAGCCGAGCAGCCCAGGCAGCAAGGGATCGTCGATCAAAGTTACCGCCGAGCTTGCGATTGAGGTCTTGAGCCGGTCCGCAAGATAGGTTCGCTGCCGCCAAAGCGACGTTGCGGTTGCACAGCTGACCAACAAACCCACCAGCGCTGGCGAAGCCTCCCGGCTAAAGACCACGGGATAACGTCCCGTCGCGGGCTTACTTGCACCAATCCGAGCCAGCGCACGCCGCGCCGCCTCGGCTCCAACCTCGTCGGCCGGTTTCAAGTCAACTAAACGGCGACTTGTCGACCAGAAATAGCCGTTACGCTTTTTACCCTGTGAATCATCACAGATCGCGTCAGCGACCAGGCTCTGCCAGCCCCCTGTAACCGAACGACGAAGGCCGTTGGATGCTGCGGTCACGGCGGTGGAATAAGCCGCACCAAAACTCGCCCCATCGGTCGCTGAAATGCGGGCGTCATGAGCGCGCACTGCGCGCTCGGCGCTGAGCGCTCGGCTGAGTCGAACAGGAGCCTGTTCAGCGACCGTCGCTGGGTCAAATATGCCCATGTCCTTGGCTTCGCCATCGAGCGCCTCAGCGGGCGCTAGCGTGTGGTGTTCATCGGGGTCTACGTGCGGGGCAGCGTCGATTAAATCGCGCATCAAACCCTCGAGGACCTCGGGTCGCATATCGCTGCTCGAGCCAGTGACGACGCGACCGTCAACAAAGAGCCGAACGCCCACGCCTTCGTTGCCAGCTTCTTCGAGTTTATCGAGCGACTCACCGCGGTACGTACAAGAGAATTCTTGCCCTGAGCTCATGCTCACTTCGGCGTCATCGGCGCCGAGCCTCAAAGCTTGCTGAAGAATCGTCTCAGCCTTTTTCATCAAGGCGCTTTCGCGTGCTTCAGGGTTCATAGGTTGCTCCCGCCAATCGTCATCTTAGACACGCGGATGCTCGGCATACCGACACCAACCGGGACACTCTGTCCGTCTTTGCCGCAAGTCCATCGGCCATCCGATAAGGCAAAGTCATCAGCGACCATATCCACCTTGCTCAGCGCATCCGGCCCATTACCGATCAAATTCACGTCTTTAAGCGGGGCGGTGATCTTTCCATCCTCGATCAAGTAGGCTTCGGTGGTCGAGAACACAAAGTCGCCGTTGGTGATGTTGACCTGTCCACCGCTGAACGAGACGCAGTAAATTCCCTTGCTCACCGATTGAACCAGCTCGTCATGCTCGCTTTCTCCATTGAGTAGATAGGTGTTCGACATCCTCGGCATCGGCAGGTGACGAAAACTCTCACGCCGGCCGCTGCCCGCTTGCGCATCGTAGTGCGCTGCCGAGATCGAATCATGCATGTAATCAGCGAGCTGCCCTGAATCAATCAGGACTCTTTTGTTCGGGACATTGCCCTCGTCATCAACATTGATGGCGCCGCGGTCACCGGCCACCGTGGGGTCATCGACCACGGTGCACAGATCAGAAGCGACCGGTTTTCCGATACGCCCTGTGTAGGTGCTGGTTCCTTTGCGATTAAAGTCCGCCTCGAGGCCGTGCCCGACCGCTTCATGCAATAAAATCCCTGAATCACCCGCCTTGAGGACCACCGGATACTCACCGGCTGGCGCTGCGACCGCATCGAGCAAAGTTAACGCGGTCTTAACCGCGCGCTCAGCATGCAATTCAGGGCTCACCTCGTCGAAGTATTCGACGCCTTTTCGGCCTCCGCCGCTCTCCATCGCTCGTTGCTGCTGCTGACCATCATCCACCACCACCTGAATCGAAAAGCGCAACATCGGCTGGTGGTCATCGACCCGTAATCCGTCCGCACGAACGACGCGAATCTGCCGCGTCGATTCAGCGACCATCACCTCAACTTGAGTGACTCGAGAATCAGCCGCACGCGCCGCCGCGTCAGCTCGTCGCACCAAATCCATACGCTCGGCAAAGCTTTGATCAACCAAGGGCATTTGAGCCTGATAATGATCACCCGATAAAGGTCGGCAGCTAACCCCCTGCGCCTCAGCATGGATCTCGCCATCAGCAATGCACGCCGCCGTCCGACACGCGTGTTTAATCGAGGGCTCGGTCAGCTCTTCAGTGTACGCAAAGCCGCTCGCATCCCCACGCAGAACCCGAACCCCTACACCCTTATCGATGTGGCGACTCAGCTGGCGAACTTTACCGCCCTCAAAAACAAGTGAGAACGAACTGGTCGCTTCGAAAAATAGATCGGCGTCATCGCCGCCTCGGCTCAAAGCAACCGTGAGTAAACGCTGAGCTGCAGCGTCGTCGATCAAGAAGGGATCAGCAGTCAAATCATTACCTTTCAAGCGCGCGGCATTGTCCTTTAATCCTGCTTCGGACTAACCATAACCAAGGGTAAGGCATAGCATCGCTATAGCCGCAGGTTGGGGGCACGATGCCGCAGCAAGGACAAGGCGACAAGCGGGGCTATATCCTGGTGTGTCACGGACCCTCGTGCAGCCAAACGCACAAGGGCGCTTTGCCCGGTGATGTCGCTCGTCTTTTACCAGACTGCGCGGTGAGCACCGGCGGCTGCCTCGGGATGTGCCCTGTCGGTCCCAATGCCATCGTTCGGCGCGAGCCGATCGGGCTCACGAAGGTCGCTGGACAAATCGGGGCTTCGGATTCGATCCTTTGCGGGATCGCAGATCCAAACGATCTCGCCCGACTCGTTCAACAAAGTTTGTCAGAGTCTACTGCGCCGCGCTTGCTCAAAGGTCTGTTAACGCCAACCAATATCAGACGTTAAGACCTTAAAAAATAGCGCAGAATAGTCGCTCAAAATTCAATTCGGTACGGGCTTGAATTAGACATATGTCTGTTTTATAAGACATATGTCTGGAGAAACCATGCGCGCCGCCACCATTCAGCTCCGAAAACGTATTCTCGCTTACGTCGAAAGAAGGATCCGACAGGGGCAGCCCCCAACCGTCCGAGAGGTTCAAGAAGCTTTTGACTTTGCTGCGGTTGAGAGCGCTCGTCAGCACCTAAAGGCGCTGGTTGATTCAGGGGAATTAAATCAACTCAGCGGCCAAGCGCGCGGGTATTCACTGCCCAGGCATAAATCGCTCAAGCGACAGTCGGTTCCGATTCTAGGCTCAGTACAAGCCGGTCAACTGACGACGGCGTTAGAAGACCCCGACGGATTTTTGGATCTCCCCTTACGCCATCCTAACGACGAGCACTTTCTGCTCCGAGTCAAAGGCCAGAGCATGAGCGGAGCAGGAATCCACCCCGGAGATCTCTTGCTGGTTCGTCGCGCATCAGTCGCTCGACACGGGGCGATCGTCGTCGCGATGATCGAGGACGAAGCGACCGTGAAAAGACTCGAAATCAAACCTAAAAGCATCAAACTCACGCCAGAAAACCCTGACTTTGAACCAATTGAAATTACAGAAGGGGACTTAAATCTGCTGGGTGTAGTCACCGAAGTTCATCGTTACCTAGAAGGAATACCAAGCACTGATGGCTAGTCCTCTTAGCCGGCTTGAGCTTCTGCGTGCTGGCATCAAACGCGGCAGCGAACTCAGGGTTCGGCCTTCCCCATCAGACCAACCCTGGGGGCTCAGCGCTCTCCTTGGACGCCTGACGCTCCTGTGCGGGAACGGCCGCGTGAGCGCAGCGGCAGCGATCACCGCCGCCGCGCAACGCCACAGCGAACCCTCTGCCTGGCTTGTCGAGCGAGGTTTTGAACCCTATGGGCCCGATCTAGAAGCAGCTGGGGTCGCATTAGAAAGCCTGATCCTTATTCGCCTTTCCCAGCACCACAAACTGGGTAGGGCTGCTGATCTTATCGCCAGGACTGGCGGCGTCGGGCTGGTAGTCGTCGACAGCGAAAAAATCCCCCACCGAGCGATGCTACGCCGACTTGCGAACCACGCTGAGCAGCACCGTATGGCTGCGCTCATACTGTGTGATGCTCCACATCACGATGCAGCGATCTCCCTAGTCGCTAAGGCTGAGTATGACCCTGCTGGCGAGCAACGACTGACCGCCATGCGAGATCGAAACCAATCCAATTTATGGCAAGTTAAAGAGCGTTACGATGCGGTGCCCGGTTGCCCTTAATATTATCTGGGATGAGCACAGCGGCCCTCCGCCCACAGAGGCGCTTGCTCGCTCCCTAAGTCAGTTTAGCCCTCTGGTTACCCAGTGGCACGAGCTGCCCTCTACGCTCTGGGTTGAGGCTGCAGGTCAACCGATCAAGGGACTTTCCACGGCGGCTTTCACCGCACGCTTAATCGAACACCTCAAAGGTCATAACTGGGACGCTTGCGCCGTCTGGGGTTGCAGCCCTTATGCCGCAGCCCTCTTAGCTCAACGGCTGACTAACGGTCAGTATTTGATGATCGATAAAGCGCATCAACACGGCGCTCTTGAGGGGCTGCCGATCCAAAGCCTCGGGCTCGGCGCATCAACCGACCAAAGC
This sequence comes from Myxococcota bacterium, assembly GCA_040260805.1. GTDB lineage: Bacteria > Myxococcota > UBA4151 > UBA4151 > UBA4151 > CACGMS01. The sequence continues at coordinate 9,488 of JBDQPD010000031.1, read as the reverse complement.
CTGATCCGGCTCGGCTTAACGCATCTAAGAGATCTCAAACGACTCCCTCGGCATGCCCTCGAGTCACGCTATGGAAAAACACTGCGTAAACGCCTCAAGCTCCTCAGAGGTGAACTCCCTAACTGGGACCAAGTCACCTCCAGACAAGATACCCTACGACCGCTATTAATAGAGGATCAAATCGACCAGCTTGAGCCCTTGTTGTTTCTTGCCAAAACAGAGCTAGAACAGACACTTAAAACCCTCTCTGCGCAGGGCTTGGCCTGCGTCGAGCTAGAGCTTCAAGCAAAGACTCAAGGTCACGCAACGCTGAGCTGGTCTTTACGACCCGCTCGACCAAGCCTCAACGGTGAGTCCTTGATGGACTTGTTGCGACTCAAGCTCGAATCTGAGCAACTCAGCGCGCCGATCCACAGCGCCCTGCTGAGAATTCGGTCGACCGAAGCGAGCCAAGAACAACTCGGGCTGTTTAAGACCGGGAAGCGAGACAACCGACGAGGCGATGAAGCGCTCGATCGGGTACGAGCAGAGCTTGGCGAAGAGCACGTCTTTATCGCCCAAAGACGGGACCGGCATCACCCCAAAGAGACCGTGCGCTGGGTTGCCCATGAAGGCGGCTGGCCGGCACCGAAAATGGCACCCCAAAAGACCTCCTGGGTGCGACGTTTACTCGCTGAGCCCCGTCGCGTCGAAGGGCCACGGTCCGGTCGTGGATGGTCTTTGCTTGGAGAGCGCGTCACCTCCATTGGGGGGCCCTACCCCCTCCAGCACAAATGGTGGCGAACACCCCAAATCGAGGATGAATACCTCGTGCGCGTCCAAAGCGGGCGCGTGCTTTGGCTGCTCCACGATCACCAGACGAAGACCTGGTGGCTAATCGGCTGGGTAGCCTAGTGAAGGGCTATGTGCCGCTTTGGTGTAAGAGTCACTTTTCACTCCTTGAGGGCGCCTCTCATCCTGAAGAATGCATTGACCAAGCCAAGGCGCTCGGGCTCGACACGATCGCGCTGACCGACCGCGACAGCGTTGGCGGAGCCCCCCGCGCCGCGGCGGCGGCGAGGCGCGCTGGGATCAAACTCATCTACGGCGCCGAGCTCACCCTTCCAAATCAACGACGGATGACCCTTCTGGCTCAAGATAGGGGTGGCTACGCAAAGCTCACTCAGTTGCTCAGTAAGGCGCACCAAAACTCAACCCAAGGGTCGCCCTGTATCGACAACCAATCGGTCTGTGATGCTGCTCAAGGATGCTTTGCGCTCATTGGCGGCGACGACGGATGGATGGGCGCAAAAACCCCAATCCTTCAGGCTGATATCGATGCGTTAAAAGAAGCGTTTAAAGACCGTCTATTCATGCGGATTAGCAACCATCGACACCCCATAGAGCGGCAAAGGAAAAAACTTTTAATCGAGCGGTCCAGGCGTTTCTCTTTGCCCATCGTCGCTGCAAATGAGCACCTTTATCATCATCCAGACCGGCAGCAGCTAAGCGATATTTTAAGCTGCGTTCGCGCGCAATGCACCCTGGAAGAGGCAGGGACCAAACTACGTCGCAACAATGAACATGCGCTGGAGTCCTTCGCTGGATTTAGGGATCGATTCAGGCAGCACCCTGGGTGGCTCGAACAAAGCATTGAGATCGCTAGGCGGTGTCAATTTGATCTGTTTTCTTTGCGTTATCGGTACCCTTACGAGCAGCTCCCTAAAGGGATGAGCGGGATACAATACCTAGCTGAACTCGCTCGAGCCGGGGCCGCTAAACGCTACCGCTCGAGCGTTCCAAGCAAGGTGATTCAGCAGCTCAATAAAGAGCTCGAGTTGGTAGGCTCCCTTGAATACGAAGGTTATTTTCTCACGATGTGGGAGATCGTTCGCTTCTGCAAAGAGCAGGAAATATTGTGCCAAGGACGAGGCTCCGCGGCGAACTCAGCGCTGTGCTTTTGCCTGGAAATCACGGCGGTCGACCCCATGCAGCACGACCTCTTATTTGAGCGTTTCTTATCTCAAGAGCGGCGAGAGCCTCCTGATATTGATCTCGATATCGCCCACGAACGACGAGAAGAGGTGATACAATACGTCTATCAAAAGTACGGTCGACGGTATGCGGCTATGGTGTCTGTAAACGTACGTTATAGAATGAAATCAGCTATAAGAGACTCCGGAAAAGTACTTAATATAACTCAAAAGTCTATTGATAAGCTCGCTAAAATGGCGGGAGGCCATCGCCGAGAAATCCCCCGCTCAGCCTTTGAGGCTGCACAGCTCGACGCCGATCAAGCCCATCATAAAACTTGGGTGCGCCTAGCCGAACAAATGATCGACACCCCTCGGCACCGCTCAATTCACCCTGGTGGATTCTTGCTGGGTCACGAACCCGTTGATGCGCTGGTCCCCATCACCAAGGCGGCGATGAAGGGGCGCACGGTCATCCAGTGGGACAAGCAAGATATTGAGACCCTTGGGCTGTTCAAGGTGGACCTGCTCGGGCTGGGCATGCTGAGCCAGCTCCAGCGGTGTTTCGATCTGATTAGGCGCTACCCACCTGTTCGCTTTAAGGACATCATAAGACCTAAAGACCACGACATGTTGGCTCGACTGCCTGCTGACGACCCCGACACCTATGCGATGCTCAGCGAAGCGGACTCCCTAGGCGTCTTTCAGATCGAATCACGCGCCCAAATGAACATGCTGCCGCGCCTCAAGCCCAAGCGGTTTTATGACCTCGTCGTCGAGATAGCGATCATTCGCCCCGGCCCGATCTCAGGGGATATGGTCCATCCTTACCTCAGGCGGCGAGATGGTATTGAGCCCATTGTTTACCCACACCCAAGTCTTGAGCCCATCCTCACACGCACCCTGGGGGTGCCGCTGTTCCAAGAACAAGTCATGCGCATTGCCATGGTCGCAGCCGATTACAGCCCCGGTGAAGCGGATCAATTAAGACGAGACATGGCGGCGTGGAAAAGCTCTGGGCGCATCGAAAGGCATAAGGGTCGCTTAATCGAAAGGATGATCAATAAAGGAATCAGCAGCGCTTTTGCCGAGCGGGTCTATGAACAAATCAAAGGCTTTGGCGAATACGGGTTCCCAGAGAGTCACGCCATCAGCTTTGCGCTGATCAGCTATGCGACCGCCTTTCTCAAAAAACATGCGCCAGCGCATTTTTATGCCGCACTGATCAACGCTCAGCCGATGGGGTTCTACAGCACCTCAAGCCTTGTTTATGGCGCACAGCGTGAGGGTGTCGATGTGCTCCCCGTCGATATTCGATACTCACGCTGGGACTGCGACCTCGAACTCAAAGACGGTAGAACCGCTCTTCGTATGGGGTTTAGAACGATCAAAGGCTTAGGACCACGTGAGCGCCTTGAGCTCGACCCTCCTTCACCCCGCCTTGATCATGAATCGCTAGCTCAGTACGCACGCCGGCTAAGGCTCAAGCGAACGGTTTTGGAGTCTCTCGCCGAAGCGGGAGCCTTCGAAGTCTTTGGTCCTCGGCGGTCCGTGCTTTGGCAGCTCAGCGATCCAGGGCTTAGCCGTGGCGAGACGCTGGTCTTAAGCGAGGCACAAGCACCGGATGAGCTACCTGATTTGAACGCTATCGAACGCATCGCTTGGGACCAAAGGCGCAGCGCGCACAGCACGCGAGGGCACCCCTTTGCGCTGCTCAGGACCTCTTGCGATCAACAAGGTTTTCTCAGCGCCTCTGGGTTGGCACAAAGCACCCACCAGAGCCGCGTCAGCAGTGTCGGACTCGTGATCTGCCGACAGCGCCCTAGCACCGCCTCCGGAGTGACCTTTGTGACCCTTGAAGACGAGACGGGCTTTATCAACTTGGTCATCTGGAAACAAACAGCAGAGCGCTTCAAGCGCTTCTTGCGCGGGTCTGCCATCCTCGCAGCATCAGGCAGGGTTCAGCGAGAAGGGGCAATCACGCACCTTATTGTCCATCGATTATGGGAGCCGGAATGGGATGCGCAGGTCGCTCCCGTGCCCAGCCACGATTATCGCTAGGTGCGATCAACCTGAATACTACCGCCGCTATCTTGAGCGCTACGTTGCATTGCGAGCACGCTCAATCGACCCGCCACATTTTGTGCTAATTCAAGCAACTTAAGCGCAATATCACTTTGCGGATCCGCTAAAACCATAGGCGTTCCCTCGTCGCCCTGATTCGACATTCTCGGATCGATCGGGAGTTCTCCGATCAGCGGAACATTGAGTCGTTTGGCTGCCTTTTCACCGCCACCTTGCCCAAACACAGGGATCGGTTCCCCCCCGCCGGGAGGCGTAAAGCCAGCCATATTTTCAATCAATCCCGCGACCGGAATCTTTAGCGTATCAAACATGGTCTTGGCGCGCAGCACGTCAGCGACCGCTACATCCTGCGGCGTGGTCACAATCACCGCGGCGCCCACGGTCACCATCTGAGCGATACTCAAAGGAACATCACCCGTGCCAGGAGGTAAATCGACAACCAGATAATCCAGATCGCCCCAGCGAACATCGGCGAAGAACTGCCTTAGCGCCTTATTGAGCATCGGACCACGCCACACCAAGGCGGCTTCGTCGTCGACAAAAGAGCCCATCGAGATGACCTTCATCCCGTGCGCCTGCATCGGCAGGATCTTCTTATCCGCTCCAGCCTGCGGCTTTTCGTTTAGGCCCATCATCGTTGGGATGGACGGACCGTAAATATCCGCATCCAACAAACCCACTCGAGCGCCGCTTCTCGACAAACCCGCAGCCAGGTTGACCGCAACCGTTGACTTGCCCACGCCACCTTTACCGGCGCCGACAGCGATCACGTAACGCACGCCAGGGACCAAGCTCTGCTCGCTATGAACCTGCGACGCCATCTGAACGCCCCAGTCAATGCTAACGCTCTGTGCGCCAACCGCTAAGAGCGCCTCTTCGATATCACCTTGGATTTTACCCTTGAGCGGGCACGCCGGCGTGGTCAAATCGATTCGAACTTGAACGGATGGTCCGTCAATAGAGATCTCGCCCACCATATTTAGCGCCACGAGATCTTTACCAATCTCAGGGTCATTAACGCCCTTGAGCGCTTCTCGTACGGTAGCTTCGGTCAATGTCATCAGATCATCTCTTTTAGACTTCGCTCTGGCTCTTAGGGTAGCCGGAGGGAGGCCGCAACCACGACCATTCAATGCATCGTATCCGAGCACGCAAACAAACGAAAGAAGCATCACCCTCACGCGCACGTGCTCGTGTGCGCGCGCAGGCGCTCTCGCGTACGCGAAAGCGCTTGACCTTTAATCAGCTTGGTTTAGAAAGATGGGCCAGACCCAGGAGAGCGTGATGAGCGACGAGATCATCGAGCCCGAAAACGAAAACGAAGAACCCACCCAAACTGACGGAATTGACGGTGGAAACACCGACACACCGACAGGCTCAGATGACGGCGGCGGCGGTGACGCTGGTCGGGTCAGTATGGTCACCATCGAAGATGAGATGCGCAAATCGTATCTCGAGTATTCGATGTCGGTCATCGTGGGCCGAGCGCTCCCCGATATTCGCGACGGGCTCAAGCCGGTTCACCGCCGCGTTTTGTTTGCGATGCAAGATCTTAGCAACACCTGGAATCGTCCGTACAAAAAGTCTGCTCGTGTCGTCGGCGACGTCATCGGTAAGTATCACCCGCACGGCGATTCGGCGGTTTATGATACGATGGTCCGAATGGCCCAAAGCTTTTCGCTGCGCTACCTCCTCGTTGATGGCCAAGGAAACTTCGGCTCAGTTGACGGCGACTCCGCCGCGGCGATGCGCTACACCGAAGCGCGCATGACCAAGCTCGCTAGCTATCTGATGTCCGACATCGAAAAGGAAACGGTCGATTTTGGACCGAACTACGATGAGAGCCTCCAAGAGCCCCTCGTCCTCCCCGCTCGCTTCCCCAACCTACTGGTCAATGGCTCTGAAGGTATTGCGGTGGGCATGGCGACCCGAATCCCGCCGCACAATATGACCGAAGTCATCAACGCGACCCTACATCGCATTGATAACCCCCAGTGCAGCATTGATGAGTTGATCGCTCATGTGCCTGCACCCGACTTCCCTACCGGTGGCATCCTCTGCAGCGCTTCGGGCGCTCAGCAGGCTTACCGAACAGGGCGCGGTATTGTTCATGTTCGGGCGCGCGCCGACTTTGAGCCGATGCCAAACGATCGCTGGCGCATCGTCATTGATGAGCTGCCTTACCAGGTGAACAAGGCACGCGAGATCGAGCGAATTGCTGGCCTGGTCAAAGACAAGAAGCTGCTGGGCATCTCTGATCTACGCGACGAAAGTGATCGCAAAGGCATGCGCTTGGTCATTGAGCTCAAGCGCGACGCCATCAAAGAGGTCGTCTTGAACGCCTTGTTCAAACAAACCCGCTTGCAAAGCAGTTTCGGCATGACGCTGCTCGGCATCGATCAGAATCGACCGAAAATTTGCACGCTCGCCGACCTCATCGACGCCTTTATTGCTCACCGCCGCGACGTCGTTAGCCGTCGCTGCCGCTTCGAGCTGCGTAAAGCACGTGAGCGAGAGCACATCTTAGAGGGCTTTGTGATCGCCCTTGATAACATCGATGAGGTGATCGCTTTGATCCGCGCCAGCCGGACGACGGATGAAGCCAGCGCAGGCCTTCAAGACCGCTTCGCTTTGTCGCATCTACAGGCTAAAGCCATCCTTGAGATGCGCTTACAGCGCCTCACGGGGATGGAACGCGAGAAGATCCTCGAAGAGCTCGAACAGATCCGAGCGACCGTTGAGCGATTACTCAATATCCTTGGGGATGTGCGAGAGCTGCTCGCGGTGATCAAAGAAGACCTGGTCTCAGTGCTGGCTGACTTCGGCGACGAGCGCCGCACTGAAATCCAAGAAATATCGAAGGATTTCAATGCCGAAGACCTGATCCCGAACCACCCCATGGTGGTGACCGTTTCGGGCGCAGGGTACATCAAGCGAACAGCCTTAGACACCTACCGCACGCAGCGACGCGGCGGACGCGGAAAGACGGGCATGTCGACCAAAGAAGAGGACGCAGTCGAGCACCTCTTTGTGGCAAAAAATCATAGCCGCCTGCTGGTCTTTACGACCCGCGGCGTCTGTTATCAGATGAAGGTCCACCAGCTCCCAGAGTCTGGCGCCAACGCCAAGGGGCGGCCGATCGTCAACCTGCTCGAGCACATGGGTCAAGACGAACAGATCTGCGCTATTTTGCCCGTTCATAAGTTCTTGGATGATCGTTATCTGATCACCGTCACAGAACGCGGTCGGATCAAAAAGACGCCGCTCATGGCTTATGCCCGACCACGCTCCGTGGGTCTCAAAGCGCTCGTTGTTGAAGAGGGCGATCGCCTGAAGTTCGTTCGACTTAGCCACGGCACAGACCAAATCATCTTAGCGACAGCGAATGGTATGGCGGTGCGCTTCAAGGAATCCGATGTCCGCTCGATGGGCCGAGGCTCACGTGGCGTACGCGGGATCACGCTCGGCACCGGCGACCAGGTCGTGGGCGCCGTTGTGGTCGATGCAGAATCGAGCGAGGACCTTCTAAGTATTACGGCGAACGGCTACGGAAAGCGCACCTCGCTGAGCGAGTACCGTGTCCAACGACGCGCAGGCAAAGGCTTGATCACTATTCAGTGCAGTAAGCGAAATGGCGACTTGGTCGGCATCCTCGCCGCGAGTGATGACCGCGAGCTAATGATGGTGACGTCCGCTGGCGTGATCATGCGAACCCGCATGGAACAGATCAGCCGAATTGGTCGCAACACCCAAGGTGTTCGCCTGATCGATCTGACCAAGGGGATCACGGTCGTGCGTGCGGTCGGCCTTCGAGACCTCGAAGAGGAGCTCGAAGAAGCCCAACATGAAGGGCTCGACGAGGCTGGCGAGGAGGTCGATGAAGCGACCATCGCAGCGGCTGAAGCGACGGGCTCAGATGAAGAGTCGGCTAGTGAGCTACCTCAAGAGGCGAGCGAGGACGAGTAAGTCGTCCTCGCTGTGCCGAGGGTTTTGATTAAACGTCGATGTTGTCGACGTTGAGCGCGTTCGCCTCGATGAAGTTGCGACGAGGCTCAACCTGGTCACCCATCAACGTTGAGAAGACCTTATTAGCTTCTTCGATGTCTGCGATCTGGACTCGCAAAAGCTTGCGCGCATCATAATCCATTGTGGTCTCCCACAGTTGGTCCGGGTTCATTTCACCGAGACCTTTATAGCGCTGCAGGCTGATGCCTTTGCGCGCTCCATCGAGCAATCCGTCGAGCGCTTTAATTCCGCTATCGTAGCTGGTTTCTTCGCCTTTCGGCGAGATACCCACAGCGGCTTGATCTGAAGATTTCAGCAAGGACCAAAGACGAGCGCCCTCGATCCAGCTCTGGTGATGCCGCATACCGGTATCGATCACTGTGTCCACAACCGCGCCGTTGTGACGCGTGGAGATTCGTAGCTGCGTCTCGGTCCCAACTTGATCACCTGGGATAAAGTTTCCTTCTTCATCAACGCTTGGGTCCCCAAAGATCGGAACCTCATCAATAAAGCTCTCCACCGGACAGATCTCGGGAAAGAGCGCTTCGACTTGCTGGCAGATCGCACCTTGAAGCTGGTCGAGACCCTCAGCGCTATCGAGCGCACCAGGAACACCGGCCCCCGCTCTAAGCGCCGACTCCACCACCCGCGCATCCCAGCGACGCCCCAGACGAACAATGTCTAAACGAAAGCTCGAAAGGCTACGACATGCCGACTTTAAGGCTTGGTCAACGAGCTCGGTGCCGTCCGCAAGCTTTAGGGTGTAGCCTTCACAACCCATCGTCGTGAGATACTCTTCGAGCGCGTCGTCGTCGTCGAGGTAGGTCGACCGCTTACCTTTGCTGACTTTATACAACGGCGATTGAGCCAGATACAGATGACCATGCTCAACCAAAGGCCTCATCTGCCTGAAGAAGAAGGTCAAAAGAAGCGTCGAGATGTGGCTACCGTCGACGTCGGCATCGGTCATGATGATGACGCGATGATAACGAAGCTTCGCCAAGTCAAACTCATCGGAGCCGATCCCGGTACCGAGCGCTGTAATCAGCGTGACGATCTCTTCGGAGCCGAGCATCCGGTCGATGCGCGCCTTCTCGACGTTTAGGATCTTACCCTTGAGCGGCAGGATCGCTTGACCTCGCCGGTCACGCGCCGACTTAGCCGACCCGCCGGCGGAATCACCCTCGACGAGGAAGATTTCAGATTTTGCCGGATCTTTTTCTTGGCAGTCGGCGAGCTTACCCGGAAGGCTCATGGACTCCAAAGCGCCTTTTCGGCGAGTCAGATCGCGTGCTCTGCGGGCCGCTTCGCGCGCCCGGCTGGCGTCGATCGCCTTCATGATTACGCCTTTGGCGACACGCGGGTTCTCAGCGAAAAACTCGGCAAGCGCCTCGCCGAGGATACTCTCAACCGCAGACTTGGCGTCTGAAGAAACCAGTTTCGATT
>JBDQPD010000177.1:0-4096 GCA_040260805.1 Myxococcota bacterium | reverse complement strand
CTTTTGAGGCGAGGCGGCGGTGGCCGAACCGTCGGATCATTTTCTGCGCACACTCGCGGTTTCGAGACGTGATCGAATGTCTGTCGGTGTCCGGTGAGTGTTGGGGATTTGGTGAAGAGGTTCGAAACGTTACGAGTTTAGCGGCGCGATTGCGCAGCGAACGAGCAGAGGTCGTCGACCTCCACCGCAGTCTGCGCACCACCCTACTCCGCGCTCAAACGCCTCATCTGAAATGGCACCGCTTGCGCAAACACCGCCGGCGACGACGTGCGCTGGTTCACGGAGATCCTAGTGCCTTTTCTGCCACCCATCGCGTCCAGTTCGAGCAAGCGGCTTTGCTTGGGCTAGAATTGAGCGCTGAGCCCTGGTTGGAAGCTTCGCCGGGTCAGGCCTTTGACTTTGTGCTCGTGCCTGGCGCCGCTTGGCCCGAGAAGCGCTGGCCACTGTCGTCCTTTGCTGCGCTCGCGCGCAGCCTGAGTGTGCCGTCGCGCGTGGCGATCTTATACAGTCAACACGACGGCTTGCCGATTGATGACCAGGACTGGGGTGATGCATCACTCGAGGGCGAGCATGATCTGAAGGAATGCATTGAGCTGCTTGCTGCATCCGGCATGGTGTTGAGTAATGACACCGGCTTTGCCCATATTGCCGAGGGTTTGGGGGTGCCTGTCCGGGTCCTGATCGGCCCAACAGACCAGCGTCTTGGCGCCGCTCCGCAGAGTGATTTCGCGACTGCGAGAGCCCTGACCTTGGGTTTGCCGTGCCAGCCCTGCAGCCAAAAGGGTGACCGCGTCTGCCATGTCGGAGGCCGTCCGTGCCTTGTCGGCTGGACTCCAGAACTTGTCCTCGCAGAGCTGGCTAGTTTTGCGGCGAGCGTTGACGGCAGGTCCCTGCCTGAAGGATAGGCTGTTTCCCCTGATCGAGGAGTGCGTCAGTGAGCGACGCTCAACAGCAACAAAATAGCTTCCTAGCGGTGCGTCATAAGGGCGCCCTGCCTAAGCCCTACACATGGTCTGAGCCGATTCCCGAGAGCGGAGCACAGGTCATCGTCGAGCGCGCCGGCGGAGGCGAAGAGGTGGTGGTGGTCACGGGCGCTCATTCGGGCGGTCAAAGCGACTTGCCTCAGGCGCTCGCTGAGGTCACTCCAGAGCGCCTCGAACTGCTGGAGCGCCGGCAACAGTTTGAGGCGAAGGCTTTCTCCTTCGCCCGTCAGCGCACCAGGACACGACGTCTGCGGATCAAGTTCGTTCGTTGCGTGATCGGGGCCGATAAGAAGATCCGGCTCTTCTACGCCAGTGAGAACACCGAGGACGTGCGCGACCTCTTGCGCGACTTCGCGCATGAGTTTGGCGTCGAGGTCGAGCTGGTTCAGCTGGCACCTCGAAGCGCTGCTGGCGAGCTGGGTGGTCTAGGTCCCTGCGGTCGCCCGACGTGCTGCTCTACCTTTCTCAAGGTCTTCCCTAACCCAACGACCAAAATGGCGAAGGACCAAGGGATTTCGCTTACACCTCAAAAGCTCTCAGGGCGTTGTGGTAAGCTGAAGTGTTGTTTGGCTTATGAGGCCGACACCTATCGCGAATATCTCGAAGAGATCGCCCTGCGAGTAGGCCATACGGTGCGCTCACCTAAGGGCTATGCGAAGATCATCGATCTCAACATCATCCAGCGTAAGGTCCGGGTGGCGACGCTCGCAAGCCGAGATGTCGCCAGCTTCGGCGCCGAAGAGGTTGAGCGGGTCAAGGGCGGAATTCCGCAAGGCGATGAAAAGGGTGGTTTCTTTTACGGACCAGAAGGAAAGCCAGAGCGGCGAAGCGCTTCGGTGCGCGTCGAGTCAAAATCACCTCGATCCAAAGGTTCTACCGATACCCCGAAGCGGTCTCGTCGCAGTCGAGGGGACGGCAGCCGCAACGAGCAACGCGCTGAGCAGACGGCAGCCTCCTCGAACGACTCCGCTCGCTCCTCGGACAACGAGAAGAAGCCAAAACGCCGCCGGAGCAAGCGCAGGCGCCGTTCGAAGGCTCCAAAGTCAAATGACTAAACCGACTGTCGTGACCGCCGCCCTGCCCTACGCGAACGGGCAGCTTCATATCGGCCACCTCGTCGAGTACGTTCAAGCCGATGTTGCGGTGCGCGCCAAGCGGATGCTCGGCAAACAAGTCCACTTTCATTGCGCCGCTGACTCGCACGGAACCCCGATTCAGATGAACGCAAGGAAGCGTGGCATCGATCCCGAGGATTTGGTGGCTCAGGCTCGCGCTGGTTTTGTTGAAGACTTCGGTACATTCAATGTCGATTTCGACATTTTCTACACCACGCACAGCCCCGAAAACAAAGAGATCGCTGCCGGTATTTACACTTCGCTTAAGGGGCGCGGTGAGATCCTCAGAGAAGAGCGGGAGCAGCTGTTTTGTGTCTCGTGTGACAGCTTCTTACCGGACCGCTTCATCAAGGGAGATTGTCCAAAGTGTCATGCGCCGGACCAATACGGCGATGGCTGCGAGCAGTGCGGCGCTACCTATGAGACCACCGACCTAGGATCGCCTCGCTGCGCGATGTGCGGTGACGAGCCGGTTACCCGGAGCTCGGAGCGTTTGCTCTTTGATCTGCCACGCTACGCCGAAGCGCTTCAGGCTTGGACTCAATCGGCGCTGCAGCCTTCGGTGAAGAATTGGGTCGATGGCTGGTTTGAGGGGGGGCTTAAGCCCTGGGACATCAGCCGTGATGGTCCCTACTTCGGCTTTCCGATCCCTGGCGAAGACAACAAGTTCTTCTACGTCTGGCTCGATGCCCCGGTCGGTTACATCGCAACGAGCAGGCGTTGGTGTGAAGATCAGGGTTGGGACGACCCTGATCTGTTGTGGCGCGACGATGCGGCTGAGCGCATTCACGTGATCGGCAAGGATATCGTCTATTTTCACGCGCTCTTTTGGCCGGCGATGTTGATGGGTTCTGGTTGGGGGCTTCCGAATCGAATTCAGGTGCATGGCATGTTGCAGGTTAACGGCGAGAAGATGTCGAAGAGCCGAGGCACCTTTATCGGTGCTCGAGCTTGGGCAGAACATCTACCGCCGGAGTATCTGCGATTCTACTACGCTCGTCGGCTCAACGACGGCATCGAAGACCTCAGCCTAGACTTCGATGACTTTGTCGGCGCGATCAACGGTGAGCTGGTCGGTAAGTTTGTGAATCTTTGCAGCCGAACCATCGGTTTCGTAGGCAAGCGCTTCGATGGCGAGATTGCGCATCGAGATCCTGAAGCTGGAGATTTAGTTGAGCGGCTGCGGGCACGCAGCGGTCAGGCGGTAGAGCGCTTCGCTGCCTTTCAACACGCACACGCGATGCGTCTACTTATCGAGTCTGCCGACGAGGCTAACACTTATCTACAAGATCGTGCCCCGTGGGCTTTGTTCAAAGAGGACCCTGCAGCAGCTCAAGCCGTCTGTGCGACTGCGATCGATGCCGCTCAAGTTATCTTCTCGGCCTTGGCACCCGTGATGCCTGAGCTCACGTCAACGCTTGGGAAAATGATCGGGACTGACTTGTCAGCACCGAATGCCTGGGCTGTTGAGTTAGGCGCTAGACGTCTACAGCCCTTTGCTCGTTTAGCGGATCGCGTGGAGCGCGGTCGTTTGGACGAATTGGTCGATGCCTGTCGGGTATCGGCGTAAGGAAAACGCTATGTTTCGGATTAAAGATGCCCTGAACTATCACGCCGAAGGGCGCGCCGGTAAAATTGAGGTCATTCCCACGAAGCCTTGTCAGACACAGCGTGACCTGTCGTTGGCTTACACGCCAGGTGTCGCTGAACCCTGCAGACGAATCGCTGAGCGCAAGCAAGACGTCTATAAGTACACCGCGAAAGGAAACTTAGTGGCTGTGGTCACCAACGGCACGGCGGTGCTGGGGCTCGGTGATATTGGCCCTGAAGCCGCCAAACCGGTGATGGAGGGCAAGGGCGTTTTGTTCAAGCAGTTCGCTGACATCGACGTCTTTGATATCGAGCTGCAAGCCGACACCGTCGAGGAGATGGTCAACGCCATTGCAGCCATGGCGCCAACCTTCGGCGGCATCAACTTGGAAGACATTCGCTCTCCTG
>JBDQPD010000174.1:0-4440 GCA_040260805.1 Myxococcota bacterium | reverse complement strand
CGGTTGCTGTGAGCGATGCTGCCGTAGGTGATGTAGCGTCGAGCCAAGACGCCGCAGCGCAGGTCGTTGACGCTAGCGTCGCCGACGCTCAGCAACCTGCCGACGCAGGCAACCCTGGCGATGCGGGCACCCCTGCACCGAGCGCTCCGGTACGTATCGCCGTGAGCGGCAGCGGTGATTGCGAAGATACCCAAGCGCCATCGCAACCGGGCGCCCAAACAACCAACGCTCAAGGTCAGGCGCATTATTGCTTATTCGCCACCGGCTACCGCGGCGACTGGCGCCTGTACTTGCGCCTGCCTGCAGCGATCACCCAGCCTTTAGCGCCGCACCAAGAAGCCGCCTTAGTCCTCGACGGGCGCACGGTTGCCGGTGAGCCGGTGCGGCTCGAGGCGCGCATCAGCGGCGATAAGGTCGAGTGCAACCCAGGGCAAGAGACCGCCAACATCCGCTTTCGGGTGAGCAACGCGAATGGCGAGGGCGTGCCCGGCGTGCGCGTGCTCTTTGGCGTGCAAGGCGGCTTAGACGGCGTGAGCCGTTTGATCGGCGAGACCAACAACCAAGGCGACGCCTCGGTACGCGGCTCGTGTCCTCGAGCGCGAGTGCAAGGCGCTGGTGTCACCGCTCGGGTGGAGCGACCGCCGCTTGGTCCGGTGGTCGTGCCGGTTGAGGTGCGCGCCGACGCCGTGGACCAAATTATTATCGAGGCCGACGCCGAGAACCCACAGACCGTGCGCGACGACGACACCCTGCGCTACACGGTCTCGGCGATCGATGCGAGCCGGGTGCAGGTCCTGCGCCCCGAAGGGTCCGAGGACCCGCTCCAATTGCAGTTTGGTATCGCCAGCAGCGGACACGCCAACACACTCTACTTGGGCGATGCCGCGATCTTAGCCCAGCGCCTGAGCGTCGACGGCGACGGCTTGATCGCGCTGGAGCTCACCGTGCGCAGCCGCGCCACCATGGATCGCCCGATCCGGCTTGAGGCGCGCACCCTCGACGGCGCCGTGCGCGCCGAGCAAGCCATTACCGTCAGCCCCGGCGCAGCCAGTCACTTAGCGGTGCAGCCGGCGGGGCGTGTGCAAGCCTTAGTCGGCGGCGTGGGCGGCACCGTGAGTGTTCGCGTGCTCGACGGCGACGACGTCAACACCGCCAACGGCGTGCCGGGCGCACGCGTCCAGATTACCGCGCCGCCGCAGCTGCGTCTGGACCGCACGGTGGGGGTCACCGACGCCTCAGGGCTTTTTGAGAGCGTGATCGTGCTGGTGGATCGCCCGGGCGATCACACGCTCAGCGTCGCCGCCAGCCACGCCGACTGGAGCGCACAGAGCGAGCTGGTGGTCGAGGGCACCACGGGCGTGCCGCAGGCGATCCAGGTGCGCTTGAACGACCAGCTTTTGGTACCCACGGGTCAAGACGGGGAGCAACCGGCGCATGAGGTGACCTTGCGCGCCGGCGAGCAGCTCGGCGATGTGCTGAGCTTGCGCCTGACTAACGCGCAAGGCGGCGGGATCCCTGGCTTGGGGCTTTTGATCGAGCGTATTGAAGGGGCAGATGAGGCGTGCGCCAGCTGGGCAGCGCCGGGCACCACCGACGACGCCGGCGAGGTGCGTTATGGGCAGGGCTTGCTGGCGCTTACCGGTGGTCCGCGGGTGGTGCGCTGTTTGTACCGTGTTCGTCACGGCGCCACCCCGGCGACGACGTTGGTGCGGGTGGAGCAGGTGCCGGGAAGGCCGCTTACCGCCACGCTTGAGCGCGTGGGCGGGCTTGAGCCGCCGCTGGCGAATCGGGTGAGTGCGCCAGCGGAGTACAACGCCGAGACGGCAGCGGAGGTTGAGGTCGTCGCACGTGACGCCAACGGTAACTTAGCGGCTGGACAGATGATGTATCTTGAAACCCTGAACTGTCATGTCAGCGCCCGACGTCTGCGTCTGGACAATATGGGCTCATCGCAGTTTTGGGCTACTGGCGGAGGGCGTGCGAGCCAGGCTTGCACAGTACATTCATCCTATGCATCGGCGATTGAAGGGTTTGAACCTGCACGTTTGACGTTACCAACCAGAGGGTTTTCTGCGCCAGAGTTGTATAACCTTGATGCTCACACCCGGGGTGGGCGTTTGGTTCGTGAAGGTGTGTATTCCACCAAGGTTGATGGTACAAATATTGTTGTGGACCCTGCGCTGCCTGAAGGTGAGGTTTGCGCCGACTTTTCCCGATGTACAAGCATCGAACTTGTGGAGCTAACAGAGGAATTAGTTGATGGGATACGAGAGGTCGGTCGAGTTTTAGGGCGTTATGGGCTAGCTAGCCAGCCCGGTGGAGCGATCTCGGTCTCGATTCCCCATGAGGATATGGGCGCTGGACGCTGGGTTGGGGTGAGGTTGGTGGGTCCTTCCCAACCTGGAGCAGAGCTAGTTACGAGCGATGTCTTGTCACTTTACTTCTCACCGCCTGCGCAATGGAAACAGGTAGGACCAAGTGGGCTTCAAGGTGCCGTGACTGTTATGCCGCCTCAAGATAACCCGAACGGTAGCGTTGAAATTTTGGGTGGTTATCGTCAAAATATTGATCAGGACGGCGGCCTAGAACTCGTAGTCTGCGGAATAGATGAGGTCGGCACACTCTTTGGTGTAGTTCAACTTGAAGACGGTCTGGTGCAGCAAAATATTGTTCAGGCTGAGCGATCTACCATGTTCGGCGGCGAGCAGATCGGAGGTTGGCAATATCAGCGACCATCTGATGCTTGCCAGTTGGGTGACTTAAATTCCGACGGTCATATGGATCTTATCGTGCTTGGAAGGGTCGACTCGGGCGGCGCTAGTTCACGATATCCTAACGCAGCAATTCATATGGGTACATTAGACGGTTTTGGACGCGCTCATCCAGTATTCTGGCCGGTTCCGGCTCTGCGATCGAGAGCACTCAAGCGTGCAACATTAAATACAGCACCATTAGGGCTTGTAGTACGATTCGAGCACCCGGCTGATAATAGGTATTTTCTACCATTGGCTCGCGCCGATGAGCGTTGGGTGCGTCGGGTAGAGTCAGTTGAGCAGTTGACGAGCGATTCGCTGATTGATGCTGATAAGGAGTTGGTCAAGCAGCCAATCACTGCGCGTCTTGGAGAGTACGGTTGGATGCAGGAATCCGGTAATTCAGGGCATCGTTTACTCGATTGGAAATTAACTCGTGTGTATTCCAATCAAGTTTCTGCGCCAAATAGTCCGGACAATACAGCTGTTGCTATCAGCCATGATGGGCGTTTTGTGGCTGTAGGCAATGATTTGGGCGAAATTGAACTCTTACGCACATCTGACATGGCACGGGTCCATCAGTTTAGATTGGTTGACGGTCAGAATAATAGAATCAGGGCACTCGTGTTTAGTTCTGATTCGAGCTTTCTTTACATTGGGAGTGATCACGCCAGTGTGTATGTTTGGTCGGTGACGGAACGGCGCGTGGTTCAGCAACTACCCGGGATTGGTGGGGGGAGTATTCACGATATTTTTGTCGCAACTGATAGCGGCATCGTTCTCATCGGTTCCTCCCTCGGCATAGAGGTCAGGCGAGAAGTAGGGGGGAGGTTATCTTCTGTTAGCAACCGACGCATTGAACATAGTCACTTAGCTTTAAGTCCTAATGGTTTGTTTGCCGCAACAGGCAATCCAGCGGCAATTTATTCAATGGAATCGCTGACACCAGTGTGGCAGCAACCACAGCTTATATGGGGTACTCCGTCCTTGCCGCAGTTCGGCATTGACAGTTCTTACGTTGGATTCGGCAATGACACGATTTCAATATTCTCGCAGCGGAGTCTAAGCCAGCGACCTTGTTCAGATTTTAGTGATTCGCAGCGTCTAGACAATCGAAGCATCAGGGTAAGTAGTTGGAATAATGATTTCTTAATTTTTCGGTCGTGCGCGCCCTTCGGTAGATACGGAGACTTTTTTCTTCCCATGGCGTTTGTTCCTGATCCTGGGCAATGGGGGGGGTATAAACCAATACAGGATTTTGCCACTAATCAAGCTTCATCTTTAGTAGCTGCGGTCGGACGGAATGGTGTGGTTAACATTTCACGTTACGAACGCCTGGCGGGCGACGCTCATATTTTTGTGACTTTGCGTGGCAGTGGATTATTGGCTGAGGCACCGGATGTTCAGGTGATCAATTCCGTTGCCCACTATTCAAACAACGAAGTTTGGATTGATCGCCCAGTAACTTGGCGCCCCGGCTGCGGCAACGGCGAGCTCGACGAGGGCGAGCTCTTTGACAACGGACAGCCTTGGGAGCCGAGCACCGAAGCCCCCATCACCGGAGCCGCCACCCTCGGTGCCGGCATCCTCCACCATGTCTAACGCTGCCAAGCCGGCACGATCGAGGCAGGCCACGCCTCCAGACGCCATTGCCAGGACGAGTAGGGGCTCGTATGCTCTCATGCTG
>JBDQPD010000004.1:0-71140 GCA_040260805.1 Myxococcota bacterium | reverse complement strand
GCTCTACACCCCGACTCCGGTTCCAGCACAAAGCTGGAAACCACCGGTCGTTGAATCTGCGCCGGTTAAGCGCATCCTTCAACCCGTAGCGGTTCAAGCGTCGCCATCAGACGATGGCTTTGAAGCCATGACCGTCGTGGCGCTTAAAGACGCCGCTCGTCACGCAGGATTGCCCGTTCGGCCTCGGGTAAAGAAGGCGGATTTAATCGCTGCGTTGCGGTCGTTATAGCCCTGGTCTAGGTGAAGGGCTGATGGCTGTGTTTTCGTCGCTGATCACCTCGCCCGACGCGGGAGCCGGCGGTCTTTGATGAACACCCTGCTACGCCTCGCCAAGCGGGTTGATCAGATCAGTATAAGCTTCGGGCGAATCCTGGCTTGGCTTTCCGTGTTCATGGTGTTGGCGGGAGCGTTCAATGCGCTCGCTCGTTATGGCGGGCGGGCTCTAGGCTCGAATCTCTCGAGCAATGGTTTGCTCGAAACGCAATGGTATCTTTTCGCGCTGATCTTTTTGCTCGGAGCGGCGCCGACTTTAGCCGCCAATCGCCATGTTCGCGTAGACGTGTTTTACGGTCGGCTAAGCCGGCGTCATCAAGCGCTGATCGATCTCTTGGGTTGTCTCTTATTGCTGATACCCTTCTGCGCTTTTGCGTTGATCACGAGCTTGCCCTTCGTCGAGTCCGCATGGTCGGTCTGGGAGGTGAGCCCTGATCCGGGTGGGCTGCCTCGCTGGCCCATTAAAACAGCGATACCGGTCGCCTTTGGCTTGTTGGTCATTCAAGGACTCAGCTTCTCGGTTCAGCGAGCCGCTGTCGTCTGGAACCTCGAGGACGAGTCATGAGCGTTGAGGCGCTCGGTCCCCTGATGTTTGTGTCTGCTTTTGCCCTCATTTTTACGGGTTTCCCCGTCGCTTTTGCGCTGGGTGGTAGCGCCCTGGGGTTTGCGGCAATTGGGGTGGGTGTCGGTGCCTTTGACTGGGCTTTGCTCAACGCACTACCCGCCCGAATCTTTGGCATTATGGGCAATTATGTCCTGCTCGCGGTCCCTTTCTTTATCTTTATGGGCACCATGCTTGAGCGCTCCAAGCTGGCGGAGGATTTGCTCACCACGATCGGGCAACTCTTTGGTCGGTTTCGGGGGGGATTGCCGGTCGCGGTTGTGTTGGTCGGTGCTTTGCTCGCCGCAGCGACGGGCGTGGTGGGCGCCTCAGTCGTCGCCATGGGCATGATCTCGCTGCCGGTGATGATGCGTTACGGGACCAGCAAGGAGCTGAGCGCAGGGGTCATCACCGCGGCGGGTACGCTCGGGCAGATCATCCCGCCGAGCGTGGTCTTGGTTGTCCTGGCAGACCAGCTGGGGATCAGCGTTGGCGACTTGTTCGTCGGCGCCCTGGTGCCCGGTTTGATGCTCGCCAGCATGTACGTCGCTTACGTGATCTTTATCGCCTGGCGTCAGCCCGATGTTGCGCCGGCTTTACCCCCCGAGGCTTTGCCGGGTTCGACCGCCGAGCTGTTCGCCCGCGTGCTGTGGGTTTTGGTGCCTCCCCTGGCTTTGATTTTGATCGTGTTGGGTTCGATCTTTGCCGGCGTCGCCACGCCGACCGAGGCCGGCGCGCTCGGAGCGGTGGGCGCCATGGTTCTAGCCGCACTCAACCGCCGCTTCACCCTCAAGGCGTTGCGGGAGTCCGCAGAAGAGACGAGTCACCTAACCGCGATGGTTTTGTTCTTGTTGGTCGGTTCAACAGCCTTCGCCTTGATCTTTAGAGGCTTGGGCGGCGACTTGTTGATCGAGGATCTACTGACCGGATTACCTGGCGGCACGATCGGCATGTTGATCGTCGCTAATCTGACGATCTTTATCTTAGGCTTTTTCATCGACTTCTTTGAGATCGCCTTTATCATCTTGCCCCTATTGGTTCCGGCAGCGCGGGCGCTCGATATCGACTTGGTCTGGTTCGGGGTGATGATCGCTATGAATCTTCAAACCAGCTTCTTGACGCCGCCCTTTGGCTTTAGCCTGTTTTACCTGCGCGGCGTGGCGCCTCCAGAGCTCGAAACGCGGCAAATTTATCGAGGCGTGCTACCGTTCATTGCGATTCAGGTGGTGGCCTTAGCGTTGGTCTGTATCTTCCCAAGCTTGGTCACCGGCTGAGCGTTATTTCGAGCCGAACGCCGCGTTGGCGTAGGCAAGCTCTGCTTTGCCGAACCAATCAAAGGCTTCCGTGCGATAGCTTCTCCAATGATCGTAAACCCTTTTGTAGCTGGCGTTCTTCGCCGCTTCTTCTTCGAGCATCGCTTGCGACTCTCGCTGCGCGGCGACCATCAGATCATCGGGGAAGGGCTGAAGGTTGACTCCTTGCGCTAAAAGCCGTTTGAGCGCAGGCGGGTTGAGCGCATCGTAACGGTTTTGCATGGTCATACCGCTGGCTAAAGCGGCCTGTTGAAAGGCTGCTTGATAGTCTGCAGGCAACCCCTCCCAGGCTTTCTTGTTCACATAAAAGCTCAGCGAGGGACCTGGCTCCCACCAGCCTGGATAGTAGTAGTTCTTGGCGACTTTATAAAACCCGAGCTTTTCGTCGTCATAAGGCCCAACCCACTCCGTCGCATCGATCGCGCCGCGCTCAAGCGCGGGGAAAATCTCACCGCCAGCGATCACTTGAACGTTGGCGCCAAGCCGAGCCATGACCTTGCCGCCCATTCCAGGGATGCGCATCTTCAAGCCCTTCAGGTCTGCTGCGCTGGCGAGCTCTTTTTTGAACCAGCCACCCATCTGGGTGCCGGTGTTTCCGCCGGGAAAAGTGATGATTCCAAAATCGCTGAACAGCTCATGGATGAGCTTGAGGCCGCCCGCCTCGAGTAGCCAGGCCGTTTGTTGCCGTGCGTTGAGTCCAAAAGGAACGCAGGTGTCAAAGGCTAGGGCGGGGTTTTTACCGGTATAATAGTACGAGCAGGTATGTCCGACTTGAGCGGTTCCTTGCTGGACAGCGTCCATCACCTGAAGCCCTGGGACCAGCTCGCCAGCCGGATGCACACGGACCTCAAATTGACCATCAGTCATCGCTTTGAGTCGGTCGGAAAACACCTCAGCGCAGCCAAAGATCGTGTCGAGGGCGCGGGGGAAACTCGACGCGAGGCGCCATCTGATTTTCTTACCCTTCGTGGCGGGAGCTGAGCCTGATGCCGAGGGCACTGAACTAGAGCACGCGATGGCAGCGGTTGCCGCCCCGCCGAGTCCAGCCTTCTTTAAGAAATCACGTCTTTTCATCATACTTCCGGGTGGATGTAGGCGGGTTTATGGTAGCCAAGCACCTTGGACAGCGTGCTAAAGGTGTTCACTCCGGTTGAGACCTCGATGTCGTCCCCAGTGAACTCTCCGGGGTGATGCTTGCCGCAAGCCCAGCTCACCATCTCCACCTCCTTGCGGAAGGCTTCCACGTAGCCCTGAAAGCGTTCAGCCCCGAGCGTTGGATCAAGTCCCCGCTGAAGCCACATATTTTGAGTGGCGACGCCCGCAGGGCAGAAGCCGGTGTGACACTTTTGAGCCTGAATACAACCGATCGACAACATCGCCTCACGAGCGACATTGATCAAATCAACACCCATAGCAAACCCGACGATGCAACGATCCGGAAAGCCGAGCTTTCCCGATCCAATGAAGGTTATATCTTCACACAGGTTGTGGCGCAGGAATTCCTGGTAGACTCGATTAAACCCCACCTTGAAGGGCAAGGCGACGTGGTCGGTAAAGGTGAGCGGCGCTGCGCCTGTCCCGCCTTCTCCACCATCCACAGCGATAAAATCGGGCCCGCACCCTCGAGCCGCCATTCGATCGGTCAGCTCGGTCCAAAATTCCATCTGTCCGATGGCCGACTTGACGCCGACTGGGCGACCGCTCGCTTCAGCGAGGCGCTCGACGAAATCGATCAGCGTATCGACGTTATGGAATTCACGGTGAAAGTTTGGACTCATACAGTCCTCACCGACCGGTATTCCGCGGATCTTTGCGATCTCGGGGGTGACTTTAGCGCCGGGTAAAATACCGCCCTTGCCGGGTTTAGCGCCTTGACTGAGTTTGATCTCGACCATGCGAATCTGGGGCACCTCGGCGATCAGATCGGTGAACCGCTCGATGCTGAACTCGCCCTGGGGCGTTCGGCTGCCGAAGTAACCGGTTCCGAGCTGGTAACACAGGTCGGCTCCGCTTCGATGATAAGGCGAGACGCCGCCCTCGCCGGTGTTGTGATAGCAGCCGGCTTTGAGCGCGCCCTGATTCAACGAGGAGATGGCGTTCATTCCGAGTGAGCCAAAACTCATCGCCGAGATGTTGATGATGGAGGTGGGCTGGTAGGGTTTGGCTCGATTGTTCTTCAAGCCCATGATTTTGGTGCCTGCGATCGGATGGCTTGGGTCGCCGTCATGATGATCGGGAATCGGAAAGACCGAATGTTTGATGACCGGATACCCGATACCGTACACTTGGTCGTCCGTACCAAAGCCAAAAGTGTTGTTGCCGCGCTCCGCTGAGGCGTAGATCCATTCGCGCTCGAGCCGGTTAAAGGGAGCCTCCTCACGGTTGTGAGCGACGAGGTATTGCCGCAGCTCGGGACCGATCTCGATCAGCAGGTAGCGAAGATGCCCAATCAGCGGAAAATTGTGCAGAATCGGCTTCTTTTTCTGGACCAAGTCATGGACGATAATCACCGCACACAGTCCAGCTACAACACAGCCGATAACTTGCCAAAGGCTCATAGTGACTCCCGAAAAACCTAGCCGCAAGCTAAGAAGGTGGCGAGCAAAAGCCAAGGAGCCAACTCGATGAAGCTGCTGTTGTGTTCGATTCCAAGGTCAGATGCGAACGCGTTCGCCCGGCTCTTGGTCACCGATTTAGGCGCCGCTTGTGTGAGCGTGAACGACTCGGTCACCAGCGTCTACCGTTGGCAAGGCGAGCTTTGCGAAGAGCCGGAGTCGTTGTTGATGATTAAAGTCGCTTCGGCGAAAGCTGATGAACTGCGAGAGGTACTGGTCAAGCAGCACCCTTATGATCTGCCTGAAGTCCTCAGTTTAGCGCTCGATGAGGCGGGTAGTTATGCCCCATATATGGATTGGGTTGAGCAGTCCTAGAGACGGCCAATATGGCCTTTTTGGACGCTTTGTGGGGCTCAAATCACAAAATAGAAAACCCCAAGAATTCAGCACCTTGAAAATGTGCCTAAATATTAGGCAAAACATCAAAAAACTAGGTTAGACCCGGCGTCTTAGGTCACGCGATGCGGTCGATGTCGGGGAGTTTTCAAAAGTACCGCAGCCGGCGCATTGAAACCGTTTATCATTATGTTTTTGTTGGTTTTATTGACTAATAGGGCGAGTTTTTTGAAAAAACAGTATGATAGGCAGGTGAGGAGTCTGTATAAATTAGTCAATTCAACGGCTTGAAATGGGTCAAGACTCGAATTTTACTCATCGGTCAAAAGTTCGAGGGTTGTATGCACCGGCCGATGATCAGAAGGTGTTCGGCTGCCCTCGGCATAGGTCATCAGATCAATCGACCAGTCCTTCACCTCGAAGCGTTCGCTGGGTTGAACAAAGATATGATCGATCCGTCGCTGCCAGGGATATGCCTCGATCAGGTTGGCATCACCGGTCGCGATCGGCGCGGTGGCGAGCGAGTAGGTGTCCTCAAAAGGGTATTCGGTGTCTTGGGTGAGGTCCAGGTAGGCTGGGTGCTCTAAACCGCTGTTGAAATCACCCACCAAGATCACAGGGAGCTCGCCCGCAATCTCTTGGAGTCGTGACCGAATGAGCGGTGAGCTCAGCTCTTGGCTCGGTCTGTTGTTGTCCACATGCGTGGTCGCAAAAACTAAGCTCTGTGAGGTCTCTTTGATCTTAAACTCAGCCCAGACCAGCAGGCGAGGGAGCTGTCCGTCCGGATCAAACCCAGCGCTAAACGCCTCGTCCGGGGTCGGGCTGAGCCAGAAATGTCCGCTGCGTGTCAGCTCGAAGCGGTCGACTTTGTAGAGAATCGTGGCGTCTGGATAATCCATCGACGAGCGAAAGTCGGAGGGGTCACGCTCGTAGTAGATGCTGGCATAGACCGGACCACGACCACCTAGAACTTCGACCTCATCGTCGATGGATTGTTCAGGGTTAGGTGCCGTGTAGAGCAGCTCTTGAAGACCGATCAGGTCGGCGTCGTGTGCGGCGAGCTGGTCTTTGAGGTAGGGCAGGCGAGTCGCCCAATCATCATAAGGGTTGTCGTCGAAGTGACCGTCACCGCAAAAAGAGCAGAGCACGTTGTAGGTGGTGACTTTGAGCTGGATCGGCTCAGCGGAACAGGCGCTGAGGATCACAACGGGTGCGATGATCAATAATCGTAACAACGCAATCTCCTAACGAGTGAGACGGACCATTTGGAGTCGACAACACTTAGGTGTTACCTACCCTTCAATGGAGCTCGAACCCAAGTGCGAATAGTTAATCTGATCATCGTCTCAGTGTTCGTTTCGTGCGCGCAAGACCCGGCGCCTGATCCACCGGTGCCAGAGATCTTCGTTCAGCCGACCGTCGTCGGCGAGCTCGCCATGCCTGAGCGTTCCTTTGCGCTTCCTTCCGATTGGGTGGGTTCTAGCCACATCTACGTCGCACATCACCCAGACCTAGGAACCCTGGTGGGCGGACCCACTGGTCTTTTTCGACTGCAAGCTGATGCGCTCGTTTCGGTTCATGATGGAGAGCAGATCCCTGAAGTCGACGAGGGGGCGGTGTATGGATTGAGCGTCACCGACGAGTTTGTTTGGGTGGCTTCGGCGAGCGGCCTAAGTGTGTACGATGGTCTGCTCAAAGCCTCGCCGGTCAACGATGAACTCCCGACGGGAGCGGTGCGTGCCATCGTCAGAGTCGGCGACAGCGTTTGGATTGCGCTGGAAGAGGGCTTGTGGACTTTTGATGGCACCCAACTTGGGCAGCTGGCTCAAATCCCGGGTGTCTACCAAATGATTGCGGGTTCACATCAGACCGTCAGCGTGACCACCGTGAGTGGTCAGTCTCTTTTGCTCAAGACGACTGAGGCAGGGGTCATGCAACACGATTTGTCGGGTCAGGGGCTGCTTCGTGATGTGGTACCGGTCGCCTCAGATCGGCTGTTCGCCCTCGAGGGAGGAGCGCTCAAGGCTCGAGTCCCACACTCGCAAGGGGAGTGGATTTGGCGCCGCACTGCGCTGGCTTCCGAAGACGGCGCTGAGCCGGTCAGCCGAGCCTGGACGCTCAGCGCAACTTCGGCTGGCGACGGTGTATGGATTGCGACCGCTGACGCATTGAGTTCGTGGGTTGGTGATCAGATCGAGACCTTACCCATGCCGCTCGGGTTGAATTCGGTCTTGAGGATCCATCCGACCTCAGACGGGCGTGTCTGGCTGGTGGGGACGGAACGACTTGTGCGTTTAGGCGGCGACGGTCAGCCGCCGCCTACCTACTGCGACGATATTGAGCCCTATTACCAAACCAATTGCGAGCATTGCCACAACGCAACGCCTTCATCCCAAGCCGTTGATCTGTCGGGTCACACCGCTTGGTCGCAGCGTTACGATTCGATCTTCGCTTTGGTTCAAGCTGGCGCCATGCCAAAAGATGCCGATGGCCGTGTAGATGGAGGGGCTTTATATATGTTACAGCGCTGGCAGGAAGGAGGCATGATCGAATGCGATACGCCCTAGTTCTAGGTCTCCTGGTGAGCTGGGCTGCTCCGGTTGTAGCGGCGCCGAGCGGACCCATGTGCGAGCAGTCCTCGGTTCAAGAGCAGCTGCATTATTTGCGGCGGCTAAGCCTCGATCTGCGGGGACATCTGCCGAGCGTTGCGGAGTACGAATACGTGACGCAGCAAGGCGCTGTCAGCCCGCAGCAGATCGATGAGATGCTCACCACTGAGGGCTTTGTTGATCGGATGCGAAACTATCACCGAGATTTACTCTGGGTGAACATTGGCGGTCAGCGGCTGACCGGTACTATGTGGCGCCTCAACGGTCCGAGTGGCAGCTCGGCAGCGATGTGGGTTAATAACGTCGCTCGGACCTCTCGATATCGTGGCGCCAGGGTGGGCTGCGCCGATTTCGAGAGCTCGATGAGCAACGGACAGATCACCACTCGTCCGCACCCCGACCCCGAGATGGCAGCGAACGGCGTCGTCCAAGAGGGTTGGGTCTGGGTTCAGGCCTATTGGAATCCGGATCAGCCGGTCAAAGTCTGCGCATTCGATGCTCAAGAACACGAGATCGTCGACAACCAGACCAACCGCGGCCCTGCTCGGATCCCGTGCAACAACTTCTACGCCAACCGCTCATCGGAGTGTGGGTGTGGTCCCAATCTGCGCTGGTGCTTGACCCGTGATTCGGAGATTCAGGTTCGCCGCTCGTGGGACGAGCAGTTGCTGCGCTTCGCCGACGCAATCGTTCGGGGCGACCGCCCCTATTCTGAGCTTTTGACCAGTCGTGAGATGGAAGTCAACGGGCCGATTACGCACTTCCTGAAATACCAGACGCAGGCGCCAGGTAACGCCTATTTGGTGACCGGTGATCAAGGCTACGAGCTGCCTGATGATTTGAGCCAACACCAGGTCGATGAATGGCGCAGCGTCACCCGGAGCTCGATGCACGCAGGGGTCCTGACCTTGCCTTCATTTCTCACCAAGTTTCAGAGCAACCGAGGGCGCGCCACGCGCTTTTACCATGCGTTCCGATGCGAAGCCTTTCAGGCGCCGCCAGGCGGACTGCCAGCAACCGATGACGACTGTCACAACGAACCGAACCTGACCAAGCGCTGCGGTTGTAAGTATTGCCATGTCAGCGTTGAGCCGGCGGCGGCTTACTGGGGGCGTTGGTCGGAGCAAGGGATCAAGCCTTTGATACCGGAAGCCCCGAGCGACGCTTATCCGGCCTTTGATCCTGCCTGCGGACCTGGCGGTAATCAGCGAGGCTCGCTTCGCTGCCGGCTGTACTACGTCAACGAGGTGTTCGCTGAGGACGACGCCCGCAAGCCGTACGAAGGCTACCTTAGAAGCTATCTGTTCGCCGATGACCTTGGCGAGCAAAACGGGTCCTATTCAGCTAACATCGAGAGCGGACCACAGGCGATGGCGCAGACGGTCCTTGACCCCGGCGAGAGTCGCTTTGCTAAGTGCACCTCTCAGCGGATCTTCAAGCATTTTACCGGGCGTGATTTCCGCCCCACAGAGTCCGCTTTGGAGGGGCAGTTGAGCTCGGCCTTTCAAACCGGTTTCGATCTCAAGCAGCTGGTGCGACAGATCGTGACCAGCGCCGAGTACCGTGAAGGGGCTCGCTTTGGACTGATCAAAGAGGGAGGGGGTGAGCAATGAGAGTCGCTTCGTTGTTGATCCTCGCCGTTGGCTGCACCTCGCTCGAGGCGCCGACGCCGCCCGTTCAGCCCGCTCAGCCAGACCCTCACTTCGGTGATCACTGGTCGCAAGTCGAGCGGGAAGACCCGGAGCAGACCTGGGCTCACCCAGATCAAGTCCCGATGGGGCAGATGCCCCGCCGGCTGGAGGTGGAACATCTTCGTCGCTCGATCCCGCTCCTCTTTGGAGGGATCCAGTGGGAGGATCGAAGCGAGCGCTCGATGTGGGACGTGTTAAGCCGAACGCTAGGTGAAGCCGATTATCTTGAGGTGACCGAAAGCAACACTGACCCGTCGCCCTTATTTGCCAAGTTTATGGATGATATGGCGGCTCAAGTCTGCGGCAAAGCGCTGGATCGAGATGCGCACACCGCCGAGGCAAACGAGCGTCTGATTTTGCGGCATTCCGACGTCAAATCCAATCTTCGGTTCTTGCGTTTGAAGCTCCACGGCATCGCCGTGGCACCCGATAACGATCAGGCGATTGACGCTTATTATCAACTCCACCAGACGATCCAAGCTCAAGCGAGCTCAGGTCAGGCGTGGTTGGGCGTGTGCATGGCGATGCTCACAGCGCCCGAATTTATGACGTATTGAGGAGGACAAGATGAAACGTCGTGACTTTCTCAAAACGTTGTCCGCTGGCTCCCTTGGGATGATGCTCGGCAACGGGCTGTCGATGCGCCTAGCGCATGCGGCAGGGCCACTCGACCCCACGCGTAAGTTCGTCTTTGTGTACTTCTCGGGGGCCTGGGATATTTTGCTCGGTTTGGACCCTCGTAACCCCGACAATTTTACGGAAGAGCGGGTTGAAGAGACGGGCATTCAGCCGGCTTGGCACTTGGTCGAATCGGAAAACCCAGGGTTCCCGCTCGGACTGATTGGCGCTGAGGGGACACCCTACGTGGTAGGCCCTGCGATGGCGTCGATGGCTGCTCATTTCGACGTCTGTTCGGTGGTGCGTGGCATCGCTATGGACACCGTGACCCATGAGGTCGGACGGCGTTACTTTATTACCGGCATGATGCCTCGTGGCTTGTCGGCGGCGGGCTCGTCTATTGGCACACGGGTGGTCGCCCAACAGGGCGATCGCACGGCGATACCGAACTTAGTCTGCAGCAGCGAAAGCTATAACGAGGGGTTACCAACCTTTGCGAACGCATTGAGCGTGGGCAGCGTCACGGATCTGGTCTCGACCTTAGAGGACGGGCCGAACGCCCCGGCTGTTGACAGCGCCGTGCGCCAGGCCTTGAGCCAGTTCCGGCGCGAGCAAAATGCGTTCTGTGATCCGAGCCAGTTTAATCGGTTCGGTATGCTTGAGAGCGTTCGCTCGACAGCGGTAAAAGCACGCGATCTGGTAGAGGGTTCAGGTCAGGGGCTCGCGATGGGTGACTTGTTCAACTTCAGGTTGAGCGAGCATGACGACTTACGCGCACGCTACGAGTTCCCTCGCTACGATCTAGACCACGAGGGCGCGCGCATGGCGATGGCCTTCCAGGCGCTCAAATATGGTGTATCTCAATCGGTCAGTCTGACCGCTGCTAGCGGTTTGGACACCCACGACGACAACTGGGCGAGCGATCATCCGGATCGCCAGCAAGGCGGATGGAACCGCGTCGCAACCTTGCTCGGTGACCTCAAAACCACCCCAGACCCCGATGTGCCGTCTAAAAATCTGATCGATACGACCACGGTCGTTTGCTTTAGCGAGTTTAGTCGTACGCCCAAGCTTAACAATCGAGACGGCCGCGATCATGCGATCGTCAATGCTTGCCTTTTAGCGGGCGCAGGCGTGCCGCAGAACAAGCTGTTTGGCTCCACCAGTGAAGTCGGCATGAACGCCATGCCGGTCGATCCCAACACCGGTCAGTTCTCGATGAGCGGTATGACCATTACGCCCAATAATGTGCTGGCGTCGGTGTTGGCGAATGCAGGGCTTGATACCGACAAACTTCGCCACGATGGCTTGCCCTTCTTGCGCGTCTGAGGGCTACTTAGCGAGCGTGTCAGACCCTTCGTGTACACTCATGACGCGCGACAGCATGAGGATGCGGGGTAGACGATGACGACGGTGTTGATTTTTACTGGTGGATTACTTCTGGGCCTTGCTTTGGGCTGGTTGGTCGCCAGCCGGACTCAAAAGGTTGCAGCCCAAACGACCGAGTCGGTGCTGGAGCTGCTTCGCACTGAGGAAGCCAAATCGAGTGAGCGCGAGCAGTTGATGCTCGAGCGTTTGCGGTCGAGCTTTGGCGAGCTCTCGCTCGACTCCATGGAGAAGACGAGCAAGCAGCTCGTCCAGCTCAACCAGCAGCAGCTCGAGTCGCAACAAAAGCAGGGCACCAAAGAGCTGCACGGCGCCAAAGAGCTGATCGACGCTGAGCTCAAGCGCATGGCGAATGAGCTCGAGCAGATGAAGAAGAGCCGGGCGCAGCAGTTCGCCGAACTCAACACCCAGCTCAAGGTGGCGAGTGAGCGAAGCCAAGCGCTCGAGCTTCAAGCCAAAGCGCTCAGCGAAACCCTAGGCAGCAACCAAGCTCGGGGCGCCTGGGGTGAGCGCATGGCAGAAGATATCCTTCGCAACGCAGGCTTTAAAGAAGGCATCAATTACCGCAAGCAGCAGTCTCAAGACGGCACTCGACCCGACTTTACCTTCATCCTTCCTCAGGACTTAATCCTGAATATGGACGTGAAGTTCCCGTACAAGCAGTTCGTTCAGGTGGTCGAGAGTCAAGATGACGACCAGCGTGAGCGTCACGCCAAGGCCTTCATGGGCGACGTCAAAGCCCGAATCAAAGAAGTCAGCGGCAAAGCGTACATCAACCCCGAAGCCAAAACCGTTAACTACGTTTTGTTGTTCATCCCCAATGATCAGATCTACGCCTTCTTGCACGAGCGTGATCGGAGCTTACTCGACGACGCCATGAACCAGCGCATCGTCTTGTGTTCCCCGGGGACGCTCTTTGCCGTGCTCGCAGTGATTCGCCAGGCGATGGACAGCTTCCGTCTGCAAGAACGCTCGGACCAACTGCTGACGATCATCGGCGCGCTGGGCGGCGAGTGGGCTAAGTATTCGGGAAAGATCCTGTCGCTTCAAAAGCAACACAAGACCTTGAGCAATACGCTCGAGGAGCTGGCGGGGCCGCGGCTGAATAAACTGGAGCTTCAGTTCAAACGGGTCGCAGACCTCACCACAGAAGATGAGCCGGCGATGTTGGTTCTGCCCGGTGGCGCCGAGAGTGAAGAGTCCTAAGGGAAGTCCATATACAGGCGGTATCCGCCGACCCGTGTCGGCGACCATGAGAACGGATAGACACGCACGTAGTAGCGACCAGCGGGCAAGTTAGCCGTGATTCGGCTCATGTAGGAGCATTCACCGTCGTCGTTGTCAGCGACCATCGAGCCGTTGTCGCGGTATAGGGTTAGCCGGGTGTCCGGAGTCGTTCCGCATCCGCCGTCCGCTAACCGGGTCCGAATCACGACGTTTCCACCGCGAGTCGTGAAGTGGAAATAGTCCTCATCGTTGCTGCCTTGAAAGGCCGTGATGTAGCGACCGCTGCACAGTGGGCCGTTGGCTAAGCCCCGGGACCCATTGTTTTCGCTCTCCGCTGCGATGCACTGAACCACTGGGTTGCAGTTGGTGTCGCATGAGTCGTTGTTGTTTTGGTTGCCATCGTCGCAGCGCTCGCCGGGCTGCACGTGACCATCGCCGCAGCGAGCTGCCGCGCAGATGTTCGTGCATGAGTCCACATTGCTTTGATTGGCGTCATCGCAGGCTTCGACGCCGGCTTGGACGAAGCCATCTCCGCAACGCGCACGAGCGCAGCGCCCCACGCAAGCGTCCGAGTTGTTCGCGTTGCCATCATCACAAGCTTCGACTCCGACCTGGACAAAGCCATCGCCGCAGGTTGCGTTCATGCAGCGTCCCACACATTGATCCGAGTCGTTTGCGTTGCCGTCATCGCAGGCTTCGACGCCCGCCTGGATGAAGCCGTCTCCGCAAGCAGCGAGCGCACAACGACCCACGCATTCGTCGGTGTTGATCTGGTTCCCGTCATCGCACTGCTCATGCCCTGGCTGCCCTGCCGGGACGTCGCTTCGGGTGATGCCATCGCCGCAGACTGCGATTCGGCAGCCATTGGTGCAGATGTCTTCTTGGACCTGGTTCCCGTCATCACAGGCTTCGTAGCCCGCCTCGAGCTCACCGAGGTCCTGGCGCCTCACGCCATCACCGCAGGCTGCAACCGCGCAGTTGGTTCGGCAGGCGTTTCGGTCGTTGTTGTCCCCGTCATCGCAGGCTTCGATCCCGTCTTGAACAAAGCCGTCGCCGCAGCGAGCCTGCTGGCAAGTGGTCAGGCAGGCGTCGCTATTTTCTGCGTTGCCGTCGTCGCAGGCTTCAAAGCCCGGTGCTTCGGGAGCGAGATCGTCTCGTTGGATTCCGTCGCCGCAGCGAGCCACTTCGCAGCCGTTGGTGCAGGCGTCGGTGTCGACCTGGTTTCCGTCGTCGCAGCCATCATTTGGATCGACGATTCCGTTGCCGCAGATCTCGGTTCCACAGAGCGCAGAGCAGCCGTCAGCGGCGTCGTTGTTGCCGTCATCGCAACCTTCAAAGCCATCGTCGCCCTCGGCGAGGTCCTCGCGCAAGAAGCCATCGCCACAGCGCGCCTGGGCGCACTCGTTGGTGCAGGCGTCAAGGTCGCTTCGGTTGCCATCATCACAAGCCTCACCTTCATCGACGATCGCGTTGCCGCAGACCTCTCGCAGGCAGGTTGGCGCGCAGCCATCGCCCGCTTCATCGTTGCCGTCATCGCATTCTTCGAAGCCTTCAGCTCCCCACTGAAGCCCGCGACGCACCACACCGTCGCCGCAGCGAGCCAGCTGGCAGTTGTCGGTGCACGCATCATAACCTTCGGTGTTGCCATCATCGCAGGCTTCGACCAGGTCGCCTTGATCATCCACGTCTAGGCGAAGGATGCCATCACCGCACACGCCTGGAACGCAGACGTTGGTGCACCCATCTTCATTGACGTCGTTCCCATCATCGCATCGCTCGCCAGGACCGATGAGGCCATCGCCGCAGACCTTTGGACGGCATTCGTCGCATTCATCATCAGGGTCATCGTTGCCGTCATCGCACCCTTCGGTCAGCCCGACGACGCCGTCACCGCAGTATTGGGGAGAACAGTCGGTCTTGCATTCATCGGTGTCGTCTTGATTGCCGTCATCGCAGCCCTCAAAGCCCTCTTCTTCGTCGCCGAGGTCGAGGCGAACGACGCCATCGCCGCAGCGCGCCGGGACACAATTGGTTCGGCAGCCGTCTTCATCGATGTCGTTGGAATCATCACAGGCTTCAAACCCGTTCATGCCTTCGCTCAGATCGCGACGAACAATTCCATCACCGCAACGTGCCAGATGACAACCGTTTAGGCAGCCATCGCTGTCCTCGATGTTTCCATCATCGCAGGCTTCAAAATCCATGTCTTCGATCGATAGATCCGAGCGTGTCACGCCATCACCGCAGAACGCCACATCGCAGCTGTTGGTGCAGGCGTCGGTGTTGATGTCGTTCCCGTCATCGCAGGCTTCACCCATCTCGATTGAGCCGTTGCCGCAGTTGGACACGCGCTCGCGCACCATGATGTCTGAATCCGAACATGAAGAAGCGCTGAAGGCTCCTACAATACACAGCAAAGAAAGGGATCGAAACGTCATATGGACCTCATAGCAAGTCGCTTAACATGAAGCGAAGGATACGCCAGTGTACCAGACCCGCAAGCTGAATTTCTAGGTGTTATCGCTCGGGCGCCTCTTGGGTTAGACTCTCTTTGCATTCAGCGGTCGGTAGTTTCGGCAATTCCGTGGTCGGTCGGATGCGTCGACCTGCTCTTGCCTCGGCCGCTCGGGCCTGGCTGTCAGGGTGGGTCGAAAACCAGGCAGGAAGAGTCCCCGATTTCGGCGCAGCGGCGCCTAACGCCTCAAACATGGTCGCCATGCCCTCTGGGTCAATCCCGGCGCGCTCCATCAGCATGAGCCCTTGGGCATCGGCTTCTTCTTCTTGAGACCGACTGTGTTTGAGCATCAGCAGCTGCATGCCCTGGTCGGCGAACATGGCGAGGTCGGTGCCTCCGAAGACGAGACCCATCACCAGGCTCGTTCCAACCGAGCCCAAGATTCGAGCCGTGCCGTGTCGGTTCTCGGCGTGAATGATCTCGTGGGCGACCACGCTCGCAACCTCTTCGGGGCGCTTCGCGATGGCGAACAAGCCTCGATGAACCCCAACCCATCCGCCGGGTAAGGCGAAGGCGTTGGGGGTTTCGTCATCGATCACAAACCATTGGTACTCAAAGGGTTCACCTTCGACCTGCTCGACGAGCAGCGGGCCAACCTCTTTGAGCCAGCGCTCCATATCTGAGCCTGCGCACGGGTTCTCGTCTGAGACCATGCTCTTCATCGCGTATTCGCCAAGCTGACTATCCCAATGCTTTGGAACCAAAGGCAGGGCGTAGGTCGCGCCGGACGTCACCCCAAACCAAATCGCACCCACGAGGATGATCAGGCCGACAGCGATTATCGATAGGCTTGCCGCCACACCTAAGCTGCCGCTGCTCCCAAACCCACCTGCGCGCGCTTCTCGGCTCATACTCGACCCCCTTGCCACCCTTCACATGCTTTGGGCTTACCGCTACAGGCAAGCTCGAAGGAGTTGATCTATGCAAGTGCAGATTGACCATCAGCCGAGCTTTGCTTGGCTTAAAGTCCAGTTGGATCCGGGTGAGGTGATTCAAGCGGAAGCCGGCGCTATGGTGACCATGACGCCCGGTTTGCCGATGAGTACTCGCCTTAATTCGGGGCGCGGCGGCATCGCTCGTAAATTCATGGCGTTCTTCGTCGCGTTGGTACGAAAATTCATCGGTGGCGAGACGTTCTTCGTGAACCGTTTTGGCGGTCAAAGTGGCGGTGAGGTGGTCCTCGCACCGGCGCTCTCGGGTGACATCAGTCAGATCACGATGACGCCCGCTACGCCGCCGATCATTATCCAAACCGGAGCGTATTTAGCGAGCACCGGTGACATCGACACGAAACTTCGCTGGGGCGGCTTGCGGGGTTTGTTCGGCGGCGAAGGGCTCTTCTTTTTGGAGTGTAGCGGTAATGGCGAGCTGTTCATCAACAGCTACGGCGGCATCATCAAGGTGCAATGCAATGGCAGCTATATTGTCGATACAGGGCATATTGTCGCCTTCGACGCTGACCTGAATTTTAAGATCAAGACGCCTGGCGGCGGTATGCTCGGCTTCTTGGGGAGCGGCGAGGGCCTGGTCATGGAGTTCCGAGGTCAGGGCACGATCTATATGCAGAGTCGCAACGTGAGCGCATTGGTGGGTTGGGTCTCACCGATGCTGCCGATGTAGGGAGAACAGTCGATGGAAATCGAAGTGAAATATCGCCCTGCGCACTCGCTCGGTGTGGTGCGTCTAGGGGTTGGTGAATCGATCACCGCAGAGGCCGGAGCTATGGTCACGATGAATGACCAGGTGCAGGCATCGACTGCGGCTCGTGCGGGCGGCAAAGGTGGTCTGCTCAAGTCGCTCAAGCGCAGCTTTTTGACCGGCGAGTCCTTCTTCACCAATAAATTCACGGGAACGGGTGCCGGTGGCGAGGTCACCCTGGCCGCCAGCTTGTGCGGTGATATGGCGGTCCATGAATTGGTCCCGGGTGAAGAGCTGATGATTCAAAGCACCAGTTACGTCGCCAGTGACTCGAGCATTGATCTAGATACCCAGTGGCAGGGCTTCAAAGCCTTCTTCTCCGGCGAGAGCTTCTTCTTCTTGAAGTGTGCCGGTCAGGGGCAGGTTGCGATGTCAGCGTTTGGCGGCATGGAGGTGGTCGAGCTCGACGGGGACATGATCGTGGATACGGGGCATCTGGTCGCCTTCACGTCGGGGATCAACTACCGCACGACCAAACCGGGCGGCTCTTGGCTGCAGGCCTTCTTCAGTGGGGAGGGCATTGTTTTGCACGTGAGCGGCAAAGGGAAACTTTATCTGCAAACGCGCAACCCGAGTGAGTACGGAAGTATGGTGGGCACTAAGCTGCCGCCAAGGGAGGGCTAGTCATGCAAACTGAGATGCTGCAACGGCCGGATTTTGGGATCTTGAAGGTGACCTTTGAGACGCCTGGCGAGACGATTTTATGTGAGAGCGGCGCCATGGTGAGCCGCTCGACTGAGCTTCAGATGAAGACGTCAATGCGCGGCGGTATCTTAGCCGCAGCGAAGCGCAAACTGCTTGGCGGCGAATCGATCTTTCAAAACACCTTCACCTCGACCGCTCCAGGGCAAGAGATTTACATCGCTGCGTCACCAGAGGGGGATATCGAGTCGATGACCTTAGCCGCTGGCGAGGAGTTTTACCTGCAAAGCGGGGCGTACCTTGCCTCGGATTCATCGGTCACCCTCGACACCAAGTTTGGTGGATTTAAAGGGTTCTTCGGTCCGGGTATGTTCTTGGTCAAGATGGTCGGTCCAGGGACCTTCTGGTTCAACAGTTATGGCGCGCTGCATCCTGTGGACGTGAACGGTGTGTTCACCTGTGACAACGATCATGTGGTCGGTTTTTCGCCAGGCTTAGATTATAATGTGCGCGCCTTTGGTGGGATGAAGGGTTTGTTCTTCTCGGGCGAAGCGTTGGTCTGCGAGTTTCGGGGGCAGGGGAGATTATATGCTCAGACCCGGCGGGGTCCAAACCTTGCTGCGTTCTTGCATCCCTTTCGACCGGTCAAGCAAAGCAACAACGATTAGGTCCTCATGCAACTAGAGTCGCTGCAAATCGACGTCGTTGAAGATGGGCGTTTTGGTCTCGACGGTGGTGCCATGTTCGGTATCATCCCGCGTCCTTTATGGTCTCGCTCGGACCCTCCAGATGAGGCGAACCGCATTGAGATGGCGCTGCGTTGCTTGCTGATCCGAGACGGTCAGCGATGTATTTTGATCGATAATGGGATGGGCGAGCAATGGAATGACCGGCAGCGCGGACAGTTCGCGCTGGATCGCACGCGGGTCCCTTGCCTGCTCGACAATTTAGAGCGTTTAGGCGTGGATCGGCGTGACGTCACCGACATGGTGTTCACCCATTTTCACTTTGATCACAACGGGGGCACGGTGATGCCGGATGGCTCGTTAGCCTTTCCGGGCGCCATGCATCATGGCTCAAAGGTGAACTACGACCTGGCGCTGAGTCCATCAGCTAAAGACGCAGGGAGCTTTCGACCTGAAGATCGGGCGGGCTTGGTCATTGGCGAGAACTTAACGCTGCATGAGGGACCCTGGCGTTTGACCCCACAGCTCGATTTCATCGTCAGCGATGGACACACCTTGGGCATGCACCTGCCGCGCATCGTCAGCGGTGGTGAGACGATGGTGTTTTGCGCGGACTTAGTGCCCACTTCCAGTCACCTGCACCTGCCCTGGGTGATGGGTTACGACTGCATGCCTGTTCGAACGATCGAAGAAAAAACCGATCTGTTAGCCCAGGCTTACGACCACAACTGGATCCTTCTCTTTGAGCACGATCCAGAGATCGATGGGTGCCGGGTGGTCAAGGATGATCGAGGGCGGTATCGCAGAGGTGAGGTCATTGACCTCGGCGGCACCGGTCGCAGCTGGGGATAGCTGGTGGCAGACCAGTCGGGTGAGAAGACAGAAGAGGCAACACCGCACAAGCTGCGCGAAGCGCGCAAAAAAGGGCAGGTTGCTAAATCACAAGATTTTACCACAGGCGTCGTGTTTGTGCTCAGCGTCGCTGTGTTGATGCTGACACTTCCTCAGATCGCCAACGATCTTAAAGCGTTCATTACTCGCTGCTTCCAGATGGGCTTGGCTTCGCCGGGGCCTTCGACGATCACC
This sequence comes from Myxococcota bacterium, assembly GCA_040260805.1. Lineage (GTDB taxonomy): Bacteria > Myxococcota > UBA4151 > UBA4151 > UBA4151 > CACGMS01. The sequence continues at coordinate 51,844 of JBDQPD010000004.1, read as the reverse complement.
TTGTTGATGAGCGAAGGGCATCTGCTGATTTTAAGGATCATCAGCCCCTTGCTTGGCGTGGCGGTGGTGGCAGCGGTTTTGGCGAACTTTGTTCAGTTTGGTTTTATGTTCACGACCAAACCGCTTCAGCCGGAGCTCAAAAAGATCAACCCGATTGAGGGCGCAAAAAATCTGATCTCTAAAAAGAAGCTCGTTCAGATGCTGCTCAGCATCTTAAAGTTCACCGTGGTCAGCTATCTGGTCTACAGTGCGCTTGAAGACGCGATGAAGAACGTGGTTCGTTCAGGTCTTATTGGTGTCGAGGCGGGCGTGTATGTTCTCTGGGACATGTGCGTTGTTTTAATCGCTCAGGTGGCTGCGTTTTTGTTTGCGGTGGGCGTGTTGGACCGGTTTTGGCAGCAACATGTCTTTGCCAAAGAGCAAAGGATGTCCAAACATGACGTGAAACAAGAGTATAAGCAGACCGAAGGGGACCCACACATTAAGGGACAACGTCGGCAGCTGGCGGAAGAGCTCTTGATGCACGGGTCCATCGAGGACGTAAAGAATGCGGATGTTGTCGTGGTCAACCCAGAACATATAGCGGTCGCGCTGCGCTACCAAGATGATGAAGAGGCTGCCCCTCGCGTGATGGCAAAAGGGCAGCGCGTGATGGCCGAAAAGATCAAAGAGGTCGCACGACAATTTGGTGTGCCGATCATGCGCAATGTTCCGCTCGCCCACGCCCTTCATGACGTGGAGGTCGGCGAAGAGATTCCCGAAGAACTCTACGAAGCGGTCGCGGAAGTGCTCAATTTTGTGTATCAGCTTGAGAACGAAGAAGCGGAGCGACGGCAGCGCCGATGAACAAGCGAGTCGGATCAAGTTCAGTAGGTGGCGGCTGGGGGTTCCCGGTCACACCGGCAGGCGTCACCAGTGACCACAAGGTCAAGGACGCAGGGCCGGCTAGTTTTGATCCGCGCACCGCACCGCTGCCCGAGCATGGCGTGCTCGAGAAGATCGATCCGGATCAGCGGCGGCGTCAGTTGGTTTGGGAACTCGAAGAAGAGCTGCCTGAGCCGACACGCTTCGCTCAGTTGATGGCTGCCTTTATGGACAACGCCCGAAGCGATCTCGATTTAGATTTGGATGACCCAAGCCTAACCGAGGTTGAGCTTGAGCGGCTCAATCGTCTGCTCGCAGACGAGGCGGCCTTGGTTGAGATGATGCGCAAGACCGAGCGCTTGCGTCTTGAGGTGCGCTCACGCGCCGCGAGCGAGCGAGCGTCATGAGCGCAGCGAGAGACCTGATCGAGGGCCGCAGCACCCTGGCTGAACTGCGTGGGCATAGCCCGGCAGCGCTTGCTGCTTTGTGTCACGATGCGCTGGCTTTGCATGAGAACGGTCGAAGCGATGAAGCGATGGTGATGTTGCGTGGGCTCAGGGCTCTGGACCCGAGCAACGCCCAGGTTCTTCGTTTGCTGGGGCTGATGCTGACCGAGCGTGGCGCACATCAAGAGGCGTTGTCGTATTTAGACGATGCTCTAAAGGTATCTCCTGGTGATGCTCGCCTGCGCGTCGCTCGTGCGCGCCTGCGGCTGCAGCTGGGCGATGGGCAGGGCGCAGGTACGGACTTGCGCATCGCATGCGACCAAGCAGAAGGAGCTGGTGGCCAGCACGCTGCTCTTTTCTTGAAAAAAATATTAGCTGAGGCCGCAACCCCACAAGCATAACAACCGATACAGCTTGTGAACAAACCAAACCCTGGGCGTGAAATGCCCGATGATAGGAGAACACAATGGTCATTGGAGCCAACTCCCTCGGTACCAATCTGAACCGTATGCTGGATAGCCTGGGCTACCCTGACATGGTGGGTGATCTTCAAGGCGCTAACGTCGACCTGATGACGGGCAACCTGGCGGGCTACTTCCGCAACATGCAGGACGCTTTCTCGGGTCTTCCGACGCAAGGCTTTGACGCCATGATTGGCAAGCTGCCCAAACCGTTCAGCATGCAGAGCCCCCGCCGCGGGCTTGGTCGCAGCCGGTTACTGCACAGCAACACCTACAGCAATCCCTTCGGCACCACCCGCACAGAGGTCCGTGACCTCAAAATGGGTCGTAGCCGCCGCGCTGCTCGTTCGCTTGAGCGTGCCATTATGCGCAACCCGGCGTTCCGCAATCGCATGGAAGGTATGATCGGTGGTCGCATCGTCCTTGACGGTCGCGCTGACGGTCGCATCACCGTGGTCAAGAACCAGATGGGCGCTGTCCCGCCGCATCTCGGCTTCGGCATGGGCGCTGGCATGGCAGCCATGAACCCCATGGCTGGAACCTTGTTCGGATCGCTCGCTCGCATGGACCAGAACTTGGCGAGCCTCGTCGAGAAAGCGGGTCAGAAGATCGGCAACAGCATCATGGGCCAACAGGGCTCGGGTCAAAGTGACATGAGCGCCCTCGTCGGTGCCGGCGGCTCGATCGAAGATCGCCTCGCAGCGTTCCTCTTCACCCAAATGCGTGAAGCGGACAAAGAACTCGAAGGCTTGATGAAGAAGTACGAAGCTTTGGGTAAGAAGAAGAAGAAGGGCGGCCTCTTTGGCGGCATCAAGAACATGTTCAAGAGCGTCGGTTCGAAGCTCTTCCAAGCAGGCGGTGGTATCCTTGGTGGCATGATCGGTGGTCCTTTGGGCGCTAAGCTCGGACAAGGCATCGGCGGCGCAGTCGGCCAAGGCGTCATGGGCGGCGGCAAAGCTGGCGGTGACAAAGACCACTCGAAGAGCGTGTTGAACTTCAAGATTCAGCAGGCGATGAACAAGCGCAAAGAGATGCACGATCTGATCTCGAACATCCTGAAGACCATGCACGACATGAGCATGACCTCGATCCGCAACATCCGCTGATCAAACCCTTTAGGGTGCATTGCAAAGCCCGGGCAGCTGCTCGGGCTTTGTTGTTTTTACCCTGCGCTCAGATGGGCTTTTGCTCCAGAGCCAACGGCACGCCTAGGCTCACCCCTAGCTGGAGCCTCGGAGCTCGCGCACAGCGCATTGTGATGATCCATTAGGGGTGGCTTGGGTTTCGGATGCTTGATCACCTGAGCTGAACAGGCTGGTCTGGGTTCTCTGCCGGTTCAACGACCAGCGCTTTGGCTCGCCGTCGAGTCGGTGTTAAAAATCAAAGCCCAGGCACGAGCCCGGGCTTTGACTTTATGACGCTCAGCCTAACCCTTCGTTAGGGCAGCTCACACGAACCATTCACGCAGGTTTCAACACCATCGCAGTGGCTGTCGTTGCGGCACGCACCCCACGCCAAACATTCCAGACCGACCGCTTCGGTCGTGCTGCAGTTGTGTTGGTTAATCTGAGAGTTTCCGTAGCGAGGGCAGTCGAGTAGATCGTGTTCATTTCCAACGCATTGGACGTTATCCAGCTTAAAGTTGTTGTTTGCTGATCGAACGTCCAGCTGGCGCAGCGCACCCGGGTAGCCCATCTCTTTACAGGCGACCTCGGCCCCGTTGAGGTTGCCGTCGAATCCATCATCGCAGACCGGACCCCATGTGCCTTGGGCATACACCTCAAGGATACCAGTGCGCTCATTGTCGCCGTTGCGACGCACCAAGCGTGAGCCGCCGTCGCAGGTCAGACGAACGCCTTCACTCGCGCTGCAGTTTTCTCGCGTGGTTGAGGTGCACTGGGTCAAGCGTTCAAACTGGTCTGAAGCGCAGCTCACATCATCAAGCGCAAACTCGTTGGTTCCCGTGTTGGCGTTTGAATGGCTTCCGCCATCGTAACCCATTTGCCGGCACGAGACGATCGCTGCGTTATTGTTTCGGTCAAAGACATCATCGCAAACATAACCCCACGCGCCGTCGACGTAGGCTTGCAAGACGCCGTCGTGATTGCCCTCGCCGCGTACGACGCGCGTCGCAAGTTCGTCGCGGAACGAGAACTGACCGGTGCGTCGAAGAATCAGTCGTTCCCAGTCCGCCGAGGCGTTCAATCGATTGTTTCCGCATCGGAACCCTGCGCCGATGTTTCCGTTTTCAGTGTGAATGCACATTCGGGTTTCCCCGTCAGCGTTCAGATTGTTCGTGTCACAGGTGTTTCTGCTGACGGCTTCGTCTGCGGGCGCAAAGCCCCACGAGCGGCTCTCATTGTAATACCAAGTGGCGCCGTTGTGTTGATGCGAACCTGTTGAGTTGTTTTCAACGACTGTCGTGACGCCGGCAAAGGTTCCTGAGGCGTTGAGGGTGAGCTGGTCCGCGTTGACCTCTCCGCAAGCCATCATCAACTGAGCACCTTCACAGTCGCTCAACACCTCTTGCAGCGAATGGTTTCGGGTGTTCATGGCGCTGCGGTGACAGACCTCCCAGCCCTCGCTTTGCAACTCACTGACGACCCCACCGGTTTGAATGCCGCTTAGCATACCGGGTCGGTCACAGCGTTCATCAATCCAGCCATCGCAGTCGTTGTCCACGTCGTCGCAGATCTCTTCTGCCACCACGGGTTCTGCTGCGTTGCAGCTCGCCGTGCCGTCATCAAGGCAAGCGATTTCGCCTTCGTTTGAGCACTCACCTAAGCTGCTCGAGCAGGCTGCACCGACTCGGAAGCCCTCATCGGTGTCGCCGTCGCAGTCGTTGTCTGCGGCGTCACAAATCTCATCGCTCGGGTCACCCGCGACGGCGTTGCACGCCGCCGTGCCGTCACGCAGGCAGGCGATTTCGCCGGCTGCTTCGCAGGCACCTACGCCGTTGCTGCATTCGCGGCCCACGTTGAAGGGTTCATCAGTGTCACCGTCGCAGTTGTTGTCGACCCCATCACAGCGCTCTTCGGTCGGATCGCCGGGCACTGCGTTGCACGCCGCCGTGCCGTCACGCAGGCAGGCGATCGCGCCGGCCGCTTCGCAAGCGCCCACGCCGTTGCTGCATTCGCCGCCGACGTTAAAGGGTTCATCGGTGTCGCCGTCGCAGTTGTTGTCGATACCATCGCAGAGCTCTTCGCTTGGGTCACCGGGCACTGCGTTGCAAGCAGCCGTTCCATCGTTTTGGCAAGCAAACTGTCCCTCCGCAACGCAAGCGCCGACGCCGTTTCGGCACGCGCTGCCCACGTTGTAGCTCTCGTCGGTGTCGCCGTCACAGTTGTTGTCGATGCCATCGCAGAGCTCTTCAGACGGAGCACCCGGCACGGCGTTGCAGGCGATACCGCCATCGTCCGTGCAGGCGAGCGCGCCCTGGGCGAGGCAAGCGCCGATGCCGGCTTCGCATGCTTCACCGACGTTGAAGGTTTCGTCGGCGTCCCCATCGCAGTTGTTGTCGATGCCATCGCAGAGCTCTTCGGTGGGCTCGATCACTGGCGCATCGCAGATCACTGCGCCGTCTTCGCCGCAAGCGTTAACGCCTGCTGAAAGGCAGGCGCCGACGCCAGACTCACAGGCATCGCCAAGGTTGAAGTCTTCGTCGCTGTCGCCGTCGCAGTCGTTGTCCAAGCCGTCACAGAGCTCAGCACTCGGCTCGCCGGCGACGGCGTCACACAACGAAGCGGTTCCGTCTTCTGAGCAGCTGATCACGCCTTCGCTTGCGCAGGTACCCACGCCGCCGCTGCACGCATCGCCTACATTGAAGCCATCATCGATGGTGCCATCGCAGTTGTTGTCGATGCCGTCGCAGAGCTCTTCGCTCGGCTCGATCACCGCAGCGTCACAAACGGCTGCGCCGTCGTCGCCGCACGCTAAGACGCCAGCGCTCTCGCAAGCGCCCAAACCGCTGCTGCAGGCTTCGCCGACATCAAACCCTTCATCAATGTCGCCATCGCAATTGTTGTCGATGCCGTCACAGACTTCATCGGACGGAACACAGGCGGGAGGGGTGTCGCCCACATTGCTGGTGGTGTCACAACCCAGCCAAGTGGTTGAACATAAAGCGAGCGTAAAAATCGTAGCGAGGCGCATGAGGGCTCCATTTTCTAAGCGTTGTGATCCCAACGTCTATCGTTCCAAAACGTCAAGCGCTTGGAACCGGATTTCTCCTAATTCTCGATTTGACTGCGGGCAATCCGGATCCAAGACGTGCCTCTGAGGCGCCACGCACACAGCAGGGCGCGCGTGCTCACCCACGCTGTCATCGCCCACCAAAGGCCGCGTAAGTTGTCGCCAAAAACGAGCAGCCCGATGGGAAAAGCGACCAGGCTAGCCACGGCCATTTGCTGCGCCAAAAAGGCGAGGTCTCCAGCGCCTTTGAGCATCCCATCTGCGACGAACGCAACGCTTGCAGGTAAGGTCTGGACGCACATGGGAAGCAGCACCGCCGCAAAAGCAGCAGCGGCGACTCCATCCAACCCGAAGCCCGATGGCAGTGCTGTCCAGAGGGCGAACAATCCAGCGGCGATCAGGGCGGCCAGCCCTGCGCTGGTGACGACGAGGCGCCACGCCAGCTTGCGCGCCCGTTCAAAATGCCCAGCGCCGAGCAGTCGACTCCCAAAAGCTAATCCAGCGTGTGCGAAGCCATCGAGCAGAAAAGCGATCAACAACCAGATTTGTATCGCTAAACCATGGGCTGCGAGCTCGCTCGTCGAAAACCGCTCAGCGACGAGTGAGCTGCTGATCAAAACGGCGTTGAGCAGAAGCCCGCGAGATAGAGCGACGCGTCCTAGGCGCGCTGAGAGTTTGGTCATCGGATCCAGACGCATCTGGCGCACCGCCTTCATACCAAGCCCCAGCGACCAGCCGCGCCAGCGGGTGATCGGCACAGCGGCGCATAAGACTGCGGCAAGTGGGGCTAACGACGAGCCGAGCGCCAAGCCGCTCAAGCCCCAGCCAAAGCCGTAAACAAACAAGGCGTTCAGCGAGGCGTTGGCAACCAGCGCGGTGAGCATCACGAAAATAGGGGTCCACACCGCTTGGTAGCCGGCACGCAAAATCCCAAAGATTACAAACCCACAGATCTCAAAGGGTAAGCCGAGCATCCGGATTTGTAAGTAGTGCCGAGCCCCCGAGCCAGTCGCTTCGCTCTGAGTGAGCAGCATCACGCCTTCACCTAAGAGCAAAGCAGTCGGTACGGCGGCGATCAGACCGACGACAAAAGCGAGGGCGAGGACTTGGCCGTTGAGTCGTCGAGTCGCTTCGACGTCACCGCGACCGCTCAACCGACCGAGCACCCCTGGAAAGCCACCGATTAACTGACCACTGACCCAGCCAACCGAACTTGAGATGCCGCCGCCCAGTGCAAGGCACGCGAGGTCTTGGGTGCTCAACTGCGCAGCAAAATACGTGTCGACCAATGCGATCAGCGGTTGAATGGCTCCAGCCACCATGCTGGCGACGATGAAAGGAACCGGTAATTTGGTCTCGCTTTGCATGTCAGAGCCAGCGTTCTACGGCGTCGAGTGCTTGGTGATGGTATGCATCTCCAAACAGCACGACATGAACGAGTAAAGGATAGATTTGGTGCAGACTGACGCGATCTCGCCAGCCATGGGTTAGCGGATAAACCTCTTCATAGGCGCGATAAAAATCAGCGTTAAAGCCACCGAACAAAAGGGTCATCGCAAGGTCTTGCTCGCGGTGTCCGGTTGAGACTGCCGGATCAAATATGCAGGCTCTCCCACCTGTGGTTTCGCCAGCATTTCCACTCCAAAAATCACCGTGTAGCCAGCTGGGTGGGTCGGGTAAATCAAGCAAGCTGGCGAGCTTAGGCAGCAGGCTCTCGAGGGCTCGGGCTAGCGACCTCGGTAGGTTGTGCAGGAGGGGAGCCAAGCGATGTTCGGTGTAGAGTTCGGCCCAGCTCGAGCACTCGGGCTGAGCTTGCTTGATGGTCGCTAGGTAGTTGTCAGGCTGACCACCAAAGCTTGGCGCTTGGACGCGATGAAGGGTCGCAAGCGCTCGACCGAGGACGGCGCCGCGCCTCCCCGGCTTGAGCTCTAGCCACTCGAGGGCAAGGCCTTGGTCGCAGACCGCCAAGACCTCGGGACACAATCCTGGCGCTGCTCGATTAAGGAGCCCCAAACCATCAGCCTCGCACTCAAAGATCGCCGATGGCGGGTCGTCGTGTGTTTTAGCAAAGATAATTTTGCCGCTCGCAAGTACGACCCGAAAAGCACGATGAATATCGCCTCCAGACACCGGTGAGACGGTGTCGATCAAAGGCAGCAGTGCGGTTAATTGTTCGGGGAGCACCGTGCAGCCATCGCTGGGCTGGGCTACGGGGTCAAGAAGAGGACTTGCTCAGCCGTCACTTTGGAGTTCTATACCGCTTATGTTGATGATTTTGCTCGCCGCGACTGTTTTGGATGCCGGTCCCCCGCCGGTCGATCCGCCGAAGGCTCCTGTAGAGAAGCCCGCGCTGCCTGTGGCTCAGGGTACCGGTCCATTGATCACGGTGTCCTTAGTGGGTGGGATCACCAAAGTTGCCGCCGAGTTTTTGGCTGAAGCCATTGACCATGCGCGTGAGAAACAAGCTCAGGCCCTGATCATTCGACTGGATACCCCTGGTGGGCTCCTGTCGGCGACACGCGAGATCGTCGCTGCATTTCTCAACAGCGACGTTCCGATCGTTGTGTGGGTGGGTGAAAGTGGAGCGCGAGCTGGCTCTGCAGGTGTCTTTATCACGATGGCGGCTCACATCGCAGCGATGGCGCCCGGGACCAACATTGGAGCCGCTCATCCGGTCTCCGCTTTCGGTAAGGATATCGAAGGGGACATGGCCAAAAAGGTGACCAACGACACCGTCGCTTGGGCGCGCTCGATCGCTCAGCTGCGCGGACGCAATGCAGACTGGGCTGCCGAGGCGGTCTCTGAGTCTGCATCGATCCCCGAGCAAGAGGCGCTCGAGAAAAACGTGGTCGATTTGATCGCTCGTAACGAAGATGTCTTGATCCGCTCGCTGCATGGGCGGGTCGTCAAGCTTCCTGAGCGTCAAACGAGCTTGAGCACAGAAGCCGTGGTCGTGATCCCCTACGCGATGAGCGCTCGCCAAAAGCTGGTCCAGTTCCTGGCGAACCCGAACTTGGCGTACATTCTACTGCTCGTGGGATTGTTCGGTTTGTTCCTCGAGTTCAAAGCGCCTGGATTGATGGTGCCGGGGGTCGTAGGGGCGACGTGTATTGCGATTGTCTTGGGCGTACAGGTGATGCCCGTCAATTGGCTCGGTGCGCTGCTCATGGCTGCTGCGGCGGTCTGTTTGGTGGCCGAGGTGTTCGTTCCGAGCTTTGGCATCCTAACGGGCGTGGGTATGGCCTGTTTGGTGATTGGATCGTATCTGCTCTTTGACGTCCCAGAATCGGATTTTAGGGTAGAACCCTTATTGATCTGGTCCGGGGCGCTTGGGTTTGCGCTGCTCGCTGCAGTGATCGGTAGTTTGCTGGTGCGGTCTATGCGCTCGCCGGCGAGTACGGGCAAAGAAGCAATGGTCGGCGAGGTCGGGGAGCTGGTCTGGCCGATCGTGGGCGACGAAGCTGGACGTTTGGATCTGCGAGGCACGACGTGGCGCGCTGTCTCTGATCGGAACATTACCGAAGGGGCAACCGTTCGCGTGACGTCGGTTGAGGGAATTACGCTCAGCGTCGTTCCACAAGATGAAGAACCTACTAAGGAGGACGGATGACCGTTCCCATTTTATTATTTCTAGGCATCATTCTCATCGCTTTGGTGAGCGGTGTTCGTATCCTCAACGAGTACGAGCGTGGTGTCGTGTTCCGCCTGGGTAAATGTGTTGACGGCGTCAAGGGACCTGGTTTGGTCCTGATCATTCCCTTTGGCATCGACCGCATGGTCAAAGTCGACCTGCGCGTGGTGACCATGGATGTGCCGACGCAAGACGTGATCACCCGTGACAACGTCTCGGTCAAAGTCAACGCGGTCGTGTACTTCCACGTGGTCTCGTCCCGAAAGGCGATCCTTGAGGTGGAGCACTTTTTGTACGCAACATCGCAGCTGGCTCAGACCACGCTGAGGTCGATTTGCGGTCAGCACGAACTTGATTACCTGCTGACCGAGCGCAAGGCGATCAATACGGCGATCCAAGACGTGCTGGACCGCGAGACCGACCCTTGGGGTGTCAAGGTCAACAACGTTGAGGTTAAACAGATCGATCTGCCGCAGGAGATGCAGCGAGCCATGGCGAAACAGGCTGAGGCCGAGCGCGAACGGCGCGCCAAAGTGATTCATGCTGATGGTGAACTGCAGGCCGCAACGAAATTACGCGAAGCCGCCGATCTGATGGCGCAAAACCCCGTGACGATTCAGTTGCGTTATCTGCAAACGCTGAGTGAAATCGCTACGGAGAACAACTCAACCACCTTGTTCCCAGTGCCGATTGATCTGTTTAACAGGTTCACTAAGGGCGACTAAACCCGGCAGCGTTCGGGAAAACGCTTCGACGGCCTTGTTCGCGCTACAAAAGCTGTCTAATGGGGGGCGCCGCCTCACGCGGTCGAGTGCGCGTCTGCGCGTGCGAGGGGGACCCATACCCCTCTAGGAGTGACATGAGTGATTTCGTCCTAAAAGCTGGGTTGGATCTACCCATTGCCGGCGGAGCTGTGGGCTCTGAAGTGCAAGCGTTGACGACGCCGACGCACGTGGCGGTGACCCCACCTGATTACCCTGGATTCAAAATGCGACTGGCGGTCAAGGAGGGTGATACGGTGCAAGCCGGATCCCCCCTGGGACACGCGAAGATCCGACCGGACATGAAGTTCGTCAGCCCCGCAGCGGGTAAGGTGGTCGAGATCCGGCGTGGGCTCCGTCGCAGCATTCAAGCGGTCGTCGTTGAAGTCGCCGCTGGCGAATCCGTGAACCATGGAGCGCTCGATGACTCGGCGATTGCGTCGCTGGGTGCTCAGGGTGTGAGAGAACGCCTCTTGAGCGGCGGCGCTTGGTTGATGCTGCGCAGTAAACCGTTGGCGCGGATCGCTGACCCTGAGCACACGCCCAAGGCGATTTTGGTCGCTGCGAGCGAGACGGGACCGAACTGCGCAGACCCCAATGTCCTGCTTGCGGGCCGAGAGGAAGACCTCTGTGCTGGCTTCGCTGCGCTGGGTCAGTTGGCACCGACGGTGCATTTGACTCACGGCGCGTCGGGGATGCCCGCTGCGCTTTCGGGGATCACCGGGGTTCAGACGCATCGGTTTTCGGGGCCGCACCCATCGGGTGACCCTGAGGTTCAGATCAATTTCATCTGCCCGCCGGGCAATGAACAACGCGTCTGGTTTTGCCGAGCGATCGATGTTGCGGACATGGGCGCTTTGCTCCGCACAGGCGTGATGCCAACGACCAGCCGCATCGCTGTGGTCGGTGAGGTCGGCAGCCCTCAGTACGTCGAGGCGACCAATGGTTCGCCGATCGCTGATTTGCTCCAAGCTGTCGGCGGAGCCGGCGAGAACGTGCGCATCGTGGGTGGCAGCGTCTTGACCGGACGAACGCTTGATGCCGATGGGTTCTATGCTTCAGGCGGACACACCTTGTCGGTCCTTCGCGAGGGCGGCGAGCGTGAGTTTCTGGGCTGGCTCGCAGCTGGCGGTAACAAGTTCTCAAATCATCGCTTCTTCCTCAGCAGTTTCCTGCCCAAGAAGAAGATGAAGATGACCACCGATACATTCGGCGGACCCCGTGCGCTGATCCCTGTCGGTTCGTACAACCGAGTGGTGCCGAGCGATATCGAGCCGAACTTCTTGATGAAGGCGATTTTGTGCGAAGACATCGAAGAGATGCTCGCGCTCGGACTCCTCGAGATGAGCCGCGAGGAAGCCGCTCTGTGTACCGTGGTTTGCCCCTCAAAGATTAACTACTCGCAGATCCTTGAGCAAGGGTGGCTGCAGTATGAGAAGGAGACAGCGTGAAGTTCCTTCGTCAGCAACTTGATCAGGTCCATGATCTGGTCAAACCGGGCGGTAAGCTGGGCAAGGTCCCAGGACTCTACACCCTTTATGACATGCACGACACGATCCTGTTTACTCAGGGCAAGACAGCATCCGCTAAAGCCGGCCCTCATGTACGAGACGCGCTGGACTCAAAGCGCCTGATGTTCTCGGTCGTGGTGGCCTTGGTGCCTTGCATCGCTTGGGCGATCTTTAACACGGGCGCTCAGGCGCTCGCTGCAGAGGGCGTCGAGTACAGCCTTTTTGATGCGGTGCTGCGCGGCGCCTTTCACTTCCTTCCTATTCTCGCGGCAACCTTTGCGACCGGCGGATTGTGGGAAGTGCTCTTTGCGACGATTCGCAAGGAAGAGGTCTCCGAGGGCTTCCTCGTGACCGGTATGCTCATTCCCTTGATCTTACCACCGACGATTCCGCTTTGGCAGGTCGTCGTCGGCACCAGCTTTGGTGTGGTCATTGGCAAAGAGGTCTTTGGTGGGGTCGGGATGAACATTCTGAACCCTGCGCTGACCACCCGAGCGTTCTTATTCTTTACCTATCCCGCAGCGATTTCGGGCGACCAACTCGACGGCGGCAAGCGGGTGTGGAGCGCAGTCAATGGGGTCCCGAGCTTTGCGCAAGGCATCATCCCTAGCGGCTCAGCTGCTGTGGACGGTTACTCGGGAGCCACGCCGCTGGCGGTTGCGGCGGCGAGCGACGCTCGTGAGCTGGCGGGCGGCGGTTTAGAGGCGCTCAATAACTTCTCTTCAGGCAGCGGTGTGACCTATGACTTTGCCTCGATGTTCTGGGGTACGATCCCCGGCTCAATGGGCGAAGGCAGCACCTTTACCATCTTGCTTGGGGCGGCGTTCTTGTTGCTCATCGGTCTGGCGAGCTGGCGCATCATGGTCGGTTGCGTGATCGGAACCCTGGCGACTGGCTTTGTCCTTGGGATGGCAGCCGGTCCTGGAAGCAACCCGATGTTCCATCTGCCTGCTCACTACCATCTGGTGATGGGCGGATTCGCGTTTGGCGCCGTGTTTATGGCGACCGATCCGGTGTCGGCGAGCGTGACCGATACTGGGAAGTGGATCTACGGTATCTTAATCGGCGTTTTGGTGGTGCTCGTGCGCGTCGTCAACCCAGCCTATCCAGAAGGTATGATGCTGGCGATCCTGTTCATGAATGTGTTTGCTCCGCTTGTTGACCACTATGTGGTTCAGGCGAACGTCAAACGTCGCAAGCTGCGCTTAGCCGCAGCCTCGGCATAGGAGGAACGATGCGTAAAGGACACGGAACCGTATACGTTCTAGGGTTTGCCGCAGGCGTCTGTTTGGTCTGCTCCTTGGCGATTTCGAGCCTAGCGATTGGGCTCGCCCCGCTCAAAGAGAAGAACATCGAGATCGATAAGAAGAAAAACGTGCTCGCTGCAGCGGGCTTGATGGTCGAAAAAGAGCAGGTTTTAGCCACCTTCAAAGAGAAGGTTGTCGCAAAGGTTGTCGATCTGAAAGCCGGTAAGTACGTCGAACAGTCGGTCTCTGATTTGAGCGGGGCTCAGCTGGCTGCCGATGTCTACAAAATGTCGGATGAGGAGTCGAATCTTCGCCCGGTTTATCTGGTGGGCAAGGGTGCAGAGCAAGTCACCATTGTTCCGATCGCAGGTAAGGGTCTTTGGTCGACGGTTTACGGTTTCTTGGCTTTGAAAAAGGACTTCAACACGGTCAAAGGCATCACCTTTTACAAGCACGGCGAAACGGCCGGCTTGGGTGGCGAATGTGAGAAGGAATGGTTCACCTCGCAATTCGTGGGCAAACAACTCAAAAATGCGGCGGGCAAGTCGGTCTTTGGGGTAGCTAAGGGCAAGGCGAGTGCACCGAACTGCCAGAAGTTTGGTGGGGTTCAGCATTGCGTTGATGGAATGAGCGGGGCGACGATCACCGGCGATGGGATTCAAGAGTTGGTTCGTCGCGCCACCGACAACTACAGCGACTTCTTCGCTGCGCAGAAAGGGTAGGGCATGACCGAAAACCCTAAAGGATTTGAGCTCTTTGGTAAGGCCGAGAAGAAAGCCTTCAAAGACCCACTGTCCGAGAACAATCCGATTACCATCCAGGTTCTAGGTATCTGTTCAGCGCTGGCGGTGACCGTGCAAATGAACGCCGCCTTCGTGTTGTCGCTCGCTGTGTTGTTTGTGCTGTCGATGTCCAACACCATCATCTCCCTGATGCGCAACATGATCCCGGCTAAGATTCGGATCGTGGTCATGCTTTCGGTGATCGCCACCTTGGTGATCGTGGTCGATCAAGTGCTTAAAGCGTTCTTGTTCGACATCTCGAAACAGCTCTCGGTGTTCGTCGGCTTGATCATCACCAACTGCATCGTCATGGGTCGCGCTGAGGCGTTCGCTATGGCGAACAAGCCCTGGCCTTCGTTCGTGGATGGAGTGGGTAACAGCATCGGCTACGCAGCGATTTTGATGATCGTTGCGTTTTGTAGAGAACTGCTCGGTTCGGGGACGGTCTTCGGTCTGCAGATTGTGCCGCAGGGACTCTACGAAGCCGGGTACAGTAATATGGGTATCATGGTGTTGGCGCCGGGAGCCTTTATCATCTTGGGACTGCTGATTTGGGCGCAACGCACCTACAGCGGTTATGTGGAGGCTTAGATCATGGAAGCTTATCTGAGTCTTTTCGTGAAGTCGGTGTTTGTCGAGAACATCTTGCTCGCCTACTTCCTTGGCATGTGCTCCTTCCTCGCCGTGTCGAAGAAGGTCTCGACCGCGGTCGGGCTAGGCTTTGCGGTGATCTTTGTGTTGGTGATCGCAACGCCCACCAACTGGTTCATCTACAACTACATTCTCAATGACGGCGCGCTCGAACGGATCAGTCCGGCGCTCGCTGAGGTCGACTTAACCTTCTTGACCTTTATCACCTTCATCGCTGTGATCGCGGCGCTGGTGCAGTTGGTGGAGATGGCGATCGATAAGTTCTCGCCGGCGCTCTACACCGCCTTGGGGATCTTCCTTCCTTTGATCGCTGTGAACTGTGCGATTCTTGGCTCGTCCTTGTTTATGGCCGAGCGAGATTATACCTTGGGTCAATCGGTTGTCTTTGGCTTGGGTTCAGGGACTGGGTTCTTCCTTGCGATCGTGTCGATGGCTGCCATCCGCGAGAAGTTGCGCTACTCGCATGTGCCTGACGGTCTGCGAGGCTTAGGTATTACGATGTTGCTCACCGGATTGATGGCGATGGCTTTTATGACCTTCGCTGGCATTCAACTTTAGAAAGGACGGCGATCATGGAAATTCTGATTGCAGTCGTTGCCTTTACCTCGGTGGTATTGGTCATTGTAGGTGGATTGTTAGCAGCTGAGAAGAAGCTGGTAGCGCAAGGTGAAGTGAGCATCGAGATCAATGGCGATTCTGCAGGCGCGATCCCGGTCTCGCCGGGAACGAACCTGCTCACCGCGATGGCGACCTCGAAAATCTTCCTGCCTTCGGCGTGTGGTGGCGGTGGAACTTGCGCCATGTGCAAGTGCCAGATCTTCGAAGGCGGCGGTGATTTACTGCCGACCGAAGCAGGCCATATCAATCGCAAAGAAGCCAAAGATAACTGGCGCTTAGCCTGCCAGGTCAAAGTCAAAGAAGACATGAAGATCGGGATCCCCGACGAGATCTTTGGCATCAAAAAATTCCGCTGCAAAGTGCGCTCGAATGAGAACGTCGCAACCTTCATCAAAGAGCTCGTTCTCGAGATCCAAGACGGCGATACGCTCGAGTTCGAAGCCGGCGGTTACATCCAGATCGATATCCCCGAGTACGCGGGGCTCTCCTACAAGAGCTTTGATGTCGAAGACGAGTACCGCGAGGATTGGGACAAGTGGGACCTTTGGAAGTACACCGCCAACAACGACGAGGACTGCTTCCGAGCCTACTCGATGGCGAATCATCCCGCTGAAGGGCAGATCGTGATGCTCAATGTGCGCATCGCCACCCCGCCGCCAGGCAAGGACGATGTGCCCCCAGGGATCGCCTCAAGTTACATCTTTGATCTCAAGCCGGGCGACGAGGTGTATGTCTCAGGCCCCTACGGTGAGTTCTTCCAGCAAAAGACACAGCGTGAGATGTGCTTCATCGGCGGTGGTGCGGGCATGGCGCCGATGCGCTCTCACCTCTTTGACCTCTTCCATACGCAAAAGACCGACCGCAAGGTCAGCTTCTGGTATGGTGCTCGGTCTCGCCGTGAGATGTTCTACGATGATCAGTTCAAGGACATTGAGAGCGACTTCCCGAACTTCAAATATCACGTCGCGCTGTCGAACGCGCTGCCTGAGGACGATTGGGAGGGCTATGAGGGCTTCATCCATCAAGTCCTTCAGGACAACTATCTGATGAAGCACGATGCGCCTGAAGACATTGAGTATTACCTTTGTGGTCCGCCGATGATGAACGAGGCGGTCTTTAGGATGCTCGACGAAATGGGCGTCGATGATGAGATGATTCGCTTCGATGACTTTGGTGGCTAAGCGCTATTGATCATCGGATGTTTAAGCAGGGGCGGGTGACCGCCCCTGTTTCGTTTTTTGCCTGCGTCGCTTGGCGCATGACAGCGGGCGTGGAACGTGTTTAGAGGCGCCTCCTTTCCAAGGGGTGATGTCATGAGTCCTCACAACCAACTTCGCAACGTGGCGATCATCGCTCACGTTGACCATGGTAAGACCACCTTGGTCGACAAGCTCCTCGCTCAGTCGGGGACCATCGACGTGCGTAAAGATCACGGTGAGCGGATCATGGATTCGAACGATCTCGAGCGCGAGCGCGGGATCACCATTTTGTCTAAAAACACGGCGATCCGCTGGAAAGATCATCAGATCAACATCGTCGATACGCCTGGACACGCCGACTTCGGGGGTGAGGTTGAGCGGGTTTTGAG
The DNA here is from genome assembly GCA_040260805.1 of Myxococcota bacterium. GTDB lineage: Bacteria > Myxococcota > UBA4151 > UBA4151 > UBA4151 > CACGMS01. Next base: position 35,093 of record JBDQPD010000004.1, on the reverse strand, counting down.
TATGGTCGATTCGGTGCTGCTTTTGGTCGACGCGGTCGACGGCCCGATGCCGCAGACTCGCTTTGTGACCCGCAAAGCTTTTGACCTCGGGCTTAAGCCGATCGTGGTGATCAATAAGGTCGACCGTCCGGGCGCTCGTCCGCACGAGGTGCTCGATGAGACTTTTGAATTATTTGATCGTTTGGGCGCCACTGACGACCAGCTCGAGTTTCTGACAATCTACGCCTCAGCCTTGAACGGATATGCGGGCTTAGAGATCGATGAGCTCGGTGAGGATATGACGCCCTTGCTCGATGCCTTGATCGATCACGTGCCTGCGCCCAAAGTCGACACCGATGGCCCCTTACAGATGCAGGTCTCGTCGCTCGGCTACACCAGCTTCACGGGCGTCATTGGCGTGGGACGTATCCACCGCGGGAGCATCGCTCCTCGGCAGCAAGTCAGTATCGTTGGCGCGGACGGCTCGGTGCGTAAAGGCAAGGTCCTTGAGGTTCAAAATTACCACGGGCTTGAGCGGGTCGCTGTGGATTCGGCGAGCGCCGGCGCGATCGTTTCGATCACCGGCTTAGGCGCCTTACGCATCTCGGATACCATCTGTGCGGTCGGCCAAGAAGAGGCGCTGCCTGCGCTTCGTGTCGATCAACCCACGGTCAATATGAGCTTTGAGATCAACACCTCGCCGCTGGCGGGGCGTGATGGAAAGTTTGTCACCTCGCGCCAGATTCGTGAGCGCTTAGACACCGAGCTGCTGCATAACGTGGCGCTGCGGGTAGAAGACACCGACAAAGCGGAGCGCTGGACCGTCTGTGGGCGCGGTGAGCTGCATTTGGCGGTGCTGATCGAGACCATGCGCCGAGAAGGCTATGAGCTCGCTGTGGGGCGCCCTCAGGTGATCAACAAGACCATCGATGGGGTGGTCAATGAGCCTTGGGAGCGTCTGGTCTGTGATTTTGATGAGAACTATCAAGGTCCGGTTATGGAGAGCCTCGGGCTGCGCAAGGGTGAGCTTCAGGATATGGTCCCTGATGGCTCCGGTCGTTTGCGGGTCGTGTATGCGATCCCCACGCGCGGCTTGCTGGGTTTTCAGACCGAATTTCTGACCATGACCCGCGGCACCGGGCTGATGCACCGCGTCTTTGAAGCCTATAAGCCCAAAGTCGACGCCCAGCTTGGCGGTCGTCACCGTGGCGTCTTGATCGCCAATGGCGCAGGCAAGGCGATCGCCTACGCGCTGTTCAACTTGCAAAACCGGGGCGCGATGTTCGTCGGCCCAGGTGAAGAAGTCTACGAGGGCATGGTGATCGGCATTCACATTCGAGACAACGACCTCGTGGTCAACCCACTCAAGGGCAAACAGCTCACCAACGTGCGCGCTGCGGGCAGCGATGAGAACGTGATCCTGACCCCACCGCTTGATTACAGCTTAGAGCAATGCCTTGAGTTCCTCGATGAAGATGAACTTCTGGAAGTCACACCCACTGCGTTGCGTATTCGCAAGCGTCACCTCAAAGAGTTTGAGCGGCGGATTGCGGCGAAGTCGAGCCCTAAAGCCTAGGGTGTGCAGTTGCCGGTGAGCTGCTCGCCGAAGACATTATAACACCGCCAAGTCGACGTCGTCGCATCGCCAGCTTGGTTTGGGTTGATGCTGAAGCCTACTCTGAATTCTTCGATCTCGTCGCCGTCAATGTCCACCATTTCGATGCTTTGCGGTATCAGGCTATCGGGAAAGGTAGCCTGCCATTTCGAGTACAAGGTCTCGCACTGATGACTCCAGGCGTGGTTGAAGCCCCAAAGGTTTGTGTAGGTGTTAATCGACCCTGTGAACTGACCCAGTGTGAACAGTTCGTTCCAAGGCGTTTGGTTGTCGAAAATCTGACGCAGTTTGGTTCGAGACTGGCTCTCGGAGAGACTGTTTTGATTCGACCCGGTCAATTCCGGTAGGCACCAGCCAAATTCGCCAAAACTATTCTCGCTGCCTCCGTTTTGCATGGCGCTCTCAAGTAGATTGATGATCAGCAAGGCGTTAATCGTCGTCTTTGGCGCGGTGTTCCCCTGAATCTGAAGGCTCCTGAGATACATCTGTCCGGACAGATCGAAGGCGACGTCACTCGCCGCATAGCATCGCTCTGACGCTTCACAGTTTGGGTCTGCAACAGAGGAAGCGCAGACTCCGAGCTCTCCAAGCATAGGCGCCATCGCCCCCATGCAGACTTCGTCTTGAGCGCAGTCCTCTGATTCAGTGCACGTCGACTTGCAGCGCCCCATAACGCACAGGTCGCCTCCGGCGCACTCTGTTGAGGTTTCGCAGGCGGTGCGCTCATGAGCACAGGCTCTAAATGAGCTCGGGCGGTACCAACTACCGGAGCGGTCAATACAGTACCCTCGATCCGAGTTGGGGTAGCAAAAGCTATTAATGGTCTCTTCGCTGCCCTCGCAATGGTCGTAAACACCGCCGATCGTACAGCGCCACTCACCACACGAACCGCCTACGCATTGAGCGTCGGACGTACAGGTCCCATTGAAACCCGGGAGTAGCGACTGAGCCAGCCGAGAGACGTGAATAGGGACCATTTTCTGTGTCGTTGCGATCGTCATCATCGGTTCATTTATGAAACGCCTGCTTAGTTCGGCTCGGAGGAGCGGTGAGGCGACGCTGCTGCGCGGAACCAAAACAAATTTACCCCGCTTTGAGCGCATGAAAAACGATCTCGTTTTCCGAGTGGATCCAAGCCCGATGTTCGAGATTGAAAACAGGGTCCTCGTTTCACTCATCGGGGAGATTGGAGTCTGCGAATACCCCATTAATCCGAGCCTGAAACCATCGGAGGACACCCCTTGCAGTCTGATACCCTCTCCTTCGAGCGCCTCAAAGATGACCGCCCCGCTCGAATCAAAAACTTGTACCGGGCGATCTCGGCTGGGTTTGATAATCAGTGCCTGTTCGGATGCCAAACCGTTGATGTCGTCGAGGTGCGCGAACGGTTTGGGTTCAACGACCAACGCGGTAAAGATATCAGCATACTCACTCGCTTCGGTCCGGAACAATTCTTCATCATTTTGGTTCCATGCAGCCACCGTGTTTTCGGACACGCGCTCCAGACTCATCACACCATCACACCGGTTGCCGATACCGTCCTGATCGCCGTCGAGTTGTTCGTCTTTAATCTCTGGACACAAGTCGCTGGCATCCGGCCAGTGATCACCGTCTTGATCGCTCAGATCACCCGCCAGCAAGGATAGGCTAGTCGGTCGATGATTCTGGTTGAAGCTTGCTCGAGTGATCGGACCGTAATCCCAGCCCAACAGCTCAATTTCATCATCGCTCTCGATGACCAACCGCCACCACGAAGGCGGGTGTTTGGCAGAGGTCAACGGCCCGAGCTGAGTTTGACAGTCCTCGGCGTCAGACGATCGAGCGAGCAGCTGTATCGAGTGCTCACCGGCCGCCAACTCGACGGTTTCGGTCTGAGGGGTGTTGCCGTTGATTTGAACGCTGATTTGGGCTTCGCAAAAGGCGGCGTCGTCGGGCAGTTCGGCCGGGTAGACAGCGATGAGCTCCTGGTGGATCGTCGTCACTTTGAGCTGACTCGGTCCGTTAAGCCTAACGCTGAGGTTGCGTTCGTAGCTGGTTCGGTAGGTGTTTCCTGAGGTCACGGTCGGCTCAGGCCAATAGCGAGACTTGAGGTCCGCGAGCGCCGTTTGAGTCAGATCGCGATTCAAGCCCGCTGCTTTACCGTAGAGGATGTCATCCACTAAGATGTAGCGATTGGAACCATTGATAAAGCGATGACGGCTCGAGTTAAGGTCTTTGACCGGGGTGTTGCTGTCGAAGAGTCCAAAGTGCGCTAGGTCGATGATGAGGTCGTGGAGCAGATCGTACCCAAAGACGCCGCGACGGTCTCGGCGAATCCCTGGCCCATGATCACGAACGTCTTCAAACTCAGGCAGCCAAAGTGAGGGGTCTGTCTCCGCCGGCTCTACGACAATAAGCCCTGAGTTGTGGAGCGCTATTCGCCGGCCTTGAGCGTCTTGAAGCACCCCCCAGTTGAGTTGGGTCTGACCTTCGATCACACCGACTGTCCATTGGCGACCTCTAAGCCGCTCCATGTGAAGAAGATTCAGTTCGTGACCGAGTTCGACACCATGTACGCGTGTGGCTCCAGGGAGAACGGTTCCGATATGGTCCCAAGCGCTGCGACCATCGGGGTCTAAAATACAGCGATTGTCAGAGCATACGCCGCGATCGAGAGGGCAGTCGGAGTTGGATCGGCAGTCGACACATTGCTGTTCCACGCAAACTGGCGTTTCATCGCCGCAATGGAGGTCCTCTAAGCAGTCAATACAGCGCTGAGCTTGGCATATTGCCTTACCGTCTGGACAGTCATCATGTGCCGAGCACTCGATGCATTGGTTTTCAGAACAGACCGGCGCTTGATCGCTGCAGTGTCGCGCATCTGCGCAGGGCTGACACACCCCCGTCACGCAGGCAGGGCGATCGACTGGGCAGTCGCTATCGAGGGCGCATTGAGCGACTCGAACCGAGGAGGTCTCGAGCGCCGGAAGCTCTGAGGCGCAGCCAGATAAAGCGACTAAAAATAGAACTCTTTTCATGATGCTTGCGCCGTTTGAAGTCATCCTAATGACCCGCTCACGTTTTGGTCGTCGCTTGTCTACCGAAACCGTGCATTTCCTGTTTTGACGGCCTAGGATATGCAGCTTTGGGCTACTGGGGTCATGATTATGGACTGGCAACCACCAAACGCTGAGTCGAGCCGAAGCCGAGCAGCCGCTTGGGTTGAGCGGCAGGCGCAGCGATATGGCTTACCGATGGCGCATTTTGAGTATCGAGAGACGCTGCCTCTACCAGCCGCTTGGTTGCCTGAAGCCCGAGCGGACCTTGGACGAGTCCAAGGCTGGAGCAACGGGCAGCTCCCGGAGTCGAAATACCAAAGCTACCGCCATGATCTGTGGGTCGGAAGTTACCACCCGAGTCATCGCGCCAAATGGACTGCGCACGAGTGGATGCATGGCATTCAAGGGTTTGCCTGGGCGCCCGGCGCCTCGCCGTTCTTTCATGCCCTAGCGGGCTGGCAGGCTGAAATTCTGCCGGTGGCGCTTTGGTACTTTTTTGATGAAGCAGACCTGAGACGTTGTCCCTTGCATCGAGGACAAGGACCACTTTTTGGCGCCTACTGTCCGGATTGCGAGCGAGCAGCTGGAGATCCGGTTGAGTTTGACGCTTCTTGGTGGGAGCGAGGGCACGATTTTGTACGTTCCCAACTCGAAGGGGTTCGGCTCAGTATCGAGGCGGGGCGGCTGCATCCAAGACGCTACGCCACGCTCGATTTAGCGAGCGATGGTTTGGCTTACGCTGCATCGCACCAACCGCGACTCAACAGCCGAGCATTTCATCTGTTGATGGAACGCTTTCCGCCGACGACTTCAACGCTCGATGCGTTCTCTCAGCGGATCGAAGCGTTGACTCAAGACTTGCTCGAGGGTCGTGATGTCGAGTCGGTACTCGATGCATCGACCTGCGTTGCTCAAGACCTCGCTTGGCGTTTGCTGATGATTTGGACCGAAGCCGAAGGTGACGTCGCCCAGTCCCTGCTTGATGTTGTTGATCAGCTCGCTTCGGGTGCCCCTGTTGAAGAGGCGATCTCGGTCTATGAGGCGCTTCATGACGAATGGGTTCTGCCTCAGCCGAGTCGCGTGTTTGCCTGCGGCTACCCGCTAACGGTCGAATACGGTCTGAGTCGTCTTCAAATTCGCGATGGGCTGGAGTCCTGCGTGCCGCAGACCTTAGCCCAAGGTGGCGCGCATTGGGTGGACCGCTTTGTCTCGGGTGATCAGCTTGAGCGCTTGCATTTGGCGCGCCGCTTCGCCGCTACTCTTGAGCGTGCCGGTCAAGCCGACCTGGCGGGTTTAGCGCGTCTTGAAGCGGCGCTTGCTGACCCACCCAAAGCCGACCTTGAGGCGAAGAGTTTAGTGCCTGTTTCTCTTGATGTATCCTGGCGGCTAGGCACTGGGCACGAATTGGTGCGTGCCCCAGTTGATCTCTTGGTGGCGCTCGATGGCGGGGGTTTAGTCGCTCAAGCGAGCAGCGTGTTGGTGGTGCGCGATGGCACTGATGAAGTGCAGGTCTTTAGCTTGGATGAAGTCAGCGCCGATTGGTTAGAGGATATGAACCAGACGCCACCGAACGATGAGGTGTTTGCCGGACTGCTTGAACTCGGCGTGCTGGTACCCGACCGTCATCACCTCTAAGGGGTGCAATTGGTCGCTTGGTGATCACCATTAAAGTCGAAACAGCGGTAGACCGCAGGCTCGGCGCTCGGCGAGCGCTCCAAGACTGAAAAGCCGACTCGAAATTCATTAATCCCATCTTTGTCGATGTCCACAAACTCTGCTGTTTGAGGGGCAAGCTGTGAGGGGAAATAACCGCGCCATGTCGAACGAATGGGTCGACAAATCGAGCTCGGCGGATCGTCACCGGGTTGCAACACCCAAGCCTGGTCGACCTCGGCGATTTCAAAGAGGTCCTGAGCGCGTACGTTCGGGTCGAGCACCCTGCGCAGTAAGCTGCGTTGCTCTTCTTGGGTAAAGTAAGCGGTCAGCCTGCCATCGAGCCACTCTTTCGGGCACGCGGTGAGCGCAACGGGCGCTTCACGGTCCATCGGTAAGGCTTGGACCACGCCGAGTTGCTTTGCCGCTAGGGCGAGGCCGAGATCTCGAGCGAGCGCATAGCTCAATGGACTAAAGTAGCCGCCCTCAAAAAGCCCGGCGACGCCTCGAGGCATGAGTCCCATAAAATAGGAGCTAGCGGTGCTGCGCGAGAGGTTGCTCGGGAGGCAGGTCTCGCCTTGAGCGCATTCGTTGTTGGCTGGCCGCCAGCACAAGCCAGCCGAGCAGCTCGCGTTGTTGTCGTCGCAATCACCGGTGATGCAGGTGCCGCTTTGTTCCGGACGACAAGCGTTCAGGGTTGAACTCGTCGGCTGAGCTTCGCGAACACAGCGACCGCTTGTGCTGTCGCTGACGCAGCGGTTTCTGACGCATGTGCGTGCAATGTCGACGCCGTTTTCTGTGAGGTGGCTTCCTCGCACAAGACAGTCGTTATCCGCTTGGCATTGGGTCATCGCCGGCGCCAGCAAGAGGCTGGGGAACCGTATCAGCGCGGCCGGAAAGACGCGCATGGCGCTGAACGCTGCATGTCCGATCTCTTGGTCCGAGACCAACAACAACGGCTCGCTAGGGTCGGCGACCGCGAACGCTGGCTCCCAGCCGCTGTACACGTAGCGCGTCGTGACCTGCCGCTTGTCCGAGTCCTCATGGTTCGCAATCGTATTTTTCATGACAATCGTTTGAATGTCGAGCTGGGTCAGACTCCCAAGCAACCGAAAATGCATCGCAGCGTAGCGTTGGTTCGACTGGATTTGCATGAGCTGTGTTGGGGTATTGCCAGGGACGATGGGAACAATTCCGAGCGCCTGGGGCTCTTGGTCTGGGTTCCACTGATAAACGTCCTCATCCGAGCTGGTCTGGAAAATGACTGCGCCGGTCACCGCGTTGGCGTTGATCTCATCAGAATCAGGATAGGTGATCTCGGTTTGAGGGGAGGTCAGCGCCGTTTGAAAGCTCAAGAGGGGATTGAAGTTTGGGAGCGACTGGGTGCCGAGCTCATCACCGTTTCGGTTGACCGCAGTGAGCTGATCTTCTTCGGCTCGAGCCGAATAAAACCCATCGCATGCATCCCCAATTCCATTTTGGTCGCCATCCCTTTGTTGATCAGGATCTTGAGGACAAAGATCGCTCGCATCAGGCCAGTTGTCGCCGTCTTTATCTCTCAACAAACCCGCGTCCTCGCGGTACAGCACGGGGCGCGCGTTGTTGTCGATGGGAAGAGGGGTCACGGGTGACCAGGAGATCAGCTCGATCTCTCGGTCTGACTTCAGGGTGAGTCGAGCCCAACGCATGAGGCTCGAGTTGTTCTCAAGGTTTGGACAGTTCTGGACTTTACTTGGGTAGCGTAAACTCAATGTGTGCTCGCCGGCCTCGAGCGAGCGAATGAACGGGTCGTCCTGGCGGCTCCAGCTTTGCGGCGCACCACCGTCTATCGAGATGGTGATATGTGCAGCGCGTAGCTCGTCACAACTCATCAGATCCTGGACGCTGGCGTTGGACAATTTGAGCAGCTCTTCGATGCGCAGGTCCGCAGCGGCCTCGAGCGAAAATCGATAGTTTCGACCGATGATCAACTCAGGCCGGGTCCGGCTGGGAAAACTAGGCCCTAGACTTCGGGGATGGGGCAGCGCGTGGCCTCGCTGCATCAGCTTCGAGAGCGAGGCGATCGACAACGAGCCAGTCGGTCTTCCTGGTACGACGGGTCCCATCAGATCAACGATCATTCGGTGCAAGGGTTTGCCAAGGATCACTCGGTGTTCCGACGTGTTCAAAAGCCGCACGGGGCTGCTCGACGCCAACAGGCCGTTTCTTGAGGCGCTTAGAACAGTTTGTTTGAGCGACTCGTAGCCAGCGATCGCGCGCAGGTCCGGATGAACACCGGGTCCGTTATTCGTCAGTTTTCTCGACGTGGGTTGCCAGATCCGTGGCTTGTTTAGGGCGGGCCGGACCATGATCAAACCGCCGACATGGACAGCGAGTCGGTCTCCGTCGTCGTTGGCGTACAATCTCCAGTTAGTTATCGGTTGTTCGCTCAACAGACCGTCGATTAGCGAGTCCTTCGATAGGTCGATCGCTCGAGCCAAATCCACGGCATGCAGATCCGAATCCGGTGCGTCCGCCGAAGCGGGCAAGATGATGTCGCGATGAGCCCAAGCGACCTCGGTAGAGTCGCTCTCTCTGCACAGCCCAGCCCAGCATTCAGGGGTCTCAATGGGGCAGTCCGTGTGTTCTTGGCAGCCACATTGAACCCCTTCACAGCCGTCGGGTGCTTGCGGCAATCGCTCGCTGCAGGCACTACCCAAAAGTCCGATCAGTAAAGTGATTCTTAGGGTCACAATGGGGTCCTTGGCTTGCGTGCTCGGTGCACGATGGGAGAAAATGTATGCTACCTCTTTTTAGGCCTGTTCGCTGGTTTTGTACTAGCCCTCATCACCGTTTGATACCCTGCCTCGGCGTGGCGTTACTGATCAGCGCATGCTCAACCCAGAGCGAGCCCGCTGCTCAGCCTGCCGCTCAAGCAGCACCTCAACCCAGCCCAGCGACAGGCGTTCAGGGTGTCGAGCTTGCTGGGCGAGTCTTTGGCACGACATGGTCCGCCAAGGCGCGCGGCGCAGGGCTGGATGAAACTCAGCTGCTGGCGGCCGTCAAAGCCGAGTTCAAGGCGATCAATCAAGGCATGTCGACGTGGCAAAAGGATAGCTCGATTTCAACGTTCAACCAAGCCGCTGCCGAGCCCTTTGTTTGGGGTGAGCGAAGCATCGAGGTGATCAAGCGAAGCTTCGAGATCGCCAAGCACACTCAAGGCGCCTTTGACCCCACGGTGGGTCCGCTGATCGGCTTATGGGGCTTTGGTGCCAAAGCTCGTACAACCCTGCCTAAGCCTGAGGAGTTGACCGCCGCTCGAAGGCTGGTTGGCTACACCAAGCTGCGCTGGGGGAAACCGGGCGAGTTGATCAAAGCGGACGCCGGTATGCGTTTGGACCTCAGCGCAATCGCCAAAGGCTATGCCGTCGACCGTGTCGCTGGAATCCTGAAAACAGCCGGCGCTCAACACGGCATGGTCGAAATTGGTGGAGAAGTGGTCGCCTGGGGCGAGCGAGCCCAAGGCGGAGCCTGGAAGCTCGCCGTCGATGCTCCGGTCGATGGAGTCGAGCCCGGCAAGCGTTTTGCTGCGATCGTCAAGCTCGCTGATTCGGCGATGGCGACGAGCGGGGATTATCGTCAGTTTCGAATCGAGAACGGCCGGCGTGTGCAGCACATCGTTGATCCGCGTAATGGTGAGCCGGTAGTCCATCGACTGGCTAGTGTAACGGTGATCGCCAAAGACTGCGCCACCGCAGATGCCTATGCCACTGCGCTGATGGTGATGGGCGATGAAAAGGGCCTGAAGTTCGTGGATTCAGATCCTGATCTTGAAGCGCTCTTTCTAGTTCGTGATCAGCAGGATTGGCGACAGGTCTACAGTCGCAACATGAAGAAGTATCTGATTCAAACCGGAACCGATTGACCGGGGATATTTCAAAGGTCAGACTCGCGCCATCATGCCTCATATCATCTCAGTTCAGACCGCCCTTCCCGATCACTTTTACGGTCAAGACCAGCTGATCGAAGCGCTCATGGAGCGATGGGGGACGCGTTACGCCAACCCTGAGCGCATCGCTAAGTTTCAACGCAACGTCTTAGTCGGTGGTCGCCACCTCGCCTTGCCGATTGAGCGTTATGACGCGCTCGAGGGCTTTGGTGACCACAATGATGCCTGGATCGAGGTTGCGGTTCCGCTGGCTACTCGAGCGGTGCAAGGGGCGCTGGATCAAGCGGGGTTGCCCGCTGATCAGGTGGACTTGATCGCCAGCACGACGGTCACTGGGGTGGCGGTACCGAGCCTTGATGCGCGTCTCATGAATCAGCTACCCTTTGCCCAGACGACTCGGCGCATGCCTTTGTTTGGTTTGGGCTGTTTAGCCGGCGCCGCTGGGATCAACCGAGTCTCTGACTTTCTCAAAGGGCATCCTAAGGCGGCAGCCGTCTTTGTCTCGGTTGAGCTGTGCAGTTTAACCCTTCAAAAAGAAGATCTGAGTGTCGCCAACATTGTCGCTTCGGGCTTGTTTGGAGATGGCGGAGCCGCTGTGGTGATGGTCGGTGACGAGCACCCCCTCGCCACGAAAGCTCCGGTCGCCGTGCGCGCCAGCCGGTCACACTTTATCCCCGAGACGGAGCGCATCATGGGCTGGGATGTGGTCAGCTCAGGCTTTAAGGTCGTGCTCGCCCCCACGGTCGCCGAGGTGGTCGCCCATGAGATGCCTGGAGCGCTCGACGCCATTTTGGAACAAGATGGTCTGACGCGCAGCGATTTGAGTTTCTTTGTTGGGCACCCCGGCGGACCCAAGGTGCTTCGAAGCGCTGCGGCGGCGTTGGGTCTTACCGATGACGACTTTGCTCGGAGTTGGGACAGCCTTGCGCGCTTTGGCAACATGAGCAGCACCTCGGTGCTCTTTGTCCTCGCCGATGCGATATCGGCCGGCTTTGAGTCGGGCTCAAAAGGGTTACTCTTTGCGTTTGGTCCCGCCTTTTGTGCTGAGCTCTGCGTGCTTGAGGCGAGGTAGCTTATGCTTGGGTGTTATCTTGCGCTTGTCGGTTTAGTGGCGGTCCAGCGTTTAGCCGAAACCGCTCGGTCGCGGCGCCATGAAAAAGCTCTGCGCGCGCGGGGGGCTCAAGAGGTTGGCGCCGGTCATTTTCCGGTGATGGTCGCGTTGCACACCTTGTGGTTGGTCTCCTGCGCTGGCGAAGCCGTCTTTGGTGGCCACGGTCTACCCAACCCGTTCTTAGCGGTCGGTATGCTTGTGCTCGTGATCGTTGGGCAAACGCTTCGATTACTCGCCATGCGATCGCTGGGCGAGCGCTGGACGGCGCGCGTATTGGTCCTACCTAATGAGCCGCTGGTGACCAGCGGTGCTTTTACATGGATTCGACACCCCAACTATCTGGGCGTGGTGCTTGAGATTTTTGCGCTGCCATTGGTCTTTGGTGGCTGGTTTACTGCGGTCTTCTTTACCGTAGCTAATGGACTGCTGCTGCGTCATCGCATCTCGGTCGAAGAGGAGGCACTCGGCGGATGAGCGAACGTTTTGATGCGGTGCGTACGATCTTAGCCGAACACTGCGGTGTGACCGACAACGTGACGCTCGATGCTCGTCTGCAAGAAGATCTCGGCTTGGATTCGATGGGCTTACTCACCCTTGCGCTCGAGACCGAAAATCACTTCGACCTGTGCCTTGAAGAACCCCCCGATCAGCCGCCGCAAACCGTTCGTGAGCTGATCGACTTGGTTGAGCAGCGCTTAAAGGAACGCCATGAACAGGCCTGAGACCTTAGTCGATGCGCTGCGTCGTGCAGCGAGTTTTCAAGATGTCGAGCTACGGTTCCAAGAGCGACCCGGGACCCATGTCTCGTACACCTATCGTGACATCCTCGAGCGGGCGCGCCGGGTCGCGGGTTCACTGCAGGCTCGCGGTGTGGTGCCGGGCGATCGAGTGGCGCTCATTTTGCCGACATCGATCGACTTTTATGACGCCTTCTTTGGGGTCCTTTTTGCCGGCGCAATTCCTGCTGCGCTGTACCCTCCGGTGCGTTTAGGTTTGCTCTCAGAGTGGAAGCAAAGAACGACCCAGATGCTGCGCCGACTTCCGGCGAAGGCGGTGTTGACCGATCATCGCTTGTTGGGCCTTGTCGGGCATCCCACGACCGCCGCTGAGATCCCGCTTGGCGCGCTAAAAGTTGGCGATCTACTGGGTTCGAAGCCCCCTCAACTCGATGCGGTACCGATCCCCGATGATCTCGCCTGCATTCAGTTTAGTTCAGGGACCACCGGTGATCCCAAGCCGGTGGCTTTGAGCCATTACAATATGATCGCTAACGCTGAGGCGATCATGAGCACTTTTCCTGGCGATCCCCGTGAGCATTCGGGGGTGAGCTGGCTTCCTTTGTATCACGACATGGGGTTGATCGGCGCCTTGGTCGTTGCCTTGATTACGCCGGGTACCCTGACCTTACTTCCGCCCGAGCGATTCATTGCGCGCCCTCGATTATGGCTTGAAGCGCTCTCCGAAAGTGGGGCAACCATCTCGGTCGCTCCGAATTTTGCTTATGGATTGTGCGCTGATCGCGTCAAAGATTTGAGCGGGCTCGACCTGAGTCGTTGGATGGTCGCATTGTGTGGCGCCGAGCCGGTTCATCCTGCCACTCTCGATCGTTTCGTCGACCGCTTCGCGCAGGTGGGCTTGCCGCGCCAAGCGCTGACGCCTGTTTACGGCTTGGCTGAGGCGACGCTTGCCGTCACATTCTCGGATCTGAAGAAGCCTTTTAGTCGAGTCTTTGGAGATCGTGAGCGCGTCGAGAAAACACGACGATTTGAGCCTTTAGATTCTGGTGATCAGTGGGTCAGCTTAGGGCAGCCAATTCCCGGACATGAGCTCAAGATCTGTGATGGCTCTAAAGCGCTTGGCGAGGGGCAGATCGGTCGTGTGTGGGTCCAGGGTCCTGGCGTGATGCAGGGCTATTTGGACGACCCCAAAGCGACTCAAGAGATCATGGCTGATGGCTGGCTTGATACCGGCGATGAAGGCTTCGTTTGGCGAGGCGAGCTGTATCTGACCGGTCGCGCCAAAGATCTGATCATCCTGCGCGGCCGAAACCATGACCCAGCGGTTATCGAGCAAGCCGTTCATGAGATCGCTGGCTTGAGAGCAGGCTGCAGCGCCGCCTTTGCGATTACTGTTGATGAGGGCGAAGCGGTGGTTTTACTCGCCGAGGCTCATGGCGAGGTGAGCGAGGAGACCTTAGTGCAGATGCGCCAAGCCGTTCGCGGCGCCACAGGTCTCAACCCGGCTGCTGTCGAGGTGCTCCCTGCTGGCAGTTTGCCGCGCACGTCGTCAGGAAAAATTCGGCGCCAAGAGGCGCGGCGGCGTTGGCTCGATCAGCTGCTCAATGCCCCTCAAAAGGTTGGCGTTCTGAGGCTACTGGCAGAGACCTTTGATGGGCGGCGTAAGCTGCTGATGCGTCGCCGATGAAAACCGAGATCGCAGTGGTCGGTGGGGGGCCTGCGGGGCTCGCTGCCGCTTTAGCTTTGAGTCAGGTGGGTCGACAAGTGCACGTCTTTGAGCGGGCGGACTGGCCGCAAGACCGTGCGTGCGGCGAGGGGATTTTACCGGACGGATTAAAGCATCTTCAGGCGCTGGGGGTCACCCCCAAGGGCATGCCGCTTCACGGGATCGAATACCATGACGCTCGTGTGGGTTCCTTTCGGGGGGTTTTTGGCGAGGACCCTGCGTTGGGCGTGCGTCGAACCGTCTTGAGTTCAGCGCTCGTCGATGCCTGCAATGCGGGGGTCGAGCTGCATGCCAATTGCGGCGTTTCAGAGATGAAGAAGACGGATCAAGGGTGGCGTTTGGACACCGCTCTTGGTCACGTTGAGGCGGAGTTTGTCGTGGTCGCCGACGGCCCGCGTTCGGTGCTCCGAGAACAGCTTGGAATGACCGGGAAACCGCCAATGAACGTTGATCGTTTAGGTTGGAGGCAGCACCTTCGTATCCGCCCGCCGAGCGCCTTTGTAGAGGTCCACTGGGGCATGGGCTGCGAAGCCTACCTGACCCCGGTGTCCGAAGACGAGCTGGGCGTAGCGCTACTTTGGCGAGAGGGCTTTGACGTCCCGAAAGGTAAAGATCGTTTGTGGCGTTGGCTTGACCATTTTGATGGTCTCAAGGGTCGTTTTGATGGCGCTGAAACTGCGAGTAGTGGTCGTGGAATCGGCCGCATGGCGGTGTCGGCGAGTCGAGCGACGTTTGATAGTGGCTGTTTTGTAGGTGACGCCTTAGCCTTCTTTGATGGCATCAGCGGCGAAGGGCTCAGCGCTGGCTTTGCGCAGGCACGGATTTTAGCTCAGACCCTTGAGAGTGGGATCGCTGGTGGTCGAGTTGCCGGCTTGGAAGCGGCGCTCTGGCGGACGCTGAGCAGCAAGCGGCGGCTCACCCATCTGCTCTTGCAACTGCACCAGCGACCGACGCTGCGTAAGCGTGTCTTTTCGGTCTTTATCCGTAAGCCCCAGCTCTTCAGTTGGGCGCTTAATCGAGCGGTCTAAAGAGCCGCTACGGGAACAGACCGCGGAGCAGCATCGCTTCGCTCACCCGTCGCATGCCGACCGCCATCGCCGCCGAGCGCATGTCTAAGCCTTCGGTCTTATGGACTTTGAGGATCTGCTTGAAGGCCGTGACCATGATCGTCTGCAGTCGCTTGTTGACCTCGGTGGCGCTCCAAAAGAAGTTCTGCGTTCCCTGGACCCATTCAAAGTATGAGACGGTCACACCGCCGGCGTTGGCTAAGAGGTCGGGGATGACAAAGATCTCGTCTTGACGTTGACGCAAGACCTCATCGCCTTCCGAGGTCACCGGACCGTTCGCGCCTTCAGCTAGGATGCGACAGCGCAGCTTCTTTGCGACCTCGGCGTCGATAACACCGCCGAGCGCAGCCGGGATCAGTACGTCAACGTCAAGCGTGAGCAGCTCGTCGGCGTCCATGGGTTCAGCACCCGGAAAGCCAGCGATACCACCATGCTTTTGCATGTGAACGTAGGCAGATTTCAGGTCGATCCCTTTGGGGTTGTAGACCGCTCCCGTGACGTCAGAGGCTGCCACGATTTTCGTGCCGCGGTGATCGAGTCGCCGCGCCGCCCAGTAACCGACGTTACCGAAGCCTTGAATCGCAGCGGTAGCACCCTTGAGATCAAGCCCGACATGCTGAGCGGCGTCGACCACGGTGTAGACCAAACCACGCCCGGTCGCCTGAAGACGGCCCTGGCTTCCTCCGAGCTCGATCGGTTTGCCGGTCACAACGCCTGGAACTGCATACCCGTTGGTCATGCTGAAGGTGTCCATGATCCACGCCATCACCTGCGGGTTCGTTCCCATATCAGGCGCTGGGATGTCTTTGCCCGGCCCGATAAAGTTAATTATTTCGGTGGTGTAACGACGCGTCAGACGCTGCAGTTCGGCTCGACTCAACCCGGTCGGATCGATCGAAATCCCGCCTTTCGCACCACCCAGAGGAACGCCGACCACGGCGCATTTGAAGGTCATCAGCGTCGCCAACGCAGTCACCTCGCCGAGGTTGACGTGAGGATGGAATCGAATACCGCCCTTGCAGGGGCCTCGGGTGTCGTTGTGTTGAACTCGATAGCCCGTGTAGACTTCGACGTCGCCGTTGTCGCGCCGCAAAGGGATGCTGACGATGATCGAGCGATCAGGTTGCGCAAGCCGCACACCGATATTTGGATCAATACCCACCTGCTTTGCAGTGCGAACAATCAGTTCTCGAGTGGTATTGTAGAGTGGATCGTCCCAGGGCCCCATGGTGCGCCCTCCGGCAATGTAGTGAAGAGCGCTTAACCTCGGAAATAATCTTTGCAAAGCCCGATCGTTGATTTTTGCGCCTGCATATTTTTTGGTTCCTTGTGAATCAGGGATCAGAATGTGTCGATGTCGGTCGTTCATGGATCGGCCGCGCGCGAGGTGCGCGCACGCTTTGCATGCGCAGGAGAGGAGCAGCGTTGAGTACGATTTGGCGCCTGGTCCTTGTGGGTCCTGCAGATCTAGAACGCAGTATCGTCGACTCTGCTTTGCGGCAGGCGGGTTTCGAACTGGCCGTGCCGAATCACTTCGTCGATCTCGAGGGCGTGTTGTCAGTCGATGGCGTGCACGGTGTTTTGGTGGTCGGCGATCACCTCGGCAGAGAAAGTGAGAAACTCGATCTCGATAGCGACATCATTGAGCCGGCGAATCGCCTAGGTATCTCGGTGATGGTGTTGGTCGACGAAGCGGCCGAAGACCTCGGTGAAGACGTCAACGCCATCGAGCGCCCGTTGCGGTTTCCGGCAGCGGCGAGTCAGATCTCAACCATTATCGAGAACTTTCAGCAGTCCAGTTTATCGCAGGGCTCAACACTCGCCAAAGGCTCTCTACGTCACGACCTCGCTCGAGCTGCATCGAGCCTGTTTAGTGGGGTGATGGTGATTGATGCACCAGAAGCACCGGGTCAAATCCACATGCGACGTGGCGAGATGGGGTTGGTCGTCTGCGGCGGTCTAACCGGCGCGGAAGCCCTGTGTGTTTTGCTGAGTCTTCGAGAGGGTAGCTACCGATTTGATCGCCAACAAGCGCCTCAAGGAGAGAGCTTGCGCTCGTCTGCGTCCTATATTGCTGAGGCTGATGCGCTTGAGTTGCGCACCGCTGAGATGATGACTCGAGCGCCCCAGGGAGTGCTCGATACCGACCCTGAGCGGTTGCTGCATCGCCTCAACGTCTTGAGCGATGACGTCGCTTGGATCTTTCGCCTCGTCGATGGCAAGCGCGACATCAAATCACTTTGGAACATGGGCGGCTTACGCGCGATTGAAGGGGCTTTGTCCCTTATCGAAGATGGAATTCTCATCGCTAACCGAGGCTCGTCGCGAGCGGTCGGGTTAGCGATTGATGCGTCCTTAGAGCCGTCTGAAAACGAGCCTGTTGAGTCATCGAAAGAAGGATCCTTAGAGGACGATTTCGCCTGGTCGCTCGCGGTCAAAGGCGTTTCGGGCTTACCCGGAGCATCGCTCAAGGAAGAAGGCTGGTCAGAGGTCGACAGGGACTGGGATCAGCTCCCTGATTTGGACCTAGGTATTGAGGATGCGCTGAGCGCTGCGCAGACTTACTTTAAGACAAAAGCGCCGGAATCAATCGCTGATTCGCCGCCGGGTCTTGAGCCGCTTTTGGTCGGCAGCGAACCTCCGGTTGTCGATGCGACTGGGGAGTTCGAAGCCCCGCCAGTTCTTGATGACGGAGATGTGTTCGCTGAACCGGATGACCTGCCTCCGATACTCGATGATGACGTTGACGATGAGATGCCCCCGACGGATCGGTCCTTCGATGCCGATTTACCGCCTTATCAGGCACCCAAGTCGTCATCGAAACAAACGACGAATCCTTATCGGGCGATGGGGACTGGGACCTTCGGGCATGACGATCAGATCACCTCAGCGCCTGGGGGTGAAGAACCGCTAGATCATGAGAGTTCATCTCAGAGGCTGCTCAAGCGTTTACGTGCCGCTGCCATCGGTTTCGTGATCTTCGGATTGGGAGCCTATTCGACCTACAGCTATTCGAAGCGCTTCCAAAATCCTGTTCAAGCGGTGCTTCCGCCGGTTGAACTGCCAGAGACACCCGGCGGTGACGAGCTGCCTGGTGAGTCAGCCCCGAACCGACCACTTGAACCTCAGCCGATTGCAGAAAAGCCGCAACCTCGAAAGAAAGCTAAGCGTCGTCGTCGCCGGCGTCGTCGGGTGCGTCGGGTGCGTCGGTCCAACCGCAGTCGTTTGCAGCGCGGTGATTTCGCCAAAAAAATGCAGGGCGCACGGATGTTGCGTGATGACGGAAACCTCGATGGCGCCGTCGAATTAATCAGCATAGCCCTCAAACAAAAGATCTCTCCAGCGGAGCGCTCGATCGCCTTATCCGAGCGCGGAGAAGCTTACTTTAGCGCAGGCTCACCCAATAAAGCGAAGTCTGACCTTCGATCGGCTATCGCCGCGGACAGCAGCAACGCGTTTGCGCTCAAAACTCTTGGGCTCATTGAGTATCAAAGCTTTAAGAGTGGCGACGAGGGTGCCAGGAGCAGGGCGCGCGCGCTGCTCGCGAAATACAAGGCGGTAGCCGGTCGACCGGACGCCGCCGTTGAACGCTGGCTTGCAGAGCTCGAGTGATTGACTAAGGAGTCGGGCGCGTCTGCGCTGTGTCCCACTCTTCAACCAATGGCCATCTCGCTCGCGCCGGAAGCTCAAACCCATCAGCGCCCTTTTGTTCGTAGCGAATGGCCGCTGCTGCAGCGATCATCGCTGCGTTGTCTGTGCACCACTTTTTCGGTGGCAGGTACAGCTCAAAGCCATGCAATTTTGAAGCCTCAAGCAGCGCGGCTCTCAAGGGTCCGTTGGCTGCGACGCCGCCGCCGATTGTCAGTCTTTGGTAGCCTGTTTCGCGAAGTGCCTCGCACGCTTTATGGACCAGAACGTCAACGATGGCGTCTTGCAACGAGAAGGCCAGTTCGTGACGTACTGGGTCTGTGAGTTGCCCCTCGGCGTCGCGACGAAAAACTTCATCCCGGAGCGCTGTTTTGAGACCACTAAAACTCATCTCCAGCCCACGCTTGAGCATCGGTCGTGGGAGCCGGTGGTTTGGTCCTTGGTGAGTTGATGCTGCTTTTTGCACAGCGGGTCCGCCAGGGTACCCCAGACCGAGCAATCGAGCGCCTTTGTCAAAGACCTCGCCGGCGGCATCATCGCGCGTCCCGCCGAGCAAACGCGCCGCACCCCAGCCCTCGATGGCGTAGAGTTGGGTATGCCCGCCGCTGATCAGCAAACACACCATCGGCGGTTCAAGGTCAAACTCAGGGTCCAATCGAGGCGCAGCGAGATGGCCTGCTAGGTGGTGAACTCCAACAAAAGGAAGTCCACGCCCAAAGGCATAAGCTTTTGCCCACTGCAGACCGACGAGCAAGCCGCCGATCAAACCTGGACCACGGGTCGCAGCGATCACATCCAGATCGTCCTCATGCCCGCGCAAGACCGATTGGCAGACTGCGCCGACGTGCGCCACATGGTCGCGGCTTGCGAGCTCCGGAACGACCCCACCATAGTAGCTGTGAAGATCGGTTTGGGTATGAATCTCTTCGGCTACGATTTCTCCATCTTTGAGCACCGCTGCTGCGGTTTCATCGCAGCTGGTCTCGACCGCAAGGATGCACTGACTCATTTGAGATCCTTCCAGTGTTTAATGACGCGCTTCTCATCCGGCTTGAGCCGAATGGATCGCTCGACGGTGCGTTTGCGGCCGGGCCGAGACCAAATCAAGTCATAATGACCTTCCATCGTCCGCTCAAGACTGACCGGAACAGCGACCGCCGCTTTGCCGTCGATGCTGACACGCGTCCCACGCGGCCCGGTAATTCGAAGATCGGCGTGGCCGGGCTCGCAAAGGACATGACTGCGCCGACCTGCGACCAAATCGATTCGTTGCCGAACCACGACCCGGCGATTTTTGAAGCTGCACATTAATCGTAAGGTTCCTGTCGCATGTTTGACCTCGATCGGTGTGGTCCCGATCTCAGTGCCATTGATGCGCACCTTCGCTGGCTCATCGGCCCCTGTTGACCGGATCGCTATGGTTCCCACGAGCTGTTCTTGTGGTCCCTCATCACGAAGCTGGTTGGCCAGTTTGCCCGTGGCTAAACCCGCTGCAACCATCGCCGTTAGCGCGAGACCGATCAGCGCAATGGCTCGACCTTTGACGATCGGCTTGAAGGGTTGAAATCTGGGAGGCTGCAGCGCGACGTCGTGCTCTACGGTGCGCGGGGGCAGGGCAGCTGGCGCAGGGGCAGCGGCTACAACCGGGGGTCGCTTTTCAGCCGGTTTGACGTCTTGATCATAGAGTATCGTTGGCTCTTCGATCGATGTTTCCAGCGCAGGCTCTAAGGTGTTGTCATCTACAGCTAGCGCACGAAAATTCGCTGTGGGCATGGAAGGAGCGGCGATCTCGATCATCGTTTCGTCGTGACTTGTCAGGTCTGGTTCGGGCTCGGGCAGCTCCGCAAACACGCCGGTTACGGTCGCCTCCCGCTCGGCGTCGACCAGCATCTGAATGCGACGCCGTACAGCGTCCGAGTCAGCAGGGAAGAGCTCGGACATCAGCGTGCGTACATCAGCGTGTGATGCGCTGTGCGTTGCGAGGTATCGATCCTCGATATTGGCTGCCAGGTGGCCGTGGTCATTAAACCGAGCTTCAGGTGCTTTACGAAGTCCACGCAGCGCAATTTCCTCAAGGGCTCCTGGGACCGTGGGGTCAATCTGGGACGGAGGAACGGGATCGTCGCTCACGATCATGCGCAGTAGATCCACGTCATTGGGCGCAACGAAGGGTTTGCGGCCTGTCAGCAGGATGTAGAGCAAGACGGATTGGGCGTATTGATCTGCGTTGTGATCGGCGACTTCACCCCGGATTTGTTCCGGGCTCATGTAGCTGTATTTGCCTTTGAGTTGGCCGGCGAGCGTGTTGCCTTCGATATGGCTGTGCTTGGCGATTCCGAAATCAACCAATTTCACCTCGCCGTCATAGGTCAGGACGACGTTTTCGGGGCTGATGTCGCGATGGATAATGCGCGCCGGCTCACCATCAGGTCCGGGCACGTTCCAGGCGAGCTCCATCGCACGAGCGACCTTGGCGATGATCAGGGCGACCACTGGAAAGGAGATCGCTTGGCGTCGTCGACGCGCCGCGCTGATGACCTGGATCAGGTTGCGACCGTCAAGAAACTCCATGACCAAGACGGCGTGACCGTCCCAGCTGGTCAAGCCATGCACCGTGACCGCATTGGGGTGCCGGACCAACGCACCGACCGCTGCTTCTCGCTCAAACATCGCCTGATAGTCGGGATTGTTACGCAGATGAGGCAGGATCACTTTGAGCACCACCAAGCGCTGCCGGTCTCGGATATCGCGAGCCAAATAAACGGCTGCCATACCCCCGTTGGCTAACTTCCCCATCACGCGGAAGTTGTCGATTCGTTGCCCCGGCCGAATCATCAGCGAAGCCGTCCAAGACGTTGCAGGCCGCGCAGCGCAATCGCCACCACCAAAGCGACGGGAATCCATGCCGCTGCAAACTCTTTGCCGCGCGGAAGGACCAGGGCTAGCGAGGCGCCTATGAAGGTTGCGACTTCGTAAGCGGCAGCCATCATCGTGGCTCGAGCCATGATCACATTAAAGCTTCCACCCGGACCGATTCGAGCACAGATTAATGCGGTCGCTGCGAGCATCAAAAGTAAGAGCATGACTCGAGCAATTCGCCGCTCTCGCTCGAAGATAAAAGGGCGCGGATCACTGCCTGCGGTCGCTGCGCGCTCAGCCATGGTCAGGAGGTAAGCGCTCTGAAACTCATCTGGAAAACCGATCGCGTAATCAAGCGATGAGCTGGTCCTAAAGAAGGGAAGTGGGGTCGTATCAAAATTCTGACTCTCGACCTCGTTACCCTTTCGCTGACTCAACATGACGTCATTGGCGATCCAGCCATTGACGCGCAAGCTGGCTTCTTTGGCGCTGACTCGTTCGAGTACTTTGCCGTCTTTGAGTCGCACCGCTTCCAGGTTTTTGATGACCGTCGGACCTGCTGGCTTGAACCGAACCAACCAGTCCTTCTCGACGACCAAGCCTGTCGGTTTGTGGAAGCTACCGTAATGCTGCCCACCGATCCCATAACTGTCGTACAATAGACGGTTTTCTTCTCGGTGAAGTGGCGGAATTTGTTCTGTCCCTGCGTAACCCCAGATGGCGACAACAGGGCTCAAAATTGCGACGGCAAGCAAGGGGAGGTGGGAGGGCTTTAACCCAAGCGCCGCGGCGTTTTGCAAATGTCGGTCTGAGGCCCAAACGCCGATGGTTAGCGCCGTGCCAATCAAGAGCGCAAGCGGCATCAAGCGATGCAGAAGAACCGGCATTCGCATGGTGTACAGTGGGATCACGGTGTCCCAACCGGCGCGCCCAAAGTGGCGACTTAGTTCGGCAAAGTCGACGAGCAGCCAGGCGGTCATAAGGACAAGGATTGACAGCCCGACGGCGCCGTAGAGATGACTGGATAATGCGCCGATCAGCCGTCTCATGTGCTGTGCTCCTCAGCCCGCTCGGGCCTCAGCGTCAGCACGGTGATTCCAATCGCGATGACGGCTGGCGCAAGCGCCACCACAAGAGCTGGCACACCGGCCGCAGCGATCGCCTCACCCATCACGTACAGCGCGATAAAGGTGACGGTGATCAAAACGCCACCAATCAAACGCATCGACGCCGGTAAAATCAGCGCGCAGGCGACGCCAAAAACAGGAAGTAAGAGCACCACTAGGGGAGTCAAGATACGACGCCAGCCTGTGTAACGTCTCAAGCGCGCCTCGCGCCCTACACCAGCAGTCGCCGCCAGCTGGATGGGGTCCAGCGCCTCTCGAGCGTGAAAGAATCCTAGGTGTTTGGCGATGTTGCCCGAGGCGGGCAGCGCAATTCTTAGGTTGTTCGCTGAAGCCCTTCGTAAACCGTTTGAGGTGTGACGCCAGAGCTCGGCTTGTTGCACCGCCAGCTCGAGCCGAAGTCCCTCGCCGGTCAAGCGGCCGCGTTTTCCGCTGAGCACATCTTGCCCACTCAATACGGTCACGTTTTCGAACTCACCGTTCTCGAGTTTTCGCCCGGCGTAGACTGCGAGACGATCGTTGAGTCGAGCCACCTGTCCTGGGCTGACGCGAGCGATCACCGACTGCCGCGCCAGATTGAGCGCGTGGACGGGAAAGGCTTCAGCCGCCTGGCTTTCGGCGAGCCAGGCGATTGGAGTGATCGCTGCAGCGACCCAAATACCAAGCAGTAAGGCTGCTTGGAGCCAGGTGCGCCTGGGCGCGGCTCCGAGCGCGCTCAACATTTGACTGAGTTGCCGCTTCTCGAGCCGATCGACCGCGAAGAACGCCCCAAGCGGAAGACTAAAGGGGAGCGCAATGACGATAATTCGGGGGAGGATATCGATCAGCAAAACGCTGAACCCCAAAGGGTCTTCAAGGGCCGCTACCAACAACGGACCGAGGCGAACCAGTTGTGAGATCAGCACGGTCAAGAAAAGCAAGCCAAAGCTCAGGCCTGCTTGAATCAGCATAGTGCGTGCCAAAGCGATGGTAAGCGTCACCGTTTTGGCTCCTTTTCAGGTGTTGATCCGCGGCTATCGTCTTTACCGCTTTTTCAGCCGACTTCAACCGCATAGCACGTTGCTGTGTTACTGGAATGATGACGATCATTCGGGGGGTTTCTTCCGAGGCGGCAGTAAACTATAGGATTCGGGCGACGTCGTAGACGTTCATGCTTTCTCGGCAGGCTTTGCCGATCGGCTGCCCATGGAGCGCAATGAAATTCCGCTGTGAGCATTGTGGGACCAAGTACAGTCTCGACGAGGAGACCATACGCGGTCGTGTGCTCAAAATTCGGTGTCGGCAATGCAAAGGGGTGATGGTCGTTCGGGACCCTGAGCGAAGCATCGGCGCGCTGGATAGCATGTCGGCTGAGGACCTGCGTTCGGCGCTCTCGAAGAGCGGTGAAGTGCCGGCTGGCGATGCTCAAGAGTGGTTCCTTGCGAAAGATGGTGAACGCCAAGGACCGATGAACACGCTCGAGATTAAAGAACGACTCGAGCGCTCTGAGTTTGGTCCAAAGGATCACGCCTGGCGATCGGGAATGAGCGGTTGGTTGCCCCTTCGTGATGTTCCCGAACTGGCAACTCTGCTGGATAAAACAGGCGTGTCTTCGGTGGTAGAGGCGGTGCTCCCGAGTCGGGCGCCGACCCTCCCGGTCGAACCGGTTGTTGACCCTGAGCAGCCTGCACCGCCGCAGCCAGCCGCAGAAGAGCCGGTCGTCGCTCAGCCTGTTGAACCCGAAGCCAAGCGGGATAAGCCCGTGCCTACCATGCCGTCAGACCCAGCGGCTGAGCCGGCTTGGGTCGGCCGTGAGGTCAAAGATGATGGTCACGCAGAAGAGTCTGTTGCGTCCCAAAGTGCGGCGCCGTTCATCAATGAGCCGTCCCTGTCCTCCATCGGTGAGGAGACCCGGCTGTTTCTGCTGGCAAGTGGTCTGCAGCAAGGCGCTCGTCGGCGACGAGTTATCTTTGGCGTGATCCTCTTGGGCCTGGTTGGACTTGGCGTGGGGATGAACCAGGGTTGGGTTCCGAACCCCTTCGCCAAAGGGATGAAGAAAGCGACCTTCACATCTCGAGGGCAGCCTTCCTATGTTCGCCTGATGCAGCTCGGAGAGAAGGCAGGAGCCGACCAGCGCGAGCGCAGCATTGTGGCGGCCGCTGTGATTGAAAATCTGAGCTATCAAGACCTCGTGATCGTCAAAGGTTGGTCCCTGCAGATGATGGCGCTAAAAGATGGTCGCGTTGAGGTGCGCTTAGGTCGGGGTAACTTCAGCGCTTGCGCCGCGATTCAAGCCGAGTCGGATGCTGGCCCGGTTGCCGGCGCGGACGGGTTTGATTGTCCTGCGGGTCACCCCACATTCCAAGCCTTCGCTCGAAGCAAGACCGCCCAAGAGGCGCTCAGTTTGTTGATGCCCGTTGAAGCGCTGATCAAAGCTCGTGAGCAGTTTTCCGAGACCACGGACAAGCCAGGCGTAGCACCTTATCACCGTGGTCAGTCGATCAACGCAGCTGAGGGTCGAGCGATGTTGGAATGCTTGACGGGGGCGTGTCGTGACGAAGTGATCAAAGACAAGCTGGTCGCTGCCGACAAAGCGGTGACCCAAGAACTGGCTAAAGAGGCCCGTTCACGCTCGAAGCGGTCCAAAGGATCCAAGGCACCTCGCGTAGCGGTCGAGCAAGACCCTGCCGCAGCTGAAGAAGAACGACTCCGCAAAGCTGCGCAGGTGAATGGTGCGGACCTCAAGCGGATGGCCGCGCTGCAGTCCGCTTTGGGAACCGTGCGGCTGCCTTTGCCAGAGGTGTCGACGCCACCAGGCCGAGCCTCGCAGCTCGATGTCAAAGCCGCCGCCAAGGTGATTGGTCGCGGGCAACGCGGCATCACCGCTTGTGTGAGTCGGGCGATGACGCGTGGTCAGTCGATGTTCGGCGAGCTCAGGGCTCGGATTGGTATTCAGCCGAGTGGGCGAGTAGCGAGCGTAGAGATTATGACCGAGGCCTACAAAGGGGCGGATGTTAGTCGTTGTATTCAAGGCAAAGTGCGACGTTGGCGCTTTCCAAGCTTCCCTGGCAAAGAGATCGTTCCGGTCGAAGTGCCTTGGAAACTTCCGAAGAGATAATTATGCAATTTGGAACAGTAGTCGGGACCGTCGTTGCGACGCGTAAAGTTGAGAACCTGGTTGGAGCGCGTCTGCTCTTGGTTCAAAAAGAGAACCATGATGGGGCACCGGATGGCGTGCCTGAAGCGGCCGTTGATAGCTGCTCGGCGAGCCTAGGTCAGCGTGTTGTCTTGGTGGGTAGTCGTGAAGCTGCGCTGGCTTGCGAGCCGACCTTCGTGCCGGTCGATTTAGCCATCGTAGGTATCGTGGATGATATCGATCGGGGGGACCATGCTGCTGGCTAGAGTCCTCGGTTCAGTCGTCGCCGATCAACATCACCCAGGCTATGACGGGCAACCCCTGCTGATGGTTCGCAGTGAAGCCGGAGAAGATGTGCTGGCTGTGGACACGATCGGGGTAGGGGTTGGAGAGCAGGTTCTGGTCTTGCGTGAAGGCAGCGGCGTGCGCCAGATCTTGGGCGGCGAACCTCCCATTCGGTCCGTAATCGTTGGCGTTGTTGACGAAGTCACGGGGGCCGAGTGAGCGCATCAGCGCTGATCGAGGCTTGTCAGCAGTTAGCCACCAAAGGCTGGGTGGCGAATCATGACGGCAACATCTCGTTGCGCCGGCCTAAGCAAGGTTTTTTGGTCACGCCCACCGCTTTTCGAAAGGCTGATGTTCGCGCAGTCGATCTGCTGGTGATCGATGAGGACGGCTCGGTACGCCAGGGGCGACACCGGGTCTTTAGTGAGTGGCAGCTGCATCGAGCAGCATTTGAAGCTCGGCCTGACATGCGTGCGATCGTTCACGCTCATCCTCCCTTTGCGACGGCGATGGCTTGCGCCGAACGTCGACTGGATCCTCGCTTTATGGCTGAGGCGATCGTCAGTTTAGGTCCTGAAATCGGCTGGGTGCCGTTTTCGATGCCCGGAGCCGCTGGGTTGACCAAGGCCGTGGCTCGAGCTGCGATCAACAGCAACGCAGCGCTTTTAGGCCAGCACGGGGTGCTCACCTGGGGTTCAGATTTGACCATGGCGATGGCGCGTATGGAGTTGGTGGAACATTTGGCAACGATCACAGCGCACGCCCTACCCTTCGGCGGCGTAAAGACTCTAGAGTCCTCAGTCGTATCTGCCCTAACTCAGAAGCATCTCAAGGCTGGCTTGGGCGCACCCGGATTGAAACTTTGAACGGTAGCGCTCACCTGTTAGCTTCTCATCGTGAGGGGAAACGATCGTGACCAATGTAAACGCTCGGTTTGCCTTGCTTCAGGAGGTAGCGCGTCGCTCGAGCCATCATCGATCAACCGCAGAACTTTTCGGTCGTGCCCAGGGTTTGATCGCCTTGGGCTCGGTTTTGGTTCCTATGGTTCGGGCTCAAAGCGACGCTTGGCGTGATCGCGTAGCGGAGATGACCTTGGCTCAATGGTTTGAGCTGTTGGCGTCTCAGCGAGCTTATGATCGGTTCAGTAATGGTAGTCTGTCACGAAGCGCGATCGCTCTAGGTTTAGCGCTTGGCGAGGTCAGTGAGTCGGGTCAACTCAGCGTCAAAGTTAGCTCGCCCAAGCCGATTAAGAGCGACGGGGTGACCGACGCACTCGTGACCCGGCTCAAGGGGGTCAGTTCAGCGCCTTCAGATGCCTTATCCATCGACTTGGCGGCATGGATCGATAGCTTGGGTGAGACCGCTCTAGCGGGAGCGGATGTGATGATTTCGGAACAGGCTGTTGTGTTCGCCTGTCAATGGGTTGAAGCCTTTGCACAGGCAGAAATAGAAACTGTGGTCGACGGGTCAGTTTGGCCGGCTATATTAGCTCGACTCAACGGCTCGGACGCCTAGAGGTTATAAAGTGTTGTTTGCGAAGATGATCGTTACCATTGTTCTGCCCCTTGTGCTCAGCGCCATGCAGCCTAGCTTGGGCGCTGGAAGTGACCGCTTGCTTCGTCTCGAGCAGCTGAGCTGGAGCGTTTTGGAGCTGACTAAAGCCTACGTGGACCCGAGCCGCTTTGAGCCCAAAACGATGCTCAAAGAGGGACTGCGGGCTGTTGAAAACGTCATCCCCGATCTGTTGGTCGACGAGCGCGGCTTACCCAAAACCTTGACGCTTCGAATGGGCGATAAGGCGTGGACGGGAAACACCTCTCGGGTCGAATCGATCTGGGAAATGTATATGGTCTTGCGCCAGGGTCTCGCTTTTGTTGCGCGTAATTTGCCCAGCGGAGTGGACGCGGGCGAGGTCGAACTCGCAGCGGTTAACGGCATGCTCAAGACGCTCGATCCGCACTCGGTGATGTTCAGCGCCAAAGCGCATGAGGAGATGCGCATGTCGACTCAGGGCGCCTTTGGTGGCTTGGGGATTGTTATCTCTCAGCGTGATGGTTGGCTCACGGTGATCTCACCGATTCCGGGTACACCGGCCAGCCGTTCGGGCGTCAAAGCGCGTGACCAGATCGTCCAGATCAACGACGAGACCACTGAAAATATGTCGCTTGAAGAAGCGGTGAGTCGACTGCGCGGTGAGCCGGGCAGTGATGTAACCGTTCACCTTCGCCGCAAAGGGACTAAGGGTAACCTTCAAAAGACGCTGACCCGAGAGATCATTAAGGTCCGCAGCGTGACGTCTCATAACCTGGGTGATGGGATCGGCTATCTGCGGATCAAATCGTTTCGAGAGACAACGACCGACGACACGGTCGCCGCGCTGGCTCAGCTGCGCCAGGCGGGCGCCAAAAAGGGTTTAGTGCTCGACTTGCGTGACAACCCAGGCGGCTTGCTCGAGCAAGCCGTCGCGATCTCGGATCTCTTTCTCGATAAAGGGGTGATCGTCACCACCGTGGGCTTGTCCGGACAGCTCAGAGAAAGTCGTTACGCTCATGCATCGGGCTCATTGACTGATCTGCCCTTATTGGTCCTGATCTCCGGCGGCTCTGCCTCGGCCTCGGAGATAGTGGCTGGCGCCGTGCGCAATCACGGGCGGGGCTTGCTGCTCGGCAGTCCGAGCTTCGGTAAAGGCTCAGTGCAGACGATTATTCCGTATCGTCCTCGACGCTCTAAGACGGACGGGTCGGCGCTCAAGTTGACCATCGCTCAATACCTAACGCCTGGTGATATCAGCATCCAAGGCACGGGGATCGCTCCTGATATCGCTTTGGAGTCGGTGTATATCGATGATGGTGAGATTTACCTCACGCCGCGCGAGGCGACCAAAGAGAGCGATTTGGACCACGCGCTGAGTAACGACAAAACCAAGCAACAGCAGACACGTCGCACCCTGCATATTCTCGACAGCGATGAAATGGTCGACCGCGATGAACAGACACGTCGTGAGAACAGCGGGCAGTTTAACGCAGACCTCACGGTGCGCATGGCGAAGAAGCTCTTGACGAGCGCCGGACACGCCAAAGCAGACACTTTTTATAAGGGCGCTCGGGCTGCTTTGGACGAGCTTAAAGCTTCTGAAGACCTCAGGTTGGTTGAAGCGCTCAAGGGAGAGGGCATTGACTGGACCGAGAATCCAGACGCCGCGGAGACTGGGCGGGCAGTCGCTCGGATCGAGTGGCCCTCTCGGTTTGAAGCGGGTTCTAATCATCAGCTTGCGGTGGTCGTGAAGAACACCTCGACGGCTCCTCTGCATCGAGTGGTGGTACGAAGTAAGGCGACGCTTGATCTCTTTGACCACCGTGAGTGGGTCTTTGGTCGGATTGCGCCCGGCGAGGAGGCGCGTCGGATTTTGAAGTTTGAAGTGCCTATGAGCATTCATGACCGCAGCGAGTGGGTGCGCTTCGTGACCGATGCGCAAGGCGGCACCGTGGAAGCGCCCGCTAGTAAAACTTTGATTGTCGCAGCCGCCAAGCATCCTCGTTTGGCGTACACGCTGACGGTTGATGACGGTAACGATGGGCTGGCTGCTTCGGGCGAGACGATGAAACTCAATTTTGCGATCAGCGCGTTGGACGCAGAGGCGCAAGACATTCACCTGAGCGTGCGCAGTCAAAGCGGCGCGGCGATGAAAATGGTCAAGGCTAGGGCAGAGCGTGAAAAGCTTTCGCCCGGCGCGACCTGGAACGCTGAGCTCTCCGTCAAGGTGCGTCGAAGCGATAAGCCGCTTGAGATGACGGTCAATCTCGGGATCCGCAAAAACTCCGTTTGGTACAGTGAGCGGCTGATCATTCCGGTGACTCAAGCGGTCACCTCGGCGTCGACCTGTGCTGAAGCTCATGTTACCGCGACTCAAGAGGTAGAAATTCTGCGCAACGGGGTCGATCAAGCCTTTGGACTAGGAACGCTCAAAGCTGGCGAAGGGCTACCGTGCGTGGATCGCGTGGGTGCCTACTATCGCGTGCGGATGCCTCGCCAAGGGATCGCCTTTGTGGACGCCAAGGCGATGAAAGCGGGTCAAGGAACTGCGCCCAAGCTCGCGTTTGTACGCACGCCTCCAAGCATTACCCTATCGACCGGACTCAAGACGGAAGTGCCTGGCAAGCAACTCAATCTGGACGCACGAGCTCAAGATGAGCTGCCCTTGCACAATGTCGTCGTGTACCGGGGGCGTAAGAAGGTCCTCTTTGAGTCAGGCGGACGCTCGGACGTGGCGATCAAGAGCGCTATTGATCTGGAGCCAGGACAGAACCTGATCACGGTTCATGCTCGTGAGGGCGTCAAGTATGGCGCCTCGATCAGCTTCTGGGTTCTGCGTCGCGAGGGCTGGGACCCGAAGTAAGCCTCACCCGAAAAACGAAGAAGGGGAGCGTAACCGCTCCCCCTCATCGTGATCTAGCCAGTTCGACCTAGGCGTTCGCCTCGGGTTGTTGTTCGGCGGGGTTAGCCTCAGGCAGTAAGCCCATCGCCACGCGCAGTTCTTGGTCCAAGCGAGCAGCCATCTCCGGGTTCTGGCTGATCGTTGCACGAGCGGCTTCACGCCCTTGACCCAGTCGGTCGCCGGTCGAAAGGCTGAACCACGAGCCTGACTTCTCGACCATTCCAAAGCGAATGCCGTGATCTAAGAGGTTGCCCGCAGCCGAGATGCCGGTTCCGTCGTACATGATGTCAAACTCGGCTTGGCGGAAGGGCGCCGCCAGCTTGTTTTTCACGATCTTGACCCGGGTCCGGCTGCCGATCACTGCATCTGAATGCTTGATCGATTGGATGCGGCGGATGTCGATGCGCACGGACGAGTAGAACTTCAGCGCGTTGCCGCCGGTGGTCACCTCTGGGCTGCCAAACATCACACCGATTTTCATGCGGATCTGGTTGATAAAGATGAGCGAGCAATTGGACTTGGAGACCGTACCGGTGAGCTTGCGCAGGGCTTGGCTCATCAAACGGGCGTGAAGGCCCACGTGGGTGTCGCCCATGTCGCCTTCGATCTCAGCCTTGGGTACGAGCGCAGCGACCGAATCGACGACGATGCAATCGACGGCCCCAGAGCGCACGAGCATATCGACGATCTCGAGGGCTTGTTCGCCGGTGTCGGGTTGAGCGACGAGCAGGTTGTCCACATCGAGACCCAGCTTGCGAGCGTAGTTGATATCAAGAGCATGCTCTGCGTCGATAAACGCTGCGACGCCGCCGCTGCGCTGGCAGTTGGCGAGCACATGCAAAGCTAAGGTCGTTTTACCCGAGCTCTCAGGTCCATAGATCTCGGTGATTCGTCCTTTGGGCAGGCCGCCCATCCCGAGCGCCTCATCGATACCGATGCAGCCGGTGCTGATCGTTTGCACATTGATCGGTGCTTGTTCGTCGCCAAGGCGCATGATCGCACCTTTGCCAAACTGCCTCTCGATCGAGGTCATTGCGAGCTTGAGGGCGCTGTCTTTGGGGTTGCGAGCCATTGGGCATCTCCTTTGTAAGTGTGCACTACTGTATAAGTGTTCAGTAGTACAACAGTAATTTTATCGATCCGTGTCGCCGAGGTCTTTACCAACCTTGGCGTACACAGAGTCTAGGAGGGGGGTCTGACACGATGATCGGACCCCTAAGGGTCCGGCGCTTTCAGCGTCGTTATTTCTGCCGCAGCCGGATCGCCCAGCGACTGCCTGGCGCCACATTCTTTAAATGTTTGGCTGCTTCTCGGTCCGACAGAATCGAAGCCGCAAGATACAGCGCCTCGGTGTGGTTCGGGTTGTCTTTGAGGAGATCTTTATACGCTCGTTTAGCGGAGTTGCGACCGCCGCGTCTCAGCTCGAGCCTCATGATCTCAATGAGCGCACCGTGACCTAAGTTCATAGCTCCTGATTTCACCGCCGCATCCAAGGTGTCGTTGGCGGCGCTCAGTGCGTCATTGTAGCTCTTACTCCAGCGCAAAGCCTGCGCTTTGTAGAGTTGGGTGCGAACAGTTTGTTGGGGGAAGGCTCCGGCGTAGGCCTGTACGCGCGCCAGCGCTCCTTCTTTGTCGCCCTTCTTCGCTAAGATCTCAGCGGCGAGCATCATGGCTTGCCCCTTGAGACTCGGAAAACTTTTGGCGAGCTGGGCTAAGCCATCGACGGTCGCAGTCGGTGGTTTCATGAGCTTTTGGGCATGGAACCTCGCCAAGGTAGGCAAAGCGCTGTGAGCTAAGCCCTGCTCGGCTTTGTCGATTAAACCCAGCGCAGTTTCGGGCTGGCCGCGGTCGCTCTCCCAATAGGCACGAGCAAGCAGCGCCCACGGATGCGTGTCAAAGCTCGCACCTGATCGCTGCTGTGCAGCCCGTGCATCCTCAGTCTTGTTGAGTCGGTCGTTCGCCACACTAAGCAGCGCTTCTCCTAGGCCTTTTTGCCCCTCGAACAAGCAGTTTGCGGCCGATTCAACGCTGCAAATAGGAAGCGCCGTTGCCCGCGCCAGATCATCAAGAGCGGGCCGAGCGAGTGGTTCGTTACGAATCAACCAGCTCGCTGAACGCAGCAGCAAAGCTGGCCCATGCTCGATTTTAGCGAAGGCCAGGGGCGCGACTTTAGCTGGCGGCGTGTCCGCTTGATCCTTTTTCCCCTCTTTCTTCGCTTGAGCGGCTGCTTTGGCTTGTTCCGCTCGAGCCTTTTCTAGCGCCTCTCCTCGTGCCTGGTCGGCTGCCGCAAGCAATCGCCCAGCATAGGCTTGAGCCACTCCCGGGTGACCGGTCTCAAACTCGAAACGGCTCAGCATCCAGTTGAGTTCGGGGTGGTCGGCGCCATCGGCTACGCTCGATTGTAGAGACTTTCGTGCCTCTTCATTGCGGCCTTGGCGATGCATCACGAACCCGCGCACACTTTTGAAGATCGCAAGGTTGAGTTTGCGGCCATTAGCGCTCAGATCAAGCGCCGCCATCGCGTCGCCAAACTTGGCTTTGTGGGCATTGAACAGGGCGCTCGCAGCGCGATGGTGAACAGACGTCTGTTCGGGCGGAAACTTGTTCAGGAGCTTCTCGGTGCGTGCCCAGCCCTCGGGCCAGGATTGTTCATTGGCCAGCCTCGCCGCCGCATGAGCAGCTAAGCCAATGCCTAGGAAGTGGTCTGGCTGCTCGGCGACTAAGGCTTCAGCAAGCTGCAGCGCTTTGAGCAGGTGCTGAGGCTGATGCTTTACAAAGGCTTGCTCGGCTTGACCGAAACGCTCTTGGATCGCTCGCTCGCTCGCAGCCCAGCTCGAATAGGTCGTGTACAGCGCAGTCAGTACGACAGTGACCACTAGGGCAAGACCTAAAGAGACCAGCGCCTTCTTGCGATAATCGGCGCGTTCTGCAGCGCCTGGATCGCTCCGGAGCTGGTCCGGTCGGTCGGCCTTTGGCTCGCTCATCTCTTCGAGTTGTCGTCTCGCCGCTCGTTGCGCTTCTTCGACCTCTTCGCGTTTGGCTTTCGCTTCGGTCGCTTGGGTCGCTTTATCTCGACGCGCTTTAAGGCCTTTATCGACCAGCTCTTGCGCTTGCTTAGCGAGCTGGTCGTCATTGGGTCCGTCATCTTCTTTACGGATCGAGCCGGTCAGATCTCGAGAAGAGAGGATATCAGCAGCGGCCATCATGATCGTCTTCTCGACGACCTGTTCTCGGTCCTCCGCCGCCTCCTCTTTGGGTTTGCTGAGACGAATCTTAGCTTCGAGAGCGCCTGGATGGTCCGGATGCGCTGCGATGACATAGTCGATTTGGATTTCAGCTTCTTGGAACCGCTCGAGGCGCTCAAGACCGAGCGCATACAAAAACCGAGCTTCATAGTCACCAGGCTCGATCTGTAGGGCGCGCCCAAGCTCATTGAGCGCTCGGTCCACCTTGTTTTGAACCAGCAGCACCCAGCCAAGGGTACGAATGGCGGTCGCGTCGCCCGGTCTGGCGCCCACTGCTTTTTTGGCCACCACCAAGGCTTCTACCACGCGGTCGAGCTCGACGTAGCGAGCGATCAGCTGGTAATAAGCGGTGCTGTTTGGGTCGGCGGCGAAGGCAGCCTGTAGTTGTTCAAGTTCCACGGCGTCTTAAAGCATTTCAGTCAATAGGAGGTCTCGGGTTGTTGCGGCAGTTCCTAGTAAAGCCTGGGAACTCGAAACCATTGTTGTCCGGAAGGGGCAAGGGCGACAAGCCCAGAAGCAGCTTCAGATTGTGTTCTGCGAGTCGCTCACTCATCGGTTCAAGGTGTAGCAAGGCGACAAAGGACCCTGGCCGGTAGGCCTCACCCTCGCCTGGATTGTGCTCGCTGGGGGGGCAGCGGCGCACTTTAACCTCCAGCTCAGCGTCGAGCGAGGTGATCTGACCGGCCGCGTCGCGCGCAAGCTCAAGGATGCGAAGTTTTGCTGTGATCAGACCCGGCAAACGAAAGCCGCGACGTGGGTCGTCAAGGTCGGTGTCGCCGCTCAAGCCCTCTGCGCCGAGTTTTAAAGCGAGCTGCCAGCGGTCGCTCCCTTCGTTGCTATCAAGCTGGAGTTCATCGCCTTTGATCAGGGTCTCGGATTCATTGATTCGAAGATGCAAACCATCGCCGAAACGAAAACTGTGCACGGCGTCCAAGAACGACGAGCCATCCAGACTGAGCAGGTCGACTTGTTCATCAAACTGACTCTGACTCGCGACGGCCTCGAGGGCTGGGTGATCTCGTTCTTGATAACCCGCATTGAAAGTCATCCGGTCATTCCAAGCCATGACCGTCACGCCAATTTCAGGGACGCGTTCGCCCTCAAAGTCACCGGACTCGATGACCACGCTTGATCCTACCTGTCCGGAACAACCGGCGGCCAGGACTAAGAGACCGAATCCTCTCACGGTGAAGCTCCCGTCAGCATGAGGAGATTTCGCTCGGCTAAACGTTCACCAAGCAGGTTCACTGAGAAGCCACCCGAGATGGTTCCCGTCACCGCTTGCGTCGAATCCGAGTCGAGCCGCTCGATCGCCAAGGTCACCGTTCCTGAGATGGTCTCACCGGTTGTTCGGCCGCCCTCGTCGAGCTCGATCGTCAGCTTAGCCTTGCGACCGATCGGGGCGAAGCCGTCAAAGCCCGCCGATGAGTCCAGCGTCTCAGGCGCCGCTGAATAACGTTATTCAGCGGCGCCTGAGACGCTGGACTCATCGGCGGGCTTTGACGGCTTCGCCCCGATCGGTCGCAAG